>NZ_JACJED010000024.1:0-72338 GCF_014163885.1 Pseudoalteromonas sp. SR43-2 | reverse complement strand
TACCGTATATTAACCTCGATGACGGATAGATTGCGTTATCCAGGTAATGAAATTGTTGAATTATATTGTCATCGTTGGGAGATAGAACTTGGGTTTAGAGAAATCAAACAAACCATGCTTGATAGGCGCATACCATTTAAGAAGTAAGCGTCCAGACATGGTGCGTCAGGAGCTATGGGCCGTGTTACTCGCCTATAATTTAATACGAAGAATAATGACAATGGCGGCGACAGTCACAGGGGTATGGCCTAACCAGCTTAGCTTCTCTAGCAGTTCGATGGCTGTCATTCAGTATTTCTCGTCAGTATCTATAATGAGCCCAGGGAACATTCCAATACACTGGCAACACTTACTCAATACACTGCTCTTATTTAAGCTTCCAGCTAGACGAGAGGATAGAAGATATCCCGATGGGTTAAGCCAAAACCATCTAAGTATCCTCATAAAAAGAAAGATGCCAGTCAGCTTAACTGACTGGCATTACCCAATAGGGGCTTTTTTAATTCTGAAATTAAATGCTGAACACTGTCACTTATAAAGCAAAGCATCTGATCTAACGCTGGAATTTAATAGTGCATTCGCACTATTCCAAATTTAAGAAAGCTTAGCTTAATCTATGGATTAATTTTATTTAGATTACGTTTATTATTAGGGGTAACTAAAGAATAAAAATTACACAATATTAAATTAATGTAGCTTTAAATAATTTGGATAGGTATTTACTTGGGAAATTTGTAAAAGTGGTGGCCCCTCCCAGACTCGAACTGGGGACCTAACGATTATGAGTCGTGTGCTCTAACCAACTGAGCTAAGGGGCCAACTTTATATAACTGCCAGGCAGTTAATTTTTGAAGCGTTCAGTCACAGAGCGACTAAAGCGGGTTGCAGTATAAAAACTTTTTAGGTGCTTGTCACTACCAAAAACCTTTATTTTAACAATCAACAAGCTAACTGCTTAAATAGTAATCTTTTAAGTGGGCATAAACATAAAATGTAAGGTATTTACCGTGCTATTCACTGTATTAAATTATAAACAAAACCTATCCCATATAGTCTTTTATATTTAACCCTCTACTTTTTAAGCAAAGCTGACATATATGTGTAGGCATACAAGGCTGTAAAAAATATGCTTGGGGCTACTGTAAGTGCCAAATTAGGTGTCTGATTAATTACATTCACCATAATCACTAAGCTCGATTGAACAGTAATCGGAATAATAGGCGCAAAAAGTACACCTGCTATTTTTTTGTTACTTAAATACGAGGCGCTAGAGTTAATTGCATTATTGAAGCTTTGTCGTATTGCTACGTTTTGTGGTGTTTTAGAATGAAACATACAAATAATTGGAGTTACAAACGCAAGCGTTACATAACTAAACTTATACTTGTTGACGACCATTTCTAAAATAAAGGTAAAAAACAGCGTTACAAATCCACTATACAAACCTTGCACTAATGCAGCTTGAAGCGTAACCGATTTAGCAATGTCTGCCGCACTATTTGCCCAGTAGGCCCAACTAAAATAAAAAACGAAAGACACAACGCCTGACATTATAAGTCGAATATTCAATTAACTGCCTCAATATGCCTAAAACCTAGTTTAATGATAACACTAGAAGTGAAGGTAATATTGTCACTAAATAATAAAGTATTTGATTGTATATTATAGATGTATAAACACACTAATGTTGAAGATTTCCTAAATGGCATCAAGTCAGAATCTGAGCGCGACTGTTAGCTGGAAAGCTTATTAGTAAACAATAAGTATAGTTTTAAAATAATATTGGGAGAGAGTTAAGGAAGTAAATCAATGGGTTGAAGGGCGTTAAAAATTGGATTTAACCTAAAAAACTATCTAAAAACTATCTAAAAATTCTTTAAAAACTAATATTGTGAGCCGATCGGTACTAAAGTATTTAGCTAAACCTCAGTAGTCGGCTTACACAATATATAATCTGTCATTATTTTTTCGCAATAATGTAGATTGCATGTATTAACCCTGGGAAATAACCTAGCAGTGTTAATAGAATATTTAACCAAAAATGCATACCTAAGCCAACTTGCAAAAACACACCTAATGGCGGTAATAAAACCGAAAGTATTATACGAATAATATCCATGATAAAACTCCATTTAAATTAAACATTGAAAAGACTTAAAGCCCAGTATTACTGGGCCTTAACTATACTGTATTATTCAGCAACAATAGCTAGTTTATCAACTACGTCGCGAACATCTTCAGCATTTTTAGCAATTTTAACTGCTAGTTGCTTTTCAGCTTCAGACTCTACAGAGCCATTCAGAGTTACCACACCGTTGTCGGTATCAACATCAATGTCTGTACCACCTACTTCTGAGTCAAACAGGAAGCGAGTTGTGATTACAGTGGTGATTTTAGCGTCCGTTAGGTCGTTATCATCATCGTCCATCATGTCGGTGCTTTTATCTTCGGTGTCCATGCTTTTAACAACAGTAAGGCTGTTATCAACATCAGTTACACCATCTAGGCTAAGTACAAGTTCTTCTGCTAGCTCTTTATCGAGTTCACTATTAACTTTACCTGTAAGTACTACCTTGCCATTTTTTACATCAGTGTTAATGTCAAAGTTGTTTAGATTAGTGTTCATAAGTAGAACGGTTTCTGCCTTACCATCAATCCAAGCATCTTTACTTTCGTTTTCCCAGCTGTTTGCTTGGGCACCCATAGCCGTAGTACCAAGAACTAGAGCTGCGATAATAGATTTGTTAAATGTTTTCATAATCTTTCTCCTTTTGATTAAAGACACTTTAACTAATGCGAGCTTCAGGCCAACTTTATTTATACTTAAAATTCAAAGACTTGAATTAATTAAAAGATAAAACCTTATCTATGTTTGTGTAACTATTTACAGGCTACTCGGTAAAACTTTCTCAAATAGTGAAAATAGCTAGATAATTGCTCTTTTGGTTAATCTATCGTTAATATAACAAAACAAAAAACACCGTTAAAAAATAACCAATTGATAATTAATGAAATTATATTTGGTACGCGGTTTGCAGCCTAACTACAAGAGCAGTATCAATAGTAAATATAATAAGGAATAACTCATGTCTGTAAAAGTTGAAGACCGCCCAATAGAGCAAGTACGCGAACAAGTGATTGATCAATTAATTTATAATTACAGTCATGGTGTTATTTCTGTTGATGCATTTGAAAGACGTTTAGATAATGCGATGGATGCACCTAATAACGAAGCTCTGCTAGCCTTAGTAGAAGACTTAACACTTAATACCGATCAGCAATATAAAGCAGAAAAACAATCGCAATTTACACCACATTATAGTGCACAGCAAAACAGTGATGATGATTTTACATTACGCAGTATTTTAGGATCTAACGAGCGAAGTGGTCAGTGGGTTGTGCCAAAAAATATATATTTGAGTAACTTTATGGGATCGGTGGTGCTTGATTTTACCGATGCTATTTTTGCGCATCAAAATGTAACTATTCACGTTAACTGTATTTTTGGTAGCGATGAAATTTACGTACCAGAGCATGTCAATGTAGTGTCTAAAATGTTTTGTATTTTAAGTAGCCTTGAAAATAAATCTGTGTCGCTTAACAAACGCCAAGGCCCTACAATTCATATTGAAGGAAAGGCAGTAATGGGCTCGGTTGAAGTGAAAATAAAGCGCACAATTAAAGAAAAATTTATAAGCTTTGCAAATGAGCTAAAGACCCAGTTTGGCACGGGTAATAATAACCGCTCACTATAATTGAGTAGCAGCACTTTAGCGTGCTGCTTAGTATTTTATTATAAATCGTTATTTCGCTCGCTTGGTATATCACTTAAATATTCTACAAACTCAACTTCAAACCCTGCAGGATCAATAAAGTAGACATTCTTTCTGAAAGGATTCTCGCTACCTTGCTTGCTTAGAGTAAAACCCACTTTATTTAAGCGCATTACTACTGTGCTTAAATTATTAGTTACATAAGCAAAGTGTGCAAAACCAATTTGATGGCCCGATAAGTTTCTGTTTTCACCTTCACCATGACTGCTTATCGCAATGTAATGCGTGTCATCTCCAAAGTGTACCCAGCGTCTTGGTTTTCCATGCCAATCGCCTCTGCCCTCACTTCTAATCGACCAATGTGGAAATACAGCGCGATAAAATGTAAGCATACTATCTATATCACTCGCGACTAAGTTTACGTGCTCTAAATACATAATGTTATCCTATCAGTTAAGTTAGGAGTACGATAAAACCTCAAGTTAACTTTAGGTAAAGTGTTGTTTAAAATTAATTTATTTAAATGCAGATAATTATTTTTTAAAAATATTTAAACTTTTCAATCTTGTATAAAAAACAAACACAAGTATTTAGGGTTTATTGTTTACTTTATGGCAAAAGTCGCTAAAATACGCCGGCTGAAATATATAAACGTTCTTTTACAACCCAAAGGTAATACCATGCATCCAATGTTAAACATTGCGGTTCGCGCTGCGCGCAACGCAGGCAAAATTTTACTTCGCGCAAGTGAAGATTTATCAAAAGTTGAAGTGCAACAAAAAGGCGCTAACGACTTAGTAACTAACATTGATAAAGAAGCCGAAGCCGTAATTCGTGACACTATTTTACAGTCTTACCCTACTCACTCAATTGTTGGTGAAGAACTAGGTGAGCATAAAGGCAAGGATGATGATTACCAATGGATTGTAGATCCTATCGATGGAACAACTAACTTCATCAAAGGTATCCCTCATTACGCGGTTTCTATCGCACTTAAAGTTAAAGGTCGTTTAGACCAAGCTGTTATTTATGATCCAATTCGTGGTGAGCTTTTCACTGCATCTCGCGGTCAAGGCACTCAGTTAAACAGTAAACGTCTACGCGTTAGCAAAACTACGGTTCTTGCAGGCACTGTACTTGCTACTGGTTTCCCTTTCAAAAACAAAAACCACATGGATGCATACACTGAAGCGTTTAAAGCATTATTTGTACACACTGCTGATATTCGCCGTGCAGGTTGTTCTGCTTTAGATATGGCATACGTTGCAGCTGGCCGTGTTGATGGATTTTTTGAAATTGGTTTAAAACCTTGGAACTCTGCTGCGGGCGAACTAATGGTTAAAGAAGCGGGCGGTATGGTTGTAGATTTTGCCGGTGGTAATAACTATAACCACAGCGGCAATATTATCTGTGGTTCACCAAAACTGACTCAAGCAATTATTCGCGAAATTCGTCCAGTATTAACTGAGTCGTTACTTCGCTAATTAAATGCTATTAATAGCATACTAGAAAGGAGCCCAGGCTCCTTTTTTTGTGCCTAAAAATAAGGGTTATCTAGCTTCAACTCTACTGTTTTACCTTTTTCATAAGGTAACGAGTTTAAATCTTTTGCGAAATATTCATCAAATAAAGCATCAAACTCGCCATTTTTTTGCATTATCTCAAGCCCTTTTTTAATTGCCACTGCAAGCTCTGGCTTACTATTTGATACAAAATAATAAAACCCTGTTGGATAACTCATATATAAATTAGGTACTATCACTAGGTTACTTTGTTTATTTGCCGCTAGCTCTGAATTAACCTCGATAAATGAACGTGGGAAGTAATCAATACGCCCTGCACTTGTTAAGGCAAACATAGCCTGATAATTTGCAAACGGCCTTATATGCAGGCCATTAAACGCCATTATTTTTGTATCAGGCCAATCATGACCTTGTACCGCAGAAAGCCTACCTAACTGCTCTAAGCTAGTAATACCTTTAAATCTAGCAATGCTGTTCTTACTTGTTAATAGTGCCCTTTTACCTATGTAGCCTTTAAATAATGGGATTTTAATCGCAATAGCTAAAGACTCTCTTTCGGGGCTGCTCATACTCCAGTATAAATCTAAATTTTTTGTATCTAGTGCTATTAAAGTACGTTGTTGATGGGGATGAATTAAAACGGGGTTAATCTCTGCAGGGTATTGTGCGCTCACCAGTGCTTTTTCTAATAGCTCGTTAAGGTAGTCGTCACGAGCATATTGCACACGCTGCTCCTGCGCTACATTTACGATATTTACCTCACTCGCTAAAGCGCTGCATACAAACAAACTTACTACGTTAATCGAATACTTTAATGGCAACATAATTATCACCCTAGTTATTATCGGTAGTTTTAACAGTTATTATTGATAGTTTAAATTATCGCGTTATTTAAGCTAAACAGCTTCCAGCGCCTAAATAAAAGATGACGATATTATGTAACTGTACTTATTAATAACCGCGCTATTCATACTTATCTTAAATACATAGTACGACGTTACACTCATGGCGTGCTCTACAAAGTTAGCACTGTTTATTCATACTTGCACAGTAAAGCTAAAACAATCGTGAGCATAAATATATTACAGGCAATAAAAAACCGCTCAATGAGCGGTTTTTTAAAGTAGTTACAAAACCATTACGGCATAGCGTCTTGGTCTGCGCCTTCTTTTTCAATTACTTCTGGTATTAAATCTTCTTTGCTTACGCCCATTGCTATAGCAACAGAGCTTGCAACATAAATCGAAGAATAAGTACCAATAAACACACCAAACAGTAATGCAGTTGCAAAACCATGAATGGTTTGTCCGCCCCATGTAAACAAGGCAATCAATACTAAAATAGTCGTGATTGATGTTACAAGTGTACGGTTAAGTGTTTGCGTAAGTGAAATATCAATAATTTCTATCGTATCGTCCATGCGTACCTTACGGAAGTTTTCACGTATACGGTCTGATACAACAATCGTATCATTGAGTGAATAACCAATTACCGCAAGAATTGCCGCTAATATAGTTAAATCAAACTCTAAACCTAATACCGAAAATAAACCCACAGTAATAATAACATCGTGTAGTAGTGCACCTACCGCACCAACTGCAAAGCGCCATTCAAAACGAAATGCAACGTAGATTAAGATACAAATAAGCGCAGTTAACATGGCAAGGCCACCCTGCTCTTTTAAGTCTTCACCTACACTTGGGCCTACAAATTCAATACGGCGCATTACTACGCTGTCGTCTGCTTTTTTAAGTGCATCGATTACTTGGTTACCAATTACTTCAGCTTTTACATCGCTACCGCGTGGTGCTAAGCGAACTAAAATTTCTTGGCTTGAACCAAATAGCTGCACTGATGCATCAGCAAAACCATTATCAGCTAGTGCATCACGTACTTTTTTAAGGTCAGCCGGTTGTGAAAAACCCACTTCTACCGCAGTACCGCCGGTAAAATCTAAACCAAAGTTTAGGCCTTTGATAAAAATTGATGCAAACGACGCTAAAATTAGTAGCGTCGAGAAACCCATAGCCACTTTTCGAAGAGACATGAAACGAAGGGTTCTACTACCCAAACTTAAAATTTGCATGTCTGCTCCTTAAATCGAAAGTTTATCAATGCGTTTACCACCAACAAATAAGTTGATTACCGCACGGGTACCAACGATGGCTGTAAACATTGAAGTTAAAATACCAATCGCAAGTGTCACTGCAAAGCCCGCAATCGGACCAGTGCCCACTGCAAACAGTATAATGGCAGCAATTAGTGTCGTGATGTTGGCATCAAATATAGTGCTAAATGCGCTATCGTAACCAAAATGAATCGCTTGTTGAGGGCTACGGCCATCGGCCAGCTCTTCACGAATACGTTCAAAAATAAGTACGTTAGCATCAACTGCCATACCTACTGTTAATACAATACCGGCAATACCTGGTAGCGTAAGTGTAGCGCCCGGAATTAAAGACATAACACCTACAATTAGTACTAAGTTAGCCGCAAGCGCAAGGTTTGCAACCATACCAAAACCTTTGTAGTACACAAGCATAAATACAAGCACAAACGCAAAGCCAAGTGCAACCGCAGTCATACCCGCTTCAATATTTTCTTGTCCTAAGCTTGGACCTACTGTGCGCTCTTCAACAATTTGAATTGGCGCTACAAGTGCACCAGCACGAAGTAGTAAGCTTAAGTTATGAGCTTCTGCTGGGTTATCAATGCCGGTAATACGGAACGAGCGATCAAGACGGGCTTGAATCGTTGCTACGTTAATAACTTCTTCAACCTTAATAGGCGGAAGCGCTTTACCGTCTGCATCTTTTTTACCTGATGGCTTGTACTCAATAAATACCGTTGCCATACGCTTACCAATAGCACGCTTGGTAAAGGCATTCATTTTTGCCCCACCTTTGCTATCTAGCGTAATACTTACTTGCGGACGTTGGTATTCATCAGCGCCAGATTGCGCGCCCGTAATATGGCTGCCCTCTAAAATAATACGCTTTTTAAGTACAACAGGGTAACCGTCGCGGCTCATGATCATTTCAGTACCCGCTGGGATACGACCTTGGGCAGCAGCGCTAATATCTGCGTTTTCGTCTACTTCACGAAATTCAAGTGTTGCTGTCGCGCCTAAAATTTCTTTAGCACGTGCAGTATCTTGAATACCTGGTAGTTGAACAATAATACGCTCAGCGCCTTGGCGTTGTACGTTAGGCTCTGCAACACCAATTTGGTTGATACGGTTACGAATAATCGTTTCATTTTGCTTGATAGCGTAGTCACGAATTTCTTTGAGTTTTTGCTCACTCATTGTCGCAAAAAATGCTTTATCGTTACTGCTGTCATCAATGTAGACATTTAGCGGGTAGCGAGTTTCTAAGAAACTCTCTGCAGCATTTTTGTCTTCTTCGGTACGCATTTCTACACGCATACGATCGGAGCCTGCTACGCGGCGAACACTACGATAACGTAGTTTTTCTTCGCGCAGGTCACTGCGAAAATCTTGTTCCATTTGCTCAAGCTGGTTATCAACCGCTGTTGCCATGTCGATTTCCATGGTGAAATGTACGCCACCACTTAAATCAAGACCTAGCTTCATAGGGTTACCACCAACTGCTTTTAACCAAGCTGGTTGAGCAGGTGCCATATTAATAGCAGAAATGTAATCATCGCTCAGCGAATCACGAAGTAAGTCATGCGCTTTAAGTTGCTCTTCAACATTTTTTAAACGAACTAAAATTTGTCCATCTTCAAGTATTGTCGATTTAGCGGTTACATTATTTTTTTTAAGGATTGCGTTTACTTTGTCTACAACACTGAGATCGACATCAGCGCCTTTAGCACCTGAAACTTGTATGGCCGGATCGCGACCATACAAGTTTGGAGAGGCATATAAAAGGCCAATGGCTACCACAGCTAAAACAAGTAAATACTTCCAAACTGGAAACTTGTTTAACACGGGGTCGTCCTTATTATTTTTATAGCGACTTCATTGTGCCTTTTGGCAATACTGCAGATACTGCAGATTTTTGTACTGTAACTTCTGCTTGCTCGTTTAAAGAGATAACGATGAAATCTTTCTCTTCAGAAATTTTCACAATTTTACCCACTAAACCGCCTTGGGTAAGTACTTCATCACCTTTAGCCATCATACTCATTAAGCTTTTGTGCTCTTTAACGCGCTTAGCTTGTGGGCGGTAGATTAAAAAGTAAAAAACCAAACCGAAAATAGCTAACATTATTAGCATTTCCCAACCACCGCCTGCCGCAGGTTGACCAGCTGCTGCGTGTGCATTTGAAATAAATAAACTCATGATACTTCCTCTTTAATTTTAAAGTTTAATTTTTTATATCTGCTAACTCTGGCACATCTTGGCCTCGGCGAGCATAAAAATCTTGTACAAATTCTTCTAATTTACCTTCGCTAATTGCATTACGTAAACCTTCCATAACACGTTGATAGTAACGTAAGTTATGAATTGTGTTTAGTCGCGCACCTAAAATTTCGTTACATTTATCAAGGTGATGCAAATAAGCTCGTGAATAGTTTTTACACGTATGGCAATCACACTCAGGGTCAAGTGGCCCTGTATCTGTTTTATGCACTGCGTTACGTATTTTTACTACACCCGTGGTAATAAATAAATGGCCGTTACGCGCATTACGTGTTGGCATAACACAGTCAAACATATCAATACCACGGCGAACCGACTCAACTAAGTCTTCTGGCTTGCCTACACCCATAAGGTAACGAGGCTTGTCTTCTGGCATTTTAAACGCACAATGATCAAGGATATTCATCATTTCGTTTTTAGGCTCACCTACTGATAGGCCGCCTAATGCATAACCGTCAAAACCAATTTCTTCAAGGCCAGCTTGTGATTGTGCACGTAATTCTGGGTACATACCACCTTGGATAATACCAAATAAAGCAGATGGATTATCGCCATGCCCTTCTTTTGAGCGCTTAGCCCAACGAAGAGATAACTCCATAGAATCTTTAGCTTCTTTTTCAGTTGCTGGGTATGGCGTACACTCGTCAAAAATCATAACGATGTCTGAGCCTAAGTCGCGCTGTACTTCCATCGACTTTTCAGGCGACATCATAATTTCATCACCATTTACTGGAGATTGAAATAAAACGCCTTCTTCAGTGATTTTGCGCATTGCGCCTAAGCTAAATACTTGAAAACCGCCTGAGTCAGTTAAAATTGGGAAGTCCCAATTCATAAAGTCGTGTAAATCACCATGTTGTTTAATGATCTCAGTACCTGGGCGAAGCATTAAATGAAAGGTATTACCTAAACATATTTGCGCACCAGTGGCTTTAACTTCATCTGGCGTCATACCTTTTACAGTACCGTAAGTACCAACAGGCATAAAAGCAGGTGTTTCTATTACACCACGGTCAAAAATTAAGCGGCCGCGGCGCGCTTTTCCGTCAGTACAATCTAATTCAAATTTCATATCATCCTCAATGTCGGAAAAACAGTCCAACAAGCTATAATTTAACCGCCTGATTCTACCCTTTTTGCCTCACTAATACTATTAGCTGCGATAAATTCAGTTTTGCCAATTGCCGCAAACAAAAACCCCAGCAACTAAGCTGGGGGTTTTAATATATTCGACTGAGTATTAAACAATATTTTGTTACTTACGTGTTAAAAACATCGCGTCGCCATAACTAAAAAAGCGGTACTGCTGCTCTATTGCAGTATTGTAAGCGCCCATAATATTGTCTTGGCCGCTAAATGCGCTGACTAACATTATAAGCGTTGATTCTGGTAAGTGAAAATTTGTGACCATGGCATCAACAACATTAAATTGATAACCCGGAAAAATAAATATATCGGTATCACCAAAATACGTATCTAACTTGCCGCCGTGAACTTTAGCAGCCGACTCTAATGAGCGAACTGAAGTCGTGCCTACCGCAATTACACGCCCACCATTTGCTTTAGTTTGCGCAACAGCTGCAACTACGTCATCAGGTACTTCTATGTACTCTGAATGCATTACATGCTCATCAACACTATCAACTCGTACCGGCTGAAAAGTACCAGCGCCAACGTGTAGCGTAACAAAAGCCATGTTTACGCCTTTATCTTTTAGTGCTGTCATTAACTTATCGTCAAAATGTAGACCTGCAGTTGGTGCTGCAACTGCACCTGGCTTTTCTCCATAAACAGTTTGATAGCGCTCACGGTCAGCATCGGTATCAGGTCGGTCAATATAAGGAGGCAGTGGCATATGGCCAATATCATTAAGTATATCTAGCACGTTTTGGCTATGATCGAACTCAAGCTCAAATAAAGTATCGTGGCGTGCAACCATTATTGCCTTGGCTTTGCCTTCTAAAATAACTTCGTTACCGACCTTAAGCGACTTGCTTGCCCGTACATGCGCAAGTACGCGATGCTCATCTAATACCCGCTCTACAAGTACTTCAACTTTTCCGCCTGAAGCTTTTTGACCAAACATACGTGCTGGAATAACGCGTGTATTGTTAAAGACCAATAAATCGCCTTCGTTTACTAAATCAAGTATATCGCTAAACACTTTATGTTCTAAAGTTCCGCTTGGGCCATCTAAAGTGAGTAGACGGCTGCTGGTTCTGTCCGCTTTAGGAAAGCGAGCTATTAATTCATCAGGTAAGTCAAAGCTAAAGTCAGCCACGCGCATAATTAGTAATCCACATCATTTAAAATCGCGCCAAGTGTATATGTATCGGATATTAAGCTCAAGAAATCAGCCAAACTTATAATGTCTGTTTGCGTGTTTGCCATTAAATTCTCTTGTTCTTATGGTTAAATGTCACTATTCTTATTCGGCTAAATTATTATAAGTTATATTAGGGGTGTTCAACTCGTGCCAAACCAGCTTAAATTGCTAATATTAAACGCAAGTAGTGCTGAACGTCGCGCGATTAAGGGCACTTTAGATAGCTTAAATGTATTTACCTTTATTGATGCCCAAGATAGTCAACAAGCTTTAAAGCTTTTAAAACAACACCCTGTTGATATTATAATAACGGGCATTAATGTTGGTAAAATTGATGGCTGGCGCTTTTCTAGGATGATCCGCTCAGGATTATTAAAAACACCAAAAAACACACCAATCTTACTTATTCCGCCAATTTACTGTGAGCGGATTGCCGAAACAACAGCCCGAAGCTATGGGATAGATGCTGTGCTACCGTTTGAGCACAAAGATATGCTCCCTCAAGTACTTGCGAATGTTTTATCTACTCACTTAGAAAAAAGTAGCCGGCTAAACTTATTATTATTAGAGCCACTTCAAAATACGGCCGACAAAATAAGTGAACAGTTAAAGTTAAACTTTGCTATCACTCACGTAACTTCAGCTAAAGCGGCACTTAACGCTTATAACCAACAGCAGTTTTCAATTGTGCTACTCGATGCCACTACATCAAGTGCAGAGAGCTCGAGTGTACTCGTTGAAGAAATCCTCCAGCACAATTCTAAACAAGCTATTGTTACAATTATAGAAAGTGACGATGCCGATTACGCTGAGCAGCTTTTGCTTTCGGGTGTTACCGACTTTATCAGAGCCCCTTACGATCCTTCATTTTTAAACAAAGTGTGTGACCACGCCGCACGACGTGAAGATTTTATGGTGAGTTATGCTGAATTTGCTTACAAAGTAGAACAATTGAGCGTGAGCGAAGTGCGTTACAAAGAGTTATTTTCTGCTCATCAGCGTATTTTATTGCACTTAAATACAGTTGTTTTAGAGCTCGATCAGCAAGGTAATATTCGTTTTATTAACCCCGCATGGGAAACATTAAGCGGTTTTGGTGTTAAATCATCACTACAAAACCCATTAAGCGCTTATTGTAATAACGAAGATAAAGGAAGGCTTGACTACACTATTAACGATATTTTACATGGTGGCGAGCAACAGCAACAAATAGAAGTAAAGTTAACCCACAAAAATGGCAATTTAATTTGGGTTGAATGCAGATTGCAGCTAATAAAAAATAGCCGTAATAACGCGACCATAACCGCAACTATCGACAATATACACGAACGAAAGCAAGCTGAGATTCAACTACGTCATTTAGCACACCATGACCCATTAACAGGTTTACATAATCGTTATTATTTTGATCAACAGCTTAATAAAATATGCCAAGATAAATACACCTATGATGGCATAGAGCATGCTGTTATTTATATTGACCTCGATCACTTTAAAATAATAAACGACAGTAAAGGCCATCATCAGGGCGATATAGTTTTAAAAGAAGTGGCGCAATTATTTAAAGCAAATATTGGCGACGATCACCTGGTATGCAGAATTGGTGGGGATGAATTTGCAGTCATACTTACCAATATGAATTTACTGGATGCACACCTTATTGCAGAAGGTGTGTGTAGTGCGATAGAAAAACATGCTTTTAAATCAGAAGATCAGATATACACTATTAGCTGCTCTATTGGTTTAACTCAAATCACGACACAAAATAACGACCCTAATGAGTGTTTAAAACAAGCCGATATTGCTTTGTATATTGCCAAAAACCTAGGGCGTAACTTAGTACATTGCTATTCAAAAGAAGATGCTCAAAACAATACACTACAAACAGGGCTTGAATGGGGCCACGAAATTCGCCAAGCACTACAGCAAGATAATATTGAACTACATTACCAACCTATTTGGGATTTTAAAGAGTGTAAAGTTGCTTATTTTGAAGCGCTTTTACGCTTAAAACTAAAAGGTGAACTCGTATACCCAAATCAGTTTATTCCCTCTTTAGAAATGCTTAACGACACATTTTTGATGGATCAATGCGTTATACGTAATGCTATTGCTTGTGTATCTAAGCACCCAGAGTTAAACCAAGTTGCTATTAATTTGTCAGCACAATCGTTCTTAGATGAACGCTTATTGCCATTAATTGAATCAAACCTTGAAAAGTATAACGTGCCTGCTTCGCGGGTAATTTTTGAAATAACTGAATCTGCGAGTATTAATAACCTAAAGGCCACTCGTAAAATGATTGATAAGCTTAATAGCTTAGGCTGTCATTTTTCTATCGATGATTTTGGAACTGGATTTAGTACATTTAATTATTTAAAACAGCTACCAGCACAGCATGTGAAAATTGACGGCTCATTTGTAAGTGATATGCTCAATGACCCTATAGATTTAGCGTTAGTAAAAGCAATAAATGATATTAGTCGGTCTCTCGATAAGCGCTCTGTAGCTGAGTACGTTGAAAACGAAGAGATATTTTTTGCACTAAAAGAAATTGGTGTTGATTATGGGCAAGGCTACTTTATTGCACGCCCAATACCTGTTGAAAAAATAAAAGATGAACTCGAAAAAATTTCTAAAAATAAAACGTTTTACCAACAACAAGCTAGCCCAAAATAAACAAAATTAAACAATTTTAATCATTTTATTACTACCAATATTACCTTTCTTGCCTATACTTTCAGCATCAAATAAAAAATGTCGTGCCTTTTTATGTATTACACTTTAAAAACATGACATTACCTTTTGGCGGCGTAGTACCGATATTTATAGTGGGTTTCAAAGCTATTTAAGCTTTTAAGGAAGAAGGTATGACACAACTAGTTATGTTATTACTGATTATACATTTTGCAATCGCGTATCAGTGTTACCGCTACGCGAATATTAAAGGCTACCCAGTTAAGGTTTTTACTGTATTAGGCTGCGTGCCTTACTTTAACTTGGTGGTATGGATTTATTTATTATTTTTACCTGAACTTGAGCCTTTTGAAAGTCATCTTCAAAATCAAAAGCAGCCTTTGTAGGCTGCTTTAGTTCACTTATTATTCTGCTTTAGAAAAATCTAAACTACATTGACGCTTTAAAAACACCTCAAGCTGTTGACTAAATAGCCTAAAGTCTCGAATTCGGCCCGTAGTTTTACGCCACAAGATACCAATATCTCTATATGCATCACTTTGTGATGGTGTAGCCACCATATTTTTATTATCTAAAATACCCGCATTAATCGCCATCTGTGGTAAAAAAGTCACCCCGAGCTGATGCTCAACCATGCTTAATAGAGTATGTAAGCTTGCAGCTTCGAATGGGTTAATACAACTGGCACGGTTTAAGTGACATGCACTAAGCGCATGGCCCGTCATGCAGTGCTCGCGCTCTAATAAGAATACGCTAGCCTCTGGTAATAGATTAAAGTCGACTACGCCCTTTGCTGCGCTGTAATCCTTATGGTGCACTAAACTAAACTGATCTTTTGCCAATACTTGTGTATGAAATTTATCTGTTTCGTACGGCAGTGCAAGTAGCGCTAAATCAATATGCCCATGTTCAAGTTTATCCAGTAGCTTGTCACTCGTATCTTCAATTAATACCAGCTCTAAATCACAAAAGGTTTCTTTACAAAAATGATAAAGCGGAGCCGCTATAAAGCTTGCAATTGTAGGTATAACACCCACAGTCAGCTTACCACTTAGTGGTGTTAAAAAGCTTTTTGTAAGCTCTTTTAAACTAATTGTATCGTTAATTATTTTACGAGAACGCTCAACAACTTCTTCACCAATACTGGTAAACATCAGGCTGCGATTTTCACGCTCAATTAGCTGACAGCCTAGTGTTTCTTCAAGATTTTGAATAGCGCTACTTAAAGTAGATTGTCCTATAAAGCAGGCGCTAGCGGCTCTGCCAAAGTGCTGATGTTGATGAACAGCTAATAAATACTGTAGTTGTTTAATACTTGGAAGGTTAGTCATTTTTTCTTTCCACAAATAAAAAGACCCCAACACCTAGGGCATTGAGATCTTTTCAAGCTAAAAGTCTTTGAGTACTTTTTTATTAAACCCCAAATGCGGTTCTTAGTACGTAGAAAATAACAATAGCAAGGGCAGCGCCAACTGGCAATGTAATTACCCAAGAAACTACAATGTTTCTGATAACACCCATGTTAAGCGCGCCAATTCCACGTGCCATACCTACACCTAATACCGCACCCACTAGGGTTTGAGTAGTAGAGATTGGCATACCAGTACCTGAGGCAATAACAACGGTAGAAGCAGCAGCTAGTTCAGCAGCAAAACCACGGCTAGGTGTTAAATGTGTAATACCTTCACCGATTGTTTTGATTACTTTTTTGCCTAAAATAGCAAGACCAGCAACAATACCAAAACCACCTAGAGGTAGAATCCACCAAGCAATAGCTGCTTTTTTAGCAATTTCACCATTGTTTTCAACAATGTTTACAACAGCTGCTAGTGGACCAATTGCATTAGCAACGTCATTGGAACCATGTGCAAATGCCATACAACATGCTGTTAGTACCATAAGAACAGCAAATACTTTTTCAACATTGTTGAACTGCATTTGTTTATCTGCTTTTGGATCAATATTTAAGCGAGATATGGCAATTTTACCAATCACAGCAACAACTATTGCAACACCTACTGACAGTGCATAGCCTTCAGCTGAGCCTAGGTCTATACCAACGTGCTTTAAGCCCTTTTTAATTGTAACCAATGCCATGATAAAACCTGCTAAGCCCATATAAAGAGGGACATAACGTTTAGCATTTTTTAGTGGTGCATCTGTATTAAAAATAAGTTTTTGTGCACTCATGAATATTAAGTATGCAATAAAGCCTGATATGGCAGGTGTTATAATCCAACTACCTACAATACCACCTACTTTATCCCATTGAATCGCCTCAGTACCTACTGCAACTAACGCAAAACCAATGATTGCACCAATGATTGAGTGAGTTGTAGATACAGGCCAGCCTAAGAAGGAGGCCATTAATAACCAAGCGCCGGCTGCAAATAAAGACGAAATCATACCCAGAACCATTAATTCCGGAATATCTGCAAATGGTGCTGCATCAATAATTCCTTTACGAATTGTTGATGTAACCTCACCACCTGCTAAATAGGCGCCTGCAAATTCAAAAATCATCGCTATAAAAATAGCTTGTTTGATTGTTAGCGCTTTTGAACCTACAGATGTACCCATGGCGTTCGCTACGTCGTTCGCGCCAATACCATAAGCCATAAAAAAGCCGACTGCTGCGGCAATTAAAATTAATACCGTGCCGTAAGATGCAATGATATCCATTGTAAAACCTTAATCTTTCGTGTTTGAACTGATTTTAAATTAACGAGCTAACATCAGCTCAAGACGTGATCCTACGCGCTCTGCAATATCTGCAAGCTCGCCAACCCATTCAATGATTTTGTACAAAAACATAACATCAATTGGATTTAACTCACCCTCTACATCACGTAGCTGGCGGCGTACTTTTATCTGCATTTCGTCCGTGTCTTGTTCTATGGCATCCAATTCAACTAACATTTTTTCTACTAAGGTGACTTCTCGACCTTTAAAACCCGTTTCTAGCAATTCTTCTAATTCGTTAATTGCTTTAGATGCTTGTTTAGTCGCATCTACACAACGGGTTAAGTAAGCTAAGAAATCAGCTTGCATAACTTTAGGAATGGTCATTTCACGACCAATCACTCGTCCTGCAATATCTTTTGCTTTATTGGCAATTTTATCTTGTTGAGTTACTAATTCGAGAAGATCTGTACGCTCTACCGGCATGAATAAACCACGTGGCAATTGTAAACGTATATCTCTTTTCATATCATCAGCTTCACGTTCTAAATTGCGAATAGTGATGCGAAGCTCTTCAGCTTGTACCCACTCTTCTTTAAATACGTGATTAAAAAAAGGTATCAAAGCTTTACTTGCTTGATGAACCTTCTTGATGTGTTCTTCCATTGGTTTGATAGGAGATTTTGCAAATACTCCTAAAAACGCGTTTGTAGGCATAACTGACCCTTTAATCAAATTGATATGCTTTGCAGCATGAATTTTACAGTATTAACCAAGATTGTGAACGCTTTTTATTACTTCACTAAGGCTTGCAATGCACAAAGCGGCACTAAGCCGCTTTAATAAAAAAGAAAAATAGGTAAAAAATTATAGCGATTTTTCTATATCTTCTTGAGATGTATGACGAATATCTTTGCCATTTACAAAATAAATAATGTATTCCGCAATATTTTGACAGCGATCCCCTATGCGCTCTAATGAACGAACAGACCAAACTAAGTCCATAATTTTAGGGATTGAGCGTGGATCTTCCATCATATAAGTCATTATTTGACGTGTGATAGCTTCATATTCACGGTCAACTTTTGCATCTTCTTTATGTACTTGAAATGCGCGCTGCACATCCATACGTGCAAATGCGTCTAGTACATCATGTAACATCTTTAAAACTTGGCGGCCCATATTCTCAATATTTACTAGCAAGTCTTGTTGATCTTTAGTAAATGAGTCTAGTGCAACTTTAGCAATTCGCTCAGCTTCATCGCCAATACGTTCTAAATCTGCAATAGTTTTTGCAATTGCAATCACTAAACGTAAGTCACTTGCTGCAGGCTGACGACGAGCAATGATACGCGTACATTCTTCATCAATGCTGACTTCCATTGCATTTACTTTGTAATCGTTCTGACGTACCTTTTGAGCAAGCTCAGCATCGTTACGACTCACCGCATCAAGCGCGCTATTTAATTGCTGCTCAACTAAGCCACCCATACTCAATACATGGTTACGTACATTTTCTAGTTCTTGGTTAAAGCGCCCAGAAATATGCTTATTAATATTATGTTCCATAGTTACCTTCTCTCTTAATCTTGTACAACACGCTATAACGGGCTAATTAACCGTAACGACCGGTAATGTAATCTTCAGTCTTTTTCTTCGTTGGTGTAGTAAATAAGGTATTTGTGTCTGAGTATTCAATCAATTCGCCCATATACATAAAGGCTGTTTGATCAGATACACGCGCTGCTTGTTGCATGTTGTGTGTAACAATAACAACGGTAAATTTGTTTTTTAAATCGTTTATTAGCTCTTCGATTACCAAAGTAGAAATAGGGTCGAGTGCTGATGTTGGTTCATCAAGTAAAAGTACCTCTGGCTCAATTGCAATTGAGCGAGCTATAACTAAACGTTGTTGCTGACCACCCGATAAGCCAAACGCGCTATCGTGCAATCTATCTTTTACTTCATCCCACAAAGCAGCACCACGAAGTGATTGCTCTACCACTTCATCTAATTTACGTTTCTCTTTAATGCCTTGTAAGCGCAGGCCATAAACTACATTTTCATAAATTGATTTAGGAAATGGATTAGGGCGCTGAAACACCATGCCTACATTACGACGAAGTGCTGCTACATCTACGCTCTTATCGTAAATATTTTGACCATGGAGTAATATTTCACCTTCAATACGGCAAATATCAACCAAATCATTCATGCGATTAATACAACGCAGTAATGTTGATTTACCACACCCAGACGGCCCGATAAACGCAGTTACTTGGCCTTTAGGAATGTTCATATTTACTTTATTAAGCGCCTGCTTATCACCGTAGTAAAGATCGAGGTCTTTAATCTCTAGCGCTTTTTGATCATCCGTTAAATTTTCTAGGTCTAACTTTTGACCAATATTAGCTTGGTTTACTTGTGGAGCGACTGTAATCATTTTTGTTACCTATAAAATCTTTACTAATTAGTGTTCAAGCGATCTGAATTTTTCACGTAAATGGTTACGTATACCAATGGCCGTTATGTTTAGGGTAATAATCACCGACACCAATAAAAAGGCAGTGGCGTATACCAGCGGACGTGCCGCTTCAACATTAGGGCTTTGGAAGCCAACATCGTATATATGAAAGCCTAAGTGCATGAACTTTCTATCTAAGTGAAAATACGGGAAGTTACCATCAAGTGGTAATGTAGGGGCCATTTTTACAACGCCTACTAACATTAATGGTGCAACTTCACCTGCAGCACGCGCAACTGCCAGTATTAAACCAGTCATAATTGCAGGGCTTGCCATTGGAATAATTATGCGCCATAACGTTTCAACCTTTGTTGCGCCAAGCGCTAGTGAACCGTCACGTACGGTACTTGGAATACGAGATAAGCCCTCTTCAGTCGATACAATAACAACTGGCAAAGTTAATATAGCAAGCGTTAACGCCGACCACATTACACCTGGCGTACCAAATACTGGCGTTGGTGCCGCTTCAGGGTAAAATAATTGGTCTAAGCTACCACCTAACATGTATACAAAAAAGCCGAGGCCAAATACACCGTACACAATTGAAGGCACACCGGCCAAGTTAATCACCGCAATACGAATCATCTTAGTGACTGCATTTTTAGCGGCATACTCGTGTAAGTAAATTGCAGCAACAACACCAAACGGCGTCACTATTACAGCCATCAGCATAACCATAAACACAGTACCAAATATAGCAGGGAAAACACCGCCCTCTGTATTTGCTTCACGTGGGTCATCAGATACAAACTTACCTAGCTGCACAAAGTAGTGCCCTAGCTTTGCAAAAAAGCCCATATCATTTGGAAACCAAACATCAAGTACTTGATACATTGGAATCGTAACTACTTCACCGCGCATATCTTTTACAGTTACGTGGTCACGTTTAGCTTGTTTACGTAGTGCAAATAAATCTTTTTCAAGTACACCATACTGCGCACGTAATTCAGCACGCTCTTGAGCAAGCTCAGCAACACGTTCATCAGTGAGTGCGTTATCTAGTAAGTAGCCCTTTTCTTTTAAACGAAGACGCTCAAGCTCATAGTTAATATGCCCAATGTCACCATTTTGTAAATCAAGTGCTTCGTCGTTTAAATCCACGGCACGCTCTACAAGTTCATGTAGAGCTTCAATTTTATCGCCTTCGACTGGTTTACCATCTTTAATTACACTTTCAACATAACCATAAAAATTACCGTTTTTACTACGCTCAAATACAGCAAGCGTTGCTGGCGTTGTTTTATTTTTAATATCGGTTTCTAATATCCAACGAAAGTCTAAATCTACATACTCACGATTACCTGTTTTAATAAGTAAGCGCTCTATTTCTTCTTTTTCAAATCCGCTAACGTCAATACCTGTCGCGGCTAAACGCGTTTTTGGTACTAATTCACGGTCATAAACTTCGCCAATAACGGTTTGTTTTGAAATTGACCCTTCAAGTTCAAACTGTACAACTTCTGAAGGCCAGAAAAAACTTAATCCTTTCCAGGCTATCATTGCTAATAAGCCTAAAACTGAAATTAAACTGATGCTCACTGCACCACCGGTCATCCAAATCCAAGGAGAACCAGACTTAAACCACTGCTTTACCATGTCATGTCTCTCCGCTTACATTGAGCTATATTTTTCACGCAGTTGCTGGCGAACAAACTCAGCGACTGTGTTAAAAATGAATGTGAATATGAATAGTACAAAGGCCGCTAAGAACAATATTCTGTAATGCGAACTACCTACTTCTGACTCAGGCATTTCAACTGCAATATTTGCTGCAAGCGTACGCATACCTTGGAAGATGCTCCAATCCATAATAGGTGTATTACCCGTTGCCATAAGTACAATCATGGTTTCGCCAACGGCTCGGCCAAGTCCCATCATTACCGCAGAGAAAATACCAGGGCTTGCTGTTAGTAATACAACACGTATTAGTGTTTGCCACTGCGTTGCACCTAATGCTAATGAGCCATTTGATAAATGCTTTGGAACACTAAATACGGCGTCTTCTGCAATTGAGAATATAGTTGGAATAACTGCAAACCCCATCGCAATACCTACAACAAGCGAGTTACGTTGATCGAATGTCATACCCAGCTCATTTGTTAAGTACTGACGTACATTGCCGTCAAACATCCAAAGCTCAACAAATTCACTCATCGCAAACGAAAACCAGCCAATAAGTAAAACGACCGGAATAAGGATAATTGAATGAGATCCTTCAGGAATTCGATGACGGATTTTGGTTGGTAATTTAGTCCAAGCTAAACCTGTCGCTAACATACCTAAAGGTAATAATATGAGTAACCCAACAATTGCAGGTAAGTGCTCTTCTATCAAAGGAGCTAACCAAAGACCGGCTAAAAAACCTAAAATAACGGTTGGTAATGCTTCCATTATTTCAACAGTAGGCTTAACTACCTTACGTAATTTACTCGACATAAAGTATGCCGTGTAAATTGCCGCCGAAAGCGCAATAGGCACTGCAAATAACATCGCATAAAGGGCTGCTTTTAATGTACCAAACGAAATTGGCACTAATGAAAACTTAGATTCAAAGTCATCACTGGCTGATGTTGACTGCCATATATAACCTGGCTTTGGGTAACCTTCGTACCACACTTCTTGCCAAAGCGCTGACCAAGTGACTTCTGGATGCTCGTTATGTATTTCTAATACTGTTAGTTTGTTATCCGCCAAAATTAATGCAGCATTTGAACGCGGTGAAATTGCAAAGTTTTGTATTGCGCCTTCACTTACTTTACCTTGCCATAATTTTGCTTCGCTTGTTGTGTAGTACACCCCAAGCTCACCGTTACTGCTGGTCGTAAAAAAAGTACGACGGTAGAACTCTGTAAATACATTTAATTTACTTTGCTTAGTCGTTTCAAATGAACGTATTTTTTGATATTCGCGGCCAGTGTCAGTGTTAACTTCAAACCACTGCGAAACTTCGCCGTTATCATTGGCAAGCATTAATGAGTTTGCACCTGCTAGTAATTGTGCAGATACAATATTGGCATTTTCTTCGTTAGCTGAAAGTAACTGAATTTGCTCTACATCACTTGGGTCACGTGTATCGTATACGTAAACTTGATTAGCAGAACGTACAAAAGTACGGGTTGTATCTGGCGACATTAATAGCTCATCTACACGCCCTTCAACATCTAGCTCTGTGCGCTCAACAACCCACTCAACTTCGCCAGTAAACATATTCTCTTCAGCAACAAAACTGCTAAACAGCACCCGTTTGTCTTCTGTAAGTGCGACAACGGCTGTTCTGTCTTCATAGTGGCTAAATGCAAAGCGTTTAATAGCTGAGCCTTGTTCATCTACTTCCAGAGCCATTTCCCCAAGAGGAAAGTCTAAACGAGGCGTTAATTTACGCTCGTTATTAGGAAAGGTGACCAAAAATTTAGGTGCTACGACCGTTACAGTGCCATCTTTTAAACCAAACGCATAATGCCCTTGAAAAGGCGCGCTAGTTGCAAAGCTTGTTGCATCACTTGGTAGCTCGGCGTTTAATGTTTTAAGCTTTTTACCAAAGCTGCCATCTTGCACACTGTAAAAATCAACCTGCCCTTGCTGACTGAGTAAATAAGCAACTTCAGTTTGCTCTTCTACACCTAGGCCTGCTATTTGCTGCGAATTAGCGACCTGAAAGCTATCGCGTTTTTCTACTTTTGCTGATTCAAAAATTGGCTGTACTACATAAAGAAGGTAAAAGAATATTAATAGCAGTGCTACCAATACCATTATCCCACCTGCGGTTATACCAAATTTGGCAAACCGATCTTTAAATAGACGGCTTCGATCCGTATTAAAAGTCGGTTTATTCGGATTTGAAGTCATCAAAACACCCTTAAATCTTAACGTTGTATAAATTATATTTCATCAAGATGACAGTAATGTTACAGCAGTAATAATAAGCACGTTAAAACGGTTTTAAATAAAACTAGCAAAGAAAATCGCTAAATAAGTCTCATATAGATGATTTTTAAGTGAACTAAATTATAAAATAATTGGACAAAGCATTTATCGAGGTCAATACTAAAAGAGTACTTACTAAAAAAAGAATGACTATTAATACCGCGTATAGTCAACACAACCACATTTATTTTTATTACTTTAAAATCAACGTTTTATAAAAAGTACAACAACACAATTTAGATTAGACAATACACTTAATGCCTATGCATTTACTTTCTTTGGGCTTAAAAAGAGAATTATTTATGAAGCAGTTGGTTATAACTATTTTAGGGCAAGATCGCCCAGGTTTAGTAGAGAGTATCTCATCCGTCGTGTTACAAAATCATGGCAACTGGCTAAGCAGTAACTTAAGCCATTTATTAGGTCATTTTGCAGGTATTATTCAACTTGAAGTTGCTGAGGAACACTTTCAATCATTACAAAGCGCTTTAAATAAGTTACCTAAGTTAGACGTTCGAATTGAAACCGGAAACACAGAAATTGAACCACCAACATTAGAACAAATCAATCTGGTTATTACAGGTAACGATCGCCCAGGTATTGTTCAAGAGTTGGCGAGTGTAATACGCCACAAAGGCGCTAACATTACTCATTTAAATTCAAGGCAGCAAAGTGCGCCTAATTGGGGGGTGCCTATTTTTAGTGCTGTGGCTACCGTTACTTTACCCAATGGTATGAATAAAGATGAAGTCATTGAAGCATTGGAATCAATAACAAGTGATTTAATTGTAGATACAGAAGAAGTTTGACATCCCTAGGTGCGTGCCACACGTTGACACGCATATTATTTTAGCCAGTTTATCAAAGCCCTCTGCGGGTTATTTAACGCAGACATAAAATAAGCCGATGCAAGCATCGGCTTATTTTAAATAGTTATCTTATAAAGCTACATATCCATATGACGATTCGTACTTTGCATCATTTGCTTTATACCTTGCTTTTCCAGCTCTAGTATTTGTTGCAGCTTTTCTTGGCCACTTTGAGTTTCAGCGCGCTCAAGTAAGTATTCGTATAATTCAATTACCTTTTGATGCTGCTCTGATAAATAAGCTTGAATAACTTTCTCATCAAATTGCTGGTCTTTACTAATGTCTTCGAAAGTAATTAGCTCAGGATTTTTAGCAAAGTATTCATAACAGTACGTATCAAGCGTATTTATTTCGGTTATCGCTTTAAACCCGACTAAATCTTCAGCGAGTTTTTTTTCGTAATTTAGGTAGTAGTCCACCAGCATTGCATTATGTTCATCGAGTAAATCCTTTACGCTATGAAAATTAGCCGCCATTTGCGTATGAAACAAAACGGTCCAATCGTATACCTCTTTAATTGTTTTAACTTGCATGTGCATTCCTTACTTAGTTGACTGTATAGGTACTACACTGCGTAAAGCGTGCCAATTAAAAAACCATTTAAAAACAGAAGGTTAATTTCAAAATGGATATTAGTTAGCAATTTAATAGAATAACTTACAAATTATAGGTAATTTTTATAGAGCAATGCGTGAGTAGTAACCGCACTGCTCTATCGTCTTGTTGCTTTATATTATTTAAGTCCTTGTTTGCGCCACAGTAGGTAAACCGCAGGAATAACAAGTAAGGTGAGTACAATTGCACTGCCCATACCGCCAACCATAGGTGCAGCTATTCGACTCATTACTTCGCTTCCGGTGCCTGTGCCATACAGCACAGGTAGCAAGCCAATAATAATTGTCGCGACAGTCATCATAACCGGGCGTACTCGAAGCCCTGCACCTTCAATAATAGCTTGCTGTAATTGCACTAAACTAAGTGGCTTACCAGTCTGCTCTGCTTCGATGCATTTTTCTTGATAGGCCTGGTTTAAATACACCAACATAATGACCCCAATTTCTACCGCTACCCCAGCTAAGGCAATAAAGCCCACACCTACTGCAACTGAAAAGTTAAAGCCCTCTAAATACATTAGCCATACGCCACCAATCATTGCCAGTGGCAACGTAGCCATAATAATAGTGACCTCAGCAAAGCTTCTAAAATTAAGATAAAGCAACACAATAATAATCGCTAATGTAAGTGGTAATACATAAGTCAGTTTGTCTTTAGCGCGCTGCATGTATTCATACTGCCCAGCCCACGTAATTGAGTAGCCAGCTGGTAGTATTAGGTCTTTATCGAGCACTTGCTGAGCGTGCTCGACATAAGTACCAATATCAACGCCATCTATATCAATAAAACTCCAACCGTTTAAACGTGCATTTTCGCTTTTTATACCAGGCGGTCCATCTTCAATAAATACAGCAGCTACATCACCAAGTGCTATACGCTGCCCTGTAGGCGTTACAATAGGTAACAACATTAGCTCTTCTGGCGAGTCTCTGTATGCTTGCGGATAACGTAAATTAACAGGGTAGCGCTCTTGCCCTTCAACGGTTTGAGTTACGTTTGTACCACCTATTGCAGTAGATACAACTTGCTGTACGTCGCTAATGTTTAAGCTATAACGCGCCGCTTTTTCACGATTTATATCTACTTTTATATAACGCCCACCAGCTACTCGCTCTGAATAAACCGATGCGGTGCCTTGTAGATCTTTTAAAAGCACTTCTATTTGTTGACCAATTTTTTGAATTTCACTCAACTTTGGTCCCGCAACTTTAATGCCCACGGGAGTTTTAATACCGGTTGCGAGCATATCAATACGTGTTTTAATTGGCATTACCCACGCATTCGTCAACCCCGGAAACTTAACCAAACCGTCGAGTTCTTTCTTAAGTTTTTCAAGAGTCATCCCCTCGCGCCATTCATCTTTTGGTTTTAACTGAATAAACGTCTCTATCATTGTAAGCGGCGCAGGATCTGTTGCAGTTTCTGCTCGCCCAACTTTACCAAATACTGTTTTAACCTCGGGTACTGTGGCAATTAGCTTGTCGGTTTGCTGTAGTATTTCGCGCGCTTTACCTACCGATAAACCAGGATACGTTGTGGGCATATACATTAAGTCGCCCTCATCAAGTGGCGGAATAAATTCACTGCCTATTTTGTTTACCGGGTAAAAGCCAATAACAGAAACAACCACCGCGAGTACCAATGTCATTTTTGGAAATTTAAGCACCCAGTTAAGTAGTGGGCGATACGCTGCGACGAGTAATCGGTTAACTGGATTTTTTTGCTCCGAAATAACTTTACCTCTAATAAAGTAACCCATTAATACCGGCACTAAGGTAATCGCAAGCCCAGCAGACGCCGCCATAGCATAGGTTTTAGTGTAAGCCAGTGGCGCAAACATACGTCCTTCTTGCGCTTCTAAAATAAATACCGGCATAAAGCTGACGGTAATAATTAATAAACTAAAAAATAATGCAGGACCCACTTCACTCGCCGATTTAGCTACAACTTCCCAGCGGTTTTCGTTGGTAAGTGGCGTTTTTTCCATATGTTTGTGCATATTTTCAATCATGACGATAGCGCCGTCGGTCATTGCGCCTATCGCTATTGCAATTCCTCCTAAAGACATAATGTTGGCGTTAATCCCCTGCCAATACATAATTATAAATGCCGTTAAAATGCCAAGCGGTAACGTAATAATTGCCACCAATGATGAGCGCACATGAAACAAAAACACCACACACACTAAAGCAACTACAATCAGCTCTTCAATTAGCTTACTTGTTAGATTATCTACCGCGTTATTTATTAAGTTGGAGCGATCGTACACAGGGACTATTTCAACGCCCTCTGGCAATCCCTTTTTAAGCGATTCTAATTTTGCTTTTACCAGCTCAATGGTTTTTTGTGCATTTTCGCCATAGCGCATAATAACGATGCCGCCGGTTACTTCGCCTTCGCCATTAAGCTCTGCAATACCACGGCGCATTTGCGGCCCGACTCTAATATCGGCTACATCACGCAATTGCAGCGCAGTACCATTAGCGTTTACACCAAGCGGAATAGCTTCTAGGTCGGCAACACTTTTAATGTAGCCTGTGCTTGTTACCATGTATTCAGCTTCAGCCATTTCAACTACCGAGGCGCCCATCTCTTGGTTGCCTTGTTGAATCGCCGTTTGAATAAGGCTAAGCGGGATACCATATGCACGTAATTTATCAGGCTCTACATTGACTTGGTATTGCTTAACCATGCCACCAACAGCAGCCACTTCAGATACACCGGGCACAGTTTGTAGCTCAAACTTTAAAAACCAATCTTGTAAGCTTCGTAGCTGACTAATATCGTGTTTATTTGTTTTATCAATTAGTGCGTATAAGTAAATCCAACCTACGCCTGTTGCATCAGGGCCAAGCTCTGGCGTAGCGCTATCGGGCAATCGGTTTGCTGCTTGGCTTAGGTATTCTTGTACTCGGCTACGCGCCCAATACAAATCAGTTTTTTCGTCAAAAATAACGTAAACGTACGAGTCACCAAAAAACGAAAAACCCCTTACAGTTTGTGCACCCGGCACAGAAAGCATTGCAGTGGTGAGCGGAAATGTAACTTGGTCTTGCACTACTTGCGGCGCTTGCCCCGGGTAAGTAGTTTTTATAATGACCTGAACATCAGATAAGTCAGGTAAGGCATCCACGGGCGTATTTTTTAGTGCAAACAATCCTCCACCCAGTAAAATAAATGTAAGCAACAACACAAAAAAGCGATTGCCAACAGACCAACGAATAATGGCAGTTATCATAATGGCTCCTAGTGAGAACTATGTTGCATAGTAGAATGATCAATCGGCTCTGCGTTTTGCGCTTTAGTAATTACAAATTCATCGTTAATAATGCTAAAAGTAAAATTAATATACTGGGCATTTTCAAACTGACTAATATCAATATCTGGCGCTAATACAAAGTCCATTGTGGCGGGTTCTCGATTCCATTTTTCAATGGCCTCTCGACTAATATTAATAATGCGATTTTGTGTATCTATGGCATTAATAGTGCCGTTAACCGTGGCGCTTTGTGGCTGTATATCCATGCTCATATTTGAGTCTGAACCAGAATCCGAACTCATACCTGAGCTAATGCTAGAACTAGGCATTTCCATTCGTTTAAAGTCGGAGCTCTTACTTGACTCAGAATCTATTAAAAATTGCGCTGAGGTCACTACCGTGTCACCTGTCGTCACACCTGACAAAATGACCGCTTCATTACTATTAATTTGCCCAACTTCGACTTCTACCGATTTAAAACGACCCTCACCTAATGCAATAACCACACGGTTTTGATGCTGCGTGCGAATTACCGCTTCTTTAGGGACTGTAAATTGCGCTTTACTCGCTTTAGCGTGAATGCTCACTTGTGCAAACATATTTGGTTTTAACCGATGATCTGTATTTTCAAACCTGAGTCTTACACGCAGAGTCCGGTTTTTAGCATCAAGCGCGGGGTAAATGTAATCAACCTTACCTTCCCACTTTTGACCTTTTAAGTAATCAAGCGTCATTGTTACAGGTAAACCAACGCTCACTTGTTCTGATTGGCGCTCGAATACTTCTGCCTCTACCCAAATTTCATCAAGCTGAGCAATACTCATCATTGATGTGCCTGGTTTAACGTAAAAGCCTTCTCGTACTGTTAGCTCATCTACCACACCACTTTGCTTTGCGTAAAAAGTAATGTTTTGCATTATCTTTTTATTTTTTTGTAAGCGCTCGATAAATCCATCAGATACATTTAACGACTCTAAACGCGCCTTTGCAGCGCGAATTAACACGGTATTATTACGATTAACCGCCAATAAAAACTCTTCCTGTGCATTCACCAATTGTGGTGAATACAAAGTATATAAAGGCTCACCGGCTTTAACTTGTGCTCCTTGCGCTTTAACGTACAAGCTTTCAATCCAGCCCTCTACACGCGGATGAATGTGAATAAGTTGGTCTTGGTTATATTGCACATACCCCACAGTATTTATATCGCTGTGAAGTGTTTTAAGCTCTACTTTGGCAGTTCTTACACCCAAGTTATTAATGACTGCAGGCGAAATAGTTACTGCACCTGGTCCATCCTGAGCGTTGCTATCGTTTTCATATACAGGGACTAAATCCATTCCCATTGGCGACAGCCCTGGCGCGTCACGCCTGTAATTACTATCCATAGGGGCTACCCAATATAAGGGCTGTTTTTCAGCACTTTGCTGTTCATGCAACGCCGAGCTGCTAGGTAAAAACTGCATCACTAAGGCGCCAATTAACGCAAATGCGCCCGCACCAACTAAGGCAGCAACAAGTAACTTTAAATTAGTATTCATTATGTAATTCTCCAGTTTTATCGCTCATTACTTGGGGGTCTAAGCTACTTGCATAATAATTAAGGCGAGCGGTAATAATATGCTGATCTACTTGAATATTAAGCGCGTCTATTTTGGCGTTAAGCTCACTAATGCGCGCGCGCATCACGTCAGAAAAATCCCCATCGTCGCGCGTATAAGCATTTAGTGTTGCTTGAGATTGCTCTGACATTTGCGGTAATAACGTATTTTGATAAAGCGCATCGCGTTTTTGCAAACGAGCGAGTTGGCTAAACTCCTTAAAGTACATGCCTTTGAGTTTTTGAAGCGCCACCAGCTTTTGTGTTTTAGTAGCTTCTGCACTAGCAATAGCCGATTTAACCTGTTGATCTTGTCTGTTATCAGTAAACAATGGCAAATCAATGCTAAATCCTACTGAAAGTAAATCAGCTCGCGACTCCCCCATCGGCGTATCATCTCGATAACCATAACCCACATTAACGCCCATTTGAGGTTTGTAACTTTGCTTGGCGAGTGCAACTTCGGTTTGCTTTGCGGTGGCGGTTTTGTCTATCGCAATAATTGCGGGATGCGCCATAAGCAACTGTATTAATTTATCAAATTCAAGGTTTGCAAAATCAACCAGCCCTGTGGTTTTAGTAAATTCGGCATTTAAAGGCTGCATAAGCATATTCATAGGTAACCACTGTGCTAAACGGTTTTTAGCACTTTCAAATTGCTGCTCAAGCATAACCAGCTTATCTTCAAGGCGAGTGAGCTCTAATTGCGCACGAATAATATCTTGCTGGCGTGTTTTACCTAAGGTACTTGCGTAGCTTGCTTCGGTAACTTCAATAAGCTGAGTAAATAGCCCTTTATCTTGCTCAATTAAAGCAATACTTCGCTGAGCACGATACGCGTTTAACCACGACTCAATCACAATTGCTTTTACTTGTGCTAAGCGATCGGCGCGCTGCCAAGGGTATTGTTGAGCAGACTGAGCTAATGCCTTTTGTTTAAGCGCTAAACTATTCCCTCGGCTAAACTTTTGGCTCAAATCGACTTTAAGCTGCGTCATCCCTTCTTGATCAAACGCATAACCGTTAGTAGGTAAGTTAAGTAAGCCAACCGTTAAAACAGGATCGGGTAAGGTGCCTGCGGCAATACTTTGCGCTATTGCGGCATCTTCTTGGTAGTCACTCGCTTTTAGCCATGGCTCATGCGTTAGTGCATAATTAAGCGCTTGCGTTAAGCTAAGCGTTTGCTCATTGCGGGCTTGCTTTAGCGTATCGATATTTAGGTTATTTGAATTGTTTTGCGCATCAACAGCTGTGCTAAAAAACACAACACTACATAATACGGCTTTAATACTTACAGCGTGGTTCATCACCTGCTCCATCTAAAAATAAAAGAAATTCTTAAATTAGGAAGCAAAAAAGGTGTTTAGGAATTACCAATAAACGGGGTTACCGCAATTTTTACATACACCTATCCTGCTATTAAGCAGACATAGGAGGGCGGTAAAGTGAACGAGGTATATTAATTTGTGTAGTAAATACACTTATATTTACTTTTTCAGATTCAAGTAAAGTAACGCTAAATAAAGTATCAACATTAAGCATTGAATTAGCAGCGCAGCCACTGATAGGGCATTTGCAATCATTTTGTGGCGTACTTTCGTCGTCGCAACAATCCATCTGCATCATATTTTCAGACATGCTAGCGACAGCTGTTGTATCACTACTTTGTGTCATTGGCATTTGGGCATGCATTGCTGTTTTCGTTGGCATATGTGGCATTTCGCATACCATAGCTACAGACGCAACTGCCTGACCCACAAAAGTGATCAGTAAAGTTATCATGAGTAAACTAGAGTAAAAACGTTGCAACATTATGCCTTTTAATAAATTTTAAAATGATTGTAAGATAACCTAACGGCAACCACAAATACTTTAATTATGTAGACTGCGGTTTATCAGGTGTTTTAATTAAGTTACTCGCTATAATTGCAAATATACAATATGCGCTAAAATACCAAAAGCCCTCACCAAATTGTGCATTCATAACAAGTAGCTCACCACTTTTACCATGAGCGTTACCTGCTAGGTAAGTCACTATTAATGCAATAACAAATACATCAACCATGCTCCACTTACTTAATGCACAAATAACCAGACCGAGCTTTTGCTTCAACCCATTCAAAGGTAGGCAACAATAAAGCAATTGTAATAGCAGCTTCAAGCTTGGAATAACAATAGAAAACAACCCCACTAAAGCAGCTACAAATAAATTATTATTACTAGCAAGCTCTTTAACTGTGCCTAAAATACTTTGTGTTTTGTTATAGGCGCTAATCTCGCCCTCTAACTTATCAAGCCCTAGCATATTTGAGAACATCATTAGCATGCTACGAGTCCGACCATCGCCCTCTTCAGCAAGCATTTCAATGCCCGCCTGCGCTAATTTTGATTTATCTATGTTGCCCTCTATTGTTAATACTGGTTTTGTAATACCAGGAAACAATAAACAAAGAGCAACCACTACACTTATAACCGACAACCAATTACGCATATTTATTCTGCTATTGCCTCAATAATGTCATCACTGTATAAAACAGCATCCAATAAAAAATTAAATATATCGCCAATATGCAGCTCTGAGTTTATGTTGGCCAAATGGACCATAGCTTCATCTATATTATCTAATTCAAACTCTTTTATAAGCGATAAACAGTTCCCTAAAATGCCGCTCTCTAATAGTAACGCATCAGATATTGCAGCATCTAAAGTAAACTCTTTAACTATGTCTTTTAATTCAGCATCTAAAATAGCATCAAGCACCGAGAACAAACCCACCAGATACCCTTGCTCGGTCAACTCTTTATTATTTTGCTCCAATATTAGCGACATAAATTGAGCCCGCGTTAAAGCAAGCTTAGTTAATTCGGTTGGTTTTTCGACCCCCAACTCACTAATTGCTAATACGCGAACAAATTGTCTTATTGTGTCCTCACCTAAATAAATAACCGCTTGTGAAATAGACGTAATGACTAAATTTGCTTTGCCTGAACGCGCGTTAGCTAGCTTTAAAACCCTCGCTGTTATGGCGACATCCCTGGCCACTCGTTGATGAACTTCTTTAAAGCAAAGTGTTTCTTTTGCTGTAAAACGTAATAGATCAAAAACGGTTAGCTTTGAAGGCTCTACACCTTTATACGTAATCATTTCTGGGCGAGAAAAAAAGAACCCTTGAAATAAATCGCAGCCAGCCAATTTTAATGTATTAAATTGCTCATACGTCTCTATTCGTTCAACAATTATTTTTGCATGTGGATTTGCGCGTTTTATTTTTTTAATGCGCATATTGGTTTTAATAACCGGATCATCTATCTCAATTTTTATGTAATCAACATGTGCTAACAGTGGCTCCCATTTTGGATCGCCATCGTAATCATCAAGTGCAAAAACATAGCCTTCTTTTTTAAGTTCTTGCACACGCTCAGCCACCGCAGGAATATTACCCGTGCGCTCCACTATTTCAATAACACTATTTTCTGGCAATAAAAGTTTGGGGAAGTTATCGAGAATAGTTTCTGATGACAAGTTTATAAAAGCTAAATGATGTGCGGTAAGTCTATCTAAACCAACCAACATTAAAGCATTAAAAAATAGGCGGCTTGTCGCATGGACATCAGAAGTGCCTGCAGGAAACGCATTATTGGCTGAGTCTCTATAAAGCAATTCGTACGAGAAAACATTCTGGTCTATATCAAAAATAGGTTGCCGCGCAACAAACTGAGTTATTTTTTGTACTTCATCAGGTATGTTATGTAATTTCACTTGGCTCAAAACCTATAAATAAAAGATGGCAAAACAGCCAATAATATGTGTACTTTAATGCAACACGCATAAGATAAATATAGTCGTCATTGCAAAAATGTTAAAATTACACAACACTAATATAAAATATTAATATAAAAGGTAGAGATTTGACTAACTTTATTCGGTTATTAGTACTGAGCCCTCTGCTATTTGTATTTTTTAGCTATGCCAGCATTAACCCTACTCCTCTCAAATATAATGTTAGCGCGTCAGGGAGTCATTATCCATATTATACAAATGATCCAGAAAAGCCTGGCATATTACCCGAAATTATTGAAAAAGTACTCGATGATGCCAATATTGCAGCTTCTCATATCGGCCTACCTACAAAGCGTATTACCAAATATTTACAAGATGAAATAATCGATTTTGATGTTATTTCATTAGAATGGCTCTCTAAGAGTGAGAGAAATGACCCTCGTTATGTTTTTTCAGAGCCGCTTATTTATGCCACAGAAATGATTGTTACCTTGCCTAAAAATGCCCAGCATTGGCAAAGCGCTGATAGCTTGAAGGGTAAAAATATAGGAACGGTACTAGGTTACTATTACTTTAATGACAACACCTTTGAGCGTGTTGACTTTCCATCCGAAAAAGAACTTATGACAGCCCTATCAAGAAACCGTGTAGAAGCGGCACTAGTAGGTAAGTTAACTGCGCTCTATTGGGCAAAGCAGTTAGGGATAAACATTGCCTTTGGCGCACAGCATTCCCATGGTTTTTTAAGAATTCGCTTATTGAGCAAACATAAAGAATTATTGCCCCAAATAAACCTAGCAATTAAAAACCTTCACGCTCAAGGATATATAAAAACTATTGAAGATAAGTATATGAGTAATATACCCACACAAAATTAAGGGACTAATGGCGCAGAGCTCGTGTTTTGGAGTATAATAGCAGCAAATGTTAACTCGACCAGAATCAGAAAGAGCCCCATGAGTATTGAAAAAGCCTTAATCGAACGTAGTAATAATCAATGTGAATTGTGTGCAGCCACCGAGAACTTATCTGTTTATGAAGTACCACCGGTAACTGAAACCCACTCAGATAAATGTATTTACACGTGTCAAACATGTAAAGATCAAATCGAGAATAACAGCGAAATAACGCCTACGCATTGGCACTGTTTAAACGATAGCATGTGGAGCCAAACTCCTGCAGTACAAGTTGTAGCTTACAGAATGCTTTCGCGTTTAGCGCCTGATAATGGCTGGGCACAAGATGCGCTAGACATGATTTACCTTGAAGAAGACACGCTAACGTGGGCTAAAAAAGCACTTGCTGAAGATGACGATTTAAAGCATGTAGATAGCAACGGTGTAGTACTTCAAGCAGGCGATACTGTTACCCTAATTAAAGACTTAGACGTTAAAGGTAGTAGCCTTACAGCTAAACGTGGAACAGCTGTTCGTAATATTGGCCTAACCAGCAACCCTGAACATATTGAAGGGCGAGTTGACGGCCAGCGCATAGTTATTTTAACTAAGTTTGTTAAAAAATAATCGTTTGTTTTTAATTATTAAAGGCGCTAATGCGCCTTTTTTTATGTTTAAAATAAGTTAAGGAATGATTAAGTCACTAGGTAATACACTAGGGGGATAATATTGAGTAAGGATAACAAACATGGAAACGCATCAAGCAGTACATTCACGTAAAAAAGCACTTACAGGACTTAGTTTATTAGCACTGAGCGCTTTTGCTATAACCGGTTGTGATCAACAAACAAAGCCGACTGAAAATACAGAGCAAGCAAAATCAATATCGACTCTAACTACCCAAGTTAGCTACAAAGATCGCAGTATGCTTCGCCCCGGTTCACAGTTAATAGTTACGCTTTCGGATGTATCTAAAATGGATGTAAAAGCAGATATAATAACCCAAGAAGTGATTGATATTACCCAAGCCCCACCATTTACTGTAGAGCTAACTTATGATGCCAGTAAAGTTAACGATAAACACCGCTATAGCCTAAGCGCCAGAATCATAAATAAAGACAAAGTACTTTACACAAGTACCACAAATAACGACCCATTTAGAGAATCACAGCTAACTGGCCCTTATAAAATTGAGCTTTCAAAAGTATCCGTTGAAAAGCCAGACGTAACGCTTACAAACACGTACTGGAAAGCAATAACAATCAATGCTCAAACAGTAAATGTTACAACTAAAGAGCCGTTTATTCAGTTCGATAAAGACTACCGTGTTAATGGCTTTTTAGGCTGTAATAATTTTAGCGGAAGTTATAGCACCGAGCAGCACACAATTACACTTAGTCAGTTAGCGAGTACAAAAAAGATGTGTTCGGAGAATATGGACCAAGAGGCAGCTATGTCTAACGTACTTAACAATACTTCAAAGTGGGAAATTACAGGCGAGTCACTAAAACTTAAAAACAACAGCGGTAATACGCTTGCTACTTTTAACGCAGTTTATTTTAATTAATATTTAGCTCCCTAATATATGTGTTACCTAACACATTCGTATTGATTTTAAATAAAATGCCCAGCAAAACTGGGCATTTTATCATTCATTGTAAGCACTATTTAAAGCTACTCATCAACGAGTTGTTCACTTCTGTAAAAACCACTTGGCTCACTCAACAAATCAACAAGTTCAGGCATTATTGCATCCATTGTTTGCTTTAGCTTCCATGGAGGGTTAATCACAATCATGCCAGATGCTGTCATGCCGTGTACGTCAGTGTCCGCTTCAGTGCCTAATTCAAATAGCTGAATGTTGCGCATTCCTGAATCAATTAAGCCCTGCTCCATATTATCAATGCGCTCCCTGTCTACTACCGGATACCAAATCATATAAGTACCTGTAGCAAAACGCTGATGAGCTTTAACTAAGGTTTTTACAACCGTTTCGTAGTCATCTTTAATTTCGTACGGAGGGTCAATTAACACACACGCTCTGCGAGATGCTGGTGGTAATAATCCTACTAAGCCGGTAAAGCCATCTTCTCCGCGCACACGAATGGAGCGCTTACCTTGCATATTTTCTTCAAGTAATAATAAATCGCGCGGGTGCAGTTCAAAAAACCAACCCTTATCTTGGCGGCGCAAGTAATGCTCTGCAATTTTTGGTGAACCCGGATAAAATGCAAGTTCGTCAGTGTCGTTAAATGACTTAATTAATTCAATGTACTCATTAAGCTCAGCATGTTCACTTTTATGTTGCCAAAGTTTTTCAATACCATCTTGATACTCTTGCGTTTTTTGCGCATCAGCAGCTGCCAGTTCAAAAAAGCCAGCACCTGAATGCGTGTCTATATAATCAAGCGGTTTATCTTTAATTGTTTGGTAATTTAGTACTTGTGCCAGTACTAAATGTTTAAGTACATCGGCAGGATTACCCGCATGAAATGAGTGTCTGTAACTAAGCATTATTTATTTTCGCCATACGCAATTTAATATCGTAAGTGAACCATAAGCACTAGGCTTTGGCAACTCACACCAAGATAAGAGAGTGTTAAAGTGAACCATTTCTGAATGAAAAAGCTCATATGCTGAATTATCCCTTAACACAGAAGAAAAATCAGCTAAAACTACCGTAAATGCTGGCAAATCAACACACTTTGCTTTACATTTGCATGACATTAATTACAGTTATATGAGCGCCTTTATGAACAACACTACTCTTCAACAACTCGAACAACTGATCGATTCTTTAATCGAACGTAATAATCAATTACAAATAGATGTTGCTACTTTAAAAGAACAGAACACTAAACTAAGCGATGAAAACGAATTACTACAGCTTGAAGCTTTAGAAAATGAAGAAAAGCAAAAAGATGCCAGCACTACTTTATCTGGTCTTCTTGATAAATTACAAAGCGCACAACAGGCTAGCTAATGTCTGAGCTGCAAAACCAGCGGGTCACTGTTGAGTTGCTAGGTAAAGAGCAGCAATTTGCTTGCCCCGAAGGGCAGGAAGATGCATTAATAGCAGCAGCTAAAAATCTAAATGACTTAGTTGAGCAAATGAAACAACGCTCAACCGTTAGAAACGATCAAAAAGCCCTACTAATGGCAGCATTAAACTTAAGCCACGAATTGCTAGAAGCAAAAACACAGGCTACAGTTGAACAACAGCATCAAGACCAATTGATTGATAAACTCAGTCAGCATTTGGCAAATGACCCCAAAAACCAAAAATAAAAAGCGCATACTGCGCTTTTTGTTTATTATTAAAGTAATTAAACCTCAGCGTAGAGATAATAAATGAAGTTAAAACTTTCAAACATAACCTCTTCATGTAAGCACTTACTATTGTCATGTACTTTACTATCAATAGCACCTAGCACCTACGCTGCCGTTATTTGGAATACAATAAACCCTCATATTCAGTTTTTAAAGCAACAAGACAAGCTTCGCTTTTACGACTCTAACCAAGTATTAATTGAAGGCGAAAAATGTGCCCTACTGGTTGATACGAGTGCCAATTTTGCTGCAGTTGAACAACTTGCTGAAGATTTAAAAAAACGCCTTAAAACACCTTTATGCTATTTGGTTGCCACGCATTACCATGACGATCACTTGCTAGGTATGGCGGTTATGCAAAATTTTTATCCTGATGCCAAGCTCGTTGTTCATCAGCAAGTAAATAAAAATTTTAGCCTTTACCAAACAGCATATACCGACAAACTAGACACCTATGAAAAGAGCATTGAGCTGAGCTACCAACGGTTAGCGAATGTACCCAAAGAAGAGCAAGCTAAATGGCGTGATAAGTTAAAGCTTGCAAAAAAGCGATTTTTTCGCTGGCAGGAGTATCAGCTTAGCCAACCCGAAATAGTAATTGATAGTCGTAAAGTTATCGACCTTGGTGGTTTTGAGGTAACGCTTGAGCCGCAGCAAGCGCACACTAACGGTGATTTAACTATTACTACTAATAATGGCAGTGTACTGATTGGTGGCGATATCGTTGACTGGCTTCCTTACCCTGGTCACGGCGAACTTAAAAGTTGGCAAACGTTGCTTAAGCAATATATTAACGACGAAAAGCTCGCTATTATTATACCGGGCCACGGCGGCACATTAACAAAAGAGCAGCTGAAACAGCCACTATCATTTTTAACAGCCATAACAGAGCATGTTAAAAACAATAAAGATCAAAGTATTGAGCAATTAATGCTGTCGTTTCCTGAATCAGTTATTGAGCCCTATAAACAAGAAGCGCTTAATATAAAATCGAGTAACTTTTTTTTACAAGCAGGCCTAAATCGCGTAAAAAGCGCGGAATAACTCAACACAACGGATTGTGTTAAAATAATAAAAGGAATTTACAAAAGTGATCACTATGCGCAGTTTGGTTTTATGTTGTTTGGGTGTTTTGTTATTTGGTTGTCAATCAACGGAGCAAGAACCACAAGAAGCTCCACAAATATTTACTCATTTTGAGCCTGACTATACTTATGATACTGACGAGGAAATAGCTCAAACGCCTCAAGTTAATGAGATAGTTACGCCACTTCAATTCAAAAAAACAATCGTAAAAAAGCGCCCACCTAAAACCACCGATCTGTGGGTGCATATAGCCAATAATCTACACTTTACGATTTATCAAAATCGCGCCTTAAAAAAGCGTATCAGCTGGTATGCAAAGCAACCTAACTACTTACAAACGGTGAGCAAACGCGCAGCGCCTTATCTGTATCACATCGTAAAAAAAATTGAGCAAAAGCAATTACCTATGGAGCTCGCTTTACTACCATTTGTAGAAAGCGATTTTAGACCAACAATAGCCTCATCACAGCAAGCTGTTGGTGTTTGGCAATTAGTTGGCGCAACGGCGCATCACTTTGGTGTTAAATCAGATCAATGGTATGACGGGCGCCAAGACGTACTTGCTTCAACCGATGCTGCACTTGATTACTTAAGTTACTTACATAAACGCTTTGATGGTAATTGGCTACATGCTTTGGCCGCTTATAATAGTGGTGAGGGCCGTGTTAAACGCGCAATCGAAAAAAACAAAAAACGCGGTAAAAGCACCGATTACTGGTCGCTCAGTCTGCCAAAAGAAACCGCTGACTATGTACCCAAGTTACTCGCTTTAAGCTATTTAGTTAAACACCCACAAAAGGGCATTAAACGCCCAAAGCTTGCATATAAACCATTTACAACACAGATGAATATAGGCCAGCAGTTCGATTTTTCAGTCATAGCTAAGCTCTCTGGTATAGGTTCAAAGCAGTTACATGCTATTAATCAGGGGTATTTAAAAAATCAAAGCTCACCTAATGGGCCGCATACTTTACTGCTACCTATAGGACAAGAAGCATTATTAAAAAGTCAGTTTTTTAAATCAAATTTTGCTGGAGAGTACATCGTTAAACAAAACGATACACTTTACAGTATCGCCAGGCGTTTTAGTATGTCTGTAAAAGCTTTAAAACAACTTAATAATAAAAATAATAATTTAATAGGTGTTGGAGAAAAGTTATTAGTTGGACAACCTAAAACCCTGCCAAGCACATTAACTGTTGATTACAAAATCAGCCCTTATTTAGAACACCAAGAGATTGCGATCCCCACCATTGAAATAGATTACGAAGTTAAGTCAGGCGATAGCCTTTGGAGTATAAGTCAGCTTTATGATGTACCTCATAGCGACTTGGCAAAATGGAACAAACTCTCTGCATCAAGTATTTTAAAGCCTGGCACTCAATTAGTACTGTTTATACCACAGGCTGAAAAGCAAAAAGCAGCACCAATAAAAAAAGATTTACTGCTAGATTTACAAAAAACACTAAATCAGCCACGTTAAGTTTATAAACACGTATATTTCGCGTAAAATTGCGCCCTAACATAGTTATTATTTGAAGAGACAAGCATGCAAATTAGCAAAAATTCAGCAGTTGAATTTCATTACACCCTTAGCGAAGCGGGCGAGCAAATTGAAAGTAGCACAAACGAAGCGCCACTTACTTACATTCATGGCAGCGAAGGCATGCTTCCTGGTTTAGAAAAAGCACTTGAAGGTAAAGAAGCTGGCGAAAAATTTAGTGTAACTCTAGAGCCAAGTGAATCGTACGGCGAGCGTGTTGATGACTTAATTCAACGTATTCCGCTTAAGCACCTACAAGGCGACGTTAAAGTATGGAAACCAGGTATGACAGCAATGGTTAGCTCTAACCAAGGTCGTCATCAGGTTACTATAGTTAAGGTTGGTCGTTTTAACGCAGATTGTGATTTAAACCACCCATTTGCGGGCAAAACACTAACGTTTGACGTTGAAGTTGTATCTGTACGTGAAGCGACGAGTGAAGAAGTTTCTCACGGACATGTGCACGCTGAAGGCGGCTGCGGTCACTCTCACTAGTTAGCAATAAAGGAAGTAAGTATGTCTAAAGTTGCAATAGTTACAGGTGGTACAAAAGGAATTGGTCTAGCCGTTGTAAAGCGTTTTCTAAGTAATGGCTATAAAGTACATAACCTTGATATAGAGCCAAGCGAAACTGGTATATTTCATCAGTGTGATGTAAGTGATGTATCGGCGGTACAAAGCTGCATCAACGCTATCTGTGAACAAAGCAAACGTATTGATGTACTTGTTTCTAATGCTGGAAAACACTTAAGCGCAAATATAGAAAGCACCGACGAGCAAACTCTCGATGCACTTTTTGCGCTTAATGTTAAAGGCGCCTATGCCGCAGTACAAAGCGTATTGCCAAGCATGAAAGCGCAAAATAGCGGCGCTATTATATTAGTCGCATCCGATCAAGCAATTATAGGTAAGCAAAACTCTTTTGCGTATAACCTAACAAAACATGCCCTTGCCTCAATGGCCAAAACAACGGCGCTTGATTACGCGAGCTTTAATATTAGAGTAAATGCGGTATGCCCTGGCACAATAGAAACCCCGCTATTTCATAACGCGATAGATGCGTACTGCGCAAACAGTGGCGCAAACAAAGCTGAAATAGTTGCCGAGGAAGCAAGTCTTCAACCGCTTAACCGATTAGGTCAAGCCGATGAGGTTGCTGCCCTTGTGAGCTTTTTAGCAAGTGATGATGCCAGTTTTATAACAGGCAGCCTACAAAGTATTGATGGTGGTTACACTGCCCAATGAGCATGCAAATTATTGACCCTCATGTGCATTTTTTTAATCTTGCCGAGGGGCAATATACTTGGCTACAAGGCGAAAACCCACCAGTATGGCCTAACCTAGAAAAAATTAAACAAGCAATAAGTGCAGAGCAACTTGTTAAAAGTACTGATTTTGAACTTGCGGGTATTGTGCACATTGAGGCTGGGTTTGATAATCAATCACCTATAAACGAGTTAAACTGGCTAAGCTCGCATTTAAAAAACCTTTCATTTAAGGCTATTAGTTACAACCAAATTGATGCGCCCGCAGAGCAATTTAATCACGCGCTAAATGCACTGGCTCATTCAAGCCTTTGTGGTATAAGAGATATAACCGAAGAAGATAATGCAGTGAGACTAAAAAGCCCTCATTGTATTAATAACCTTAATTTATTGGCTACAAATAAACTGCATTTTGAAGCTCAATTTGATATTGAAAATAGCGAAATAACCAAACAAATAGCTTACTACGCTAAGCAGCTACCGCAGCTTCAAATTATAATTAATCATGCAGGACTGCCAAGTAATTTAAATGACTGGCAACAAGGTGCTGAGTTACTTGCTCAGCACGACAACATAGCAATTAAATTCTCTGGTTTTGAATTACTACAACTTACCAGTGAGCAACAAGCAGCGTGTTTTAATATCCTTTTTAATCACTTTGGCCAGCAGCGTATTATGTTTGCAAGCAACTTTCCTGTGTGCCAAATAAATACAAGCTACAACACTCTATGGCACTCCCATAAGGCGTTATGCTCAAACGATAAGACATGGCATGACCTTAGCTATGCAAACGCTAAGCACTACTACCAAGTTTAAGTAAAACTAGTTATATTAAACTCTCTTTTTATAATAATACGGCCAATTTATGAAAATGTCCTTTTTACTAATCGTTGTATTTTCTGCGTTTTTTCTCAATGGCTGCATATCTCAAAATCCAGATCCGACACCTAAGCTGCAACATGCTCTACTGGCAAAGCCAAATAAAGCAGCCGTTAGCAAAGCAATTAAAACACTTGTACATATACAAGAAACTCAATTAGCTGAGAATGTATTTACTACCAGCAGCACAGTAACCCTTAGCAATGTGGATGGTAATAATATTATCGACACGCAAAGTCGCAATACACCCGATCAGTTTGAATTGATGATTAAAGGCAAGCAATGCTATATACGCCACCTTGATAGTAAAGCCACTATTGAGCTTAAAGACGTAGAATGTAGAATTAACGAGTTATAACAAGCTAAAACTTTACCAAACAACTAAAAGCCGGTAAGTGACTAATCACTTACCGGTTTTTTAATGCATGACCTAAAGTTAGGTTAAAAGACTATTATTTTATTTCTACGCGTTGAGAACGCATAACAATCTCATCATTTAATTCAATACCCAACCCTGGCTCTTCTGACACTTCAAAGAAACCATTTTTAGGTTGTGGGTCTTGTAAACATAACTCGCGGTTCCACTTTTTAATCGCATAAGTGTGGTGCTCATGAATCAAAAAGTTAGGGATAGCCGTTTCTAAGTGCAGTGATGCTGCTGTTGCAACAGGCCCGCCACATACGTGAGCTTGAATACGCACATCAAAGATATCTGCGTAATCACATACTTTTTTAGTTTCGGTAAAGCCACCACATAAACCAATATCAGGTTGCAGAACATCAATACTTTGATCTTCTAAGTACGGGCGCACACCCCAGCGATTATACAAACGTTCACCACCAGCAATTGGCACATTAACTTTATCTGCTACTTTTGCATGCAATGAATGGTTTAGGTAGTTAACTGGCTCTTCAAAGTACATACAGTCAAATTCTTCTGCAATTTCACCCAACTGAATGGCTGTTGTCACGCCTGGTAAACTGTGGCATTCAAAAATAATATCCACTTCGTCGCCTACTGCTTCGCGAATAGCTTGCATACGTGCACGGTATAGCTTCATTTCAGTGCGTGAGATTATTTTTGTACGGTCGTAATAAGTATTGCCGTCTTTATCGTACTGAATTGGATCTACTTTTACTGCATCGTAACCTTCGGCCATCGCCTTTAAAGCCGCTTCTGCATATTCTTGCGGTTGTACTAGGGCTTTAAATTCGCTATCCCAGTCAAACTGTAATTGCGAAGCGTAAGTGCGTAGTTTGTCGTTAACTTTACCGCCTAATAACTGGTATACAGGTAAACCAAGCGCTTTACCTTTTATATCCCAAAGTGCGATATCAATTGCGCTCATTGCAGCATATACAACAGGTCCGCCGCCTAAACCCCAAAAGCTTTCACGTAACATACGTGACCATAGTTTTTCTGTTTGAAATGGGTCGTGGCCTATTAAAAAGGCGTCGGCCATTTCCTTAATCATAGCCGCTGCAGCACTGTGACCTAAATCGTATGCAAGGCCCGCTTCGCCAACACCACTAATACCTTCGTCAGTATGAATACGTACAAACACAGGTGTCCAAGAAGGTCTATCAGGACAGTGAATATCAAATACTTCAACGCGATTTACTTTCATTAAAATTCCTTATTAACCGCTATGGGTTATTTTGCAAAACTAGGGTCAAGTCGATACGCTTTACGTAACATCGCAGGCCACGCAAGTTGCCCGCCAGTGCTGCCACTGTGTACTACGTTTGCTTGATTATAAATATTGTCGATTATAGGTTGCGGTACTTCAATCACCTCTTGCGAGCTTGATTGTAGTGCTAGTTGTATTTCACACGCTCGCTGTAAATCATAAAAGCGCATAAACGCATCGCCTACCGTTGGACCTACTGTTAAGCCACCATGATTTACCAATAACATATGGTTAGTGCTGCCCAAATCATCTTGCAGCACTTTTCGCTCGTCGTCGTTTACTGCAAGCCCTTCGTAACCATGATAAGAAAGCGATGGCAGTGAAAACATTGAATATTGGCTAAGCGGTAATAAACCATTTTTTTGTGTAGCGACTGCGATTGTTTCTTTGGTATGAAGGTGAATAACACAATGAGCGTCTTCGCGTACCTCGTGAATCGCACTGTGAATAGTAAATCCAGCTGGATTAATACTAAATGGCGTATCGTCAATAATGTTGCCGTCTAAGTCGACCTTTACTAAATTAGAGGCAGTTACTTCATCAAAGGTTAAACCAAACGCATTCACTAAGTAGTGGTCGGTGCCAGGCAAACGTGCTGATAAATGCGTATAGATTAAATCCCCCCAACGAAAGTGCTCTACCAGTCTATAACACGCGGCTAAATCAACACGAAGTTGCCACTCTTGTGCTGATACTTTATTTTTTAAATCGAGTTGGGGTAAATCAAACATAATGAGCCTTTTAAAAACGTACATTATTAACCTGTACGAACAGATGTTTAGAAGTCTAAAGCAGTCTCTATTTTATAGCAAACACCAAACAAAACAGCCACACTATTGTGTGGCTGTTTGTAAAACTAAAATACCAATTGTATTAAAATGGTATAGCTGCGTAAATTATTTTACGTTAGCTAGGTAATCTGCAATTGCTTCAAACTCTTCATCAGTTACCGTTGCAACCATTGCTTTCATAGCCATGGTCATACCGTTATTACGTGCACCTGACTTAATATCTTTCATTTGCGCCACTAAGTAGTCTTTGTTTTGACCGTTTAGTTTAGGGTACATACCCATAATTGGTGCTTTACCTTCAGCGCCATGACAAGTTTGACAATTCTTAGCGGTATAAAGTGCAGCGCCATCGGCAGCTGCTGCATTAAACGAGAAGCTTGCGGCTAAAGTAATACCCGCGCCTAATAGTAGTGTTTTCATCTTGCTCATTGTATTTACTCTTCTTTTTTGACGGTTAGAAAAACTGTTCTATTGATTGTAGTAAACAATCAAATAAAAAGCATACGTACGAAACGACGCTAGACGATCAACTTAACCAAAAACCGCTAACTCGTTTCTATCTCACTTTTATATACTTTAGCAAATAAAAATGAGCTTACCCTTAATAACTATTACCACACTATATCATCTGGTACTTCAAAGTCTGCGTATGGGTCATCTTCATCTTTTGGTTTGTTTTCTGGCTCTACATGAAAAACAATATACTTTTCGTCAACTTCAGCCACTTTGCGTGCTGGTTCGTCGTCTAATACGTAAAATTGCCCTTCGAGTACACAAATAGCTAAACGACCGCCCGATAACGCTTTTTGCGTTTTCTCGTTCACGTCGATATTTTTTACTTTATTTTGATAAGTAAAATTAAATGTGCGCTCACCACGAATAGCGTCTTGATTGTGGTGTTCTAAAATTTGTTTAACACGCGCTTCTTGTTCGCGCTGCTTTAAGCTCACTTGGCGTGTTTGGTTAAGCTCTTCAGCTTTTTTTTGCTGCTCTAGCTTGGTTTGTTGAATATGCTTTTGCAGATCACTTGGGTTGCTAGTCGCCCCTTTCTTTTGCTTTTTTTGTTGCTTACGCTTTTCTGATTTAGCAACTTTAGCATTATGCGATGTTGTTAATCCTGCTTGAAGCAATTGGTCTTGTAATGAACCCATGACTTTGTTCCACTAAAAACTAATATTATCGCTATTTTAATCACCAACGAGTTCAAATAACAGCGCTATCGACATTAATCTAGCAAACTAGTTAAAACAAACCATGATATAGCGCAGTGGCTATGGTTTTAATTATGAATTAAAAGCAATTTTTAATACAATACCACGCAACCAATCAGCAAATGCACAAGCCATATAATGCGTTTACCTCATCTACTCGTTTGCTCGGTATTTATATTTTTTGTGCTTTATGCACCGCAACCCCTACTTAGCCTTTTTGCGAGCGAATTTAATGTAGCACCTGCGGTAGCTGGCAGCTTAATGACTGCAACTATGCTGCCCTTAGCCATTGCCCCGCTCGTTTATGGTTTATTTTTAGCAAAAATAAATCCACTACTTATATTACGTATTGCAATGGTGCTTTTAGGCCTTAGCTGCTTACTTTTTGTTTATGTACCTAGCTTTGAGCTTTTATTATTAGTCAGATTTTTACAAGGTTTAACGCTCCCCGCAGCTTTAACAGCAATGACTAGCTATATAGGCATGAGTTATAGCGCTGATACACTTCAAAAAAATATGACCCTATATATTGGTAGCAGTATAGTTGGTGGTTACTTTGGACGCGTGTTTGCCGCTTTGTTTAGCGACTTATGGAATTGGCAGAGCTTTTATTACGTAATTGCTTTTATGCTTATTTGCTTAGCTTTGACAGTTAAGCATTCTCGCTTTACAAACCCAGCTAAACAGTCGCAGCTCTCCCCACTCGATTACATTAAACAACTTAAAGACGGCGCTGTACTTAAAGTTTACGGCGCCGTTTTTTGTATGTTCTTTTGTTTCGCTGCACTACTTAATTACTTACCGTTTATATTACAAAACACGTTTTTAATTACCAATACTCGTGACATAGGTTTGGTTTACAGTGGTTATTTAATTGGTGCCCTCGCCTCTATTGCTGCACCTTGGTTACTTAAAAAAGTCCCTTCGCCTTGGCATTTATTAACTGCGGTATTTAGTTTTTATAGTGTGAGTATTATTTTATTAATGAGCCATCAGCTTAGCTTATTTTTAATCGCATTTACTTTGTTTTGTGGTGCTATGTTTGTGATTCATTCAACTGCCGCACCGCTCGTTAATAAAATCAGTAAAGCCCCACCAAGTGTAACCAATGGCGGATATGTATCGTTTTATTACAGTGGTGGCGCATTGGGGTCGTTATTACCCGGTGTGGTATACCAACATCATGGGAAAACAGCGTTTATGTTTACGCTGCTTGCGGTTTGCTTATGTGGTTTATCGTTAATTATGTGGGCTTATTTTGAGGGTAAAAATACAACGCGCGGTTGATGCTTTGTGTAATTAAAAAATGTTTCTAAATCAGCTTTACTAAGCAACCATGTTTGGGTGTTTTCAAACGGATGACAATGAAACAAATCACCGTGCCAAATATCTTGGTCAACCCATAAGCTCACTTCGTTTTGCTTATCATTTAAAAGAGCCAACATAGATACACACCCAGGAGCCACTTTTAAATACGTTGCTAAGCGTTCACTCGATGCAAACCCTAAACGCGAAAGCCCTTGTTGCTTTGATAGTGCCTTTAAGTCGAGTTGCTTATTGTGCGCTGTAATAACTAAAAAGTGTCGCCTGCCTTCGTTATCGCGTAAAAATAGGTTTTTAAGACGAGTACCTGGGCGCTCAATCATAAACTCATCAGCCGCTAAGCTAGTATGCAGCGGCGGATGCTCTATTACATCATAGTTAATATCTAGGTGCGCCAAAAGCTCTGCTAACTTAGTTTTATCCGCCAACATATTACAAACAACGCCCTCTTAGTTGTACACTCAAATCTCGCCATAAAACATCATTAACTTCATGCTTGTTGTCGCAATACTTACGATCTTTTAGCTCTTGATTTAATAATTCAACTGCTTGGTCTTCTAGCTGTAACTTCAGAATGCTCGATTCTTCAAAATGCTCTTTCTCTATATACTGCTTAACCTCACCACGACTTGGTCTCTTATTAGGACCACGATCTAAGTTAAAGTTTTCACGATGCTTAGCTTTTACCGACACAACATAAGCAAAAAGCTTATTACCTTGCTCATCTTGCTTTTCGTGAAACTGTTTATTATTTATTTCAAAAGGCGGCTCATCATTTGAGGCACAGCCAGCGAGTAAAACCATAAGCGCTAGAACACATTTTTTCATTGTTTTTTATCGTTTTAGTTTTGAATTAAGCCGAGTCTAACAAAAATTGACGTAAACAGTGAAAATTTACGAAAAAATACTTGACCAAATTTATAAAAAAACTTAAAGTTCGTCCCGCTTGGAACTCAGCAGTCAAGCAGTTACATTATATGTAACTTAGGAATGTGGGGCTATAGCTCAGCTGGGAGAGCGCCTGCCTTGCACGCAGGAGGTCAGCAGTTCGATCCTGCTTAGCTCCACCACTTTCCTACTCCTTTTCAAATTCGTTCTACTCTTCTATTTTTCCACTGTTTTTATTATTTTTTGACACCCTAACATTCTAATTTTTCATTCTATATAATTTTAAATTTATCCATTCAACTTGTGTCTTTACAAGTTCTTAGCTATACATAATATCACACATTAGTACTTTAGGCTTAACATGGACAACCCTAAGCGTTCAACGCTAAAAAAGCTAGCTGCAATAGGTTTAACAGCAGGTGCAATAACACATACGCCTTATGTTTTTGCCAGAAAAAAAGTCACATTAAGAGTGCTTGGTACGCATGTAACACTCCAAGAGGCTATCCGCAAGCAAGCGATGAGTGACTTGGGTATTAATATAGAATTTACTCCCGCAGGCAGCGCTGCTGTTTTGCAAAAGGCATCAATGGACCCTAGCTCCTTTGATTTATACGAACAGTGGTCAAACAGCATTAATGTGCTTTGGGATGCAGGTTCTATACAGCCAATAGAAAAAAAACGACTCACCTACTTTAACGAAATAAATCCACTTACTAAAACGGGAAAACTAACCGAAACTGCAAGTATTGGTGCAGGTGATGCCCCCTATAAATTATTAAATGTTCAACCCGATGGCACGTTAAGCGCACAAGAAAGCGATCATATTAGCTTTTTACCTTATGTGCATAATGTTGACTCTTTTGGTTACAACACCGACTTTATTAAGCCCGGTATAGCATACGAAACAGAAAGCTGGAGTTGGCTGCTTGATGACGAGAACAGAGGTAAAGTAGCTATTGTAAATGCGCCTACCATTGGATTATTTGACCTAGCCCTAGCAGCACAAAGTAAAGGGCTTATAAAATTTAACAATATAGGTGCAATGACCCGCCCAGAACTTGATAGATTGTTTAGTATATTACTCGACTTTAAACGCCAAGGTCACTTTAGTGGCTATTGGAACTCGGTTCCTGAGTCGATTGAATTTATGAAAAGTAAACGAGCCCATATAGAAAGTATGTTTTCGCCTGCAGTTTCTGCATTAAACAGCCAAAATATTAATGTTCAATTTGCCGCGCCAAAAGAAGGCTACCGAGGCTGGCATGGTGTTATGTGTTTATCGTCACAAATACAAAGTAGCGCAAAAGATGCAGCTTACGATTATATGAATTGGTGGCTTTCAGGCTGGCCTGGTGCATTTATTGCTCGCCAAGGTTATTACATTAGTAACCCGCTGCGCTCTAAACTACTCCTATCTCAGTCTGAATGGGATTACTGGTACGGTGGAAAAGCAACAAACATAGATTTATTAAATACCAATGGCGACGTAGCTGTAAAAGCAGGTGGGCAACGTAATGGCGGTAGTTACCATAAACGCTTTAGTAATGTAGCAGTGTGGAATACAGTTATGCCAACCTATGACTACAGCCTGCAAAAATGGTATGAGTTGATTAGCCGATAATGATAATAAACTCAATTAAATCAAAAATAATATTAGCTCTGTGTTCGCTGATTGGATTACTTCTTTTACAGAGCTATTTGTTTAACTATTCGCAAACGTCTTTACTTAACTTGCAAAAATCGCAACATAACGCGCTTATTCAAAGTGAAGCTGTAACTAACTTAGAAAAAGATATTATTTCCCTGCAAGGGCATGCAGTTTCATTTATTGACAATGCAAATGAAAATACGATTACCAAATTTAATTTTTACTTAAATAAGGCAAATCTAAATCTCGAGCAGCTAAAAACAAACACTCAAAACCAGACCCCTGAGTATCAAAACTCACTAATACGCCTTGGCGAGTATTTAAATAATTACCAAGATACATTTGGCCAAGTTGTCGTAAACAGACAAAAACGCGAACGCCTTTACACTACTCAGTTCAAACAGCCTATTGATGATCTGCAGGTAACAATTAGTGATTTAGAAGGGTCTTCAAACAATGATAATAAAGTTATTTTTAACGATGTTTTACTCACAATAAGTAATTTAAAACACGCAATTATAAGCTATCTCTATAAACCTAATTTTGATGAGGCACAAAATGTAAAACAAAACTTAAATCACTTACATAAAAAACTAACGAGCACCTCTGTAATGAATGAATTCCTCTCCAATAAAACAACAAGCTTAAAACAAGCTTATAACCAACTTGTATTACTCACCCGTAGCTACACTTTTTCTGTAAATGTAGTGCTTACAGGCATAGAAAACGAATTGCTGTATTTAACTAATGAAATTAAAAACATAGAAAAAAATAAACTTATCAAAACAGAAGAGCTACTAAGTAGCCACTTAACAAAAAATACAGAACAGGCAAATATATTTGCCGTTTTAATTATGTTAATCATTTTATTTTTAAGCTATTTTATTTTTAGATCGGTTATAAAACCAATTACTCAGCTCACTTTATTACTTAAAGATATGAATAGCGAAAAGCCAGTAACTATTTCAAATAACAGCCAAAATCAAACTGAAATAGCATCGGTAATAAAAGCAGCTAATGCTTTATATTTAAAAAATAAGCAAACCAAAGAGCTACTCAATGAAACCCGCGTATTAAATTCCCAAATGGAAGCAATGAATGCCGACCTGACGAGCGCTATGGAGCAAACCGATAAAGCCAATAAAACAAAAATAGATTTTGTAGCCAATATGAGTCATGAACTTCGCACCCCAATGAATGGCATATTAGGTATGTTGCAACTTTTACAAAGCAGCGAGCTTCCCTCAAGGCAAAAACACTACGCAGATAAAGCTTTTTCAAGTGCTCAAAATTTATTGCAGATCTTAAATAATATTCTAGATTTTTCTAAGCTAGAATCGGAAAAAGTCCAGTTAGAGCAAATCCCTTTTACTTTACATACTATTGTTTCTAACGTTCAAAATTTATTCTCAACAAATGCCAAGCAAAAAGGTTTGTTATTAAACTTTACTTTACACGTTGATGCAGGGCTTGAACTTATTGGCGACCCAATGCACTTAAGCCAAATAATAAATAACTGTGTAGGTAACGCAATTAAGTTTACTGAGCATGGTGAAATATCATTAATTATAGAAGCGACATCTCAACACGAAAAAACAATAAACCTTCGCTTTAGTATAAAAGACACGGGTATTGGGATGACTGAAGAGCAATCAAAAATTATATTCCAGTCTTTCTCGCAAGGTGATTCAAGCACAACAAGAAAGTATGGTGGGACCGGTTTAGGACTCACTATAAGCAAACAATTAACTAAATTGCTGGGCGGAGATATACAAGTAAGGAGCACGATTAATCAAGGTAGCGAATTTTTCTTTACTTTACCCTTTACTTTATCTGAGCAACAAAAGCTTAAAAAACACGCCTTATTAATTAGCCCCGATAATGAGCAAATTAAAAAATTAATGGACTTACTAAGTGATATAAATATAACGACAGAAACAACACAAGAACCATTAAGAGCCATTGCAAAAATGTCTCAGCCTAGTAGCCCATTTAGTATTGTAATAATGTCGATAGAAAAAAAAGAGCTCAACGATAACTTTATTTTACAACAACTGTACGCTCAAAATAAAAACGTTAATGAAAAACTGACACTGATTTTATTAATTACCGATGAAGAGTCTCCTGAGCCAATTGCAAAAAATGAAAATATAGACATTATAATTATCGGTAATAAAAATAGTGAAGTTGAAGTTTTAAGAAAGCTTTCACCAAATAATTTCAAAGAAAAGCAATTAAAGCCTCACCCTAAATTCTCGGGTTTTAATGCATTAGTTGTTGATGATAATAGAATTAACCAAGAAATAGCCTCCGCCCTTTTAGCAAGATTAGATATGACCGTGATCATTGCTGATAATGGACATGATGCATTAGATAAAGTCGAGATAAATGACATCGATATTATTTTTATGGATGTTCAAATGCCAGTTATGGATGGGCTTGAAGCAACAAGCATATTAAGAGAACGAGGCTACAAAACTCCCATAATTGCCATTACGGCAGCCGCAGATCCTAATGATAAAAAAGCAGCGTTTAGAGCGGGTATGGATGACTTTTTAGTAAAACCGATTATTTTTGATGCGCTTTACGAAAGTATTGAAAAGCATCTGCAAAGTAGCGAATCTCTGAGCACTATAAACCTGCCTTTAGCAAAAGAAAACCTAGAAAACAATGACGAATTGTTAGCTAAATTATTTACTCAGTTTGTCAACGATTACAATGACTTTTCGATTAAAGCTGATATATTAATCAAAAATGGAGAGTTAGAAAGCTTAATTCGACTAGTACATACACTCAAAGGCTTGGCCGGCACATTAGGCTTTGAGCTACTGCAACAAAGCGCTCAAAGTGTTGAGGAAAGCTTAATAGATAAGAAAAGTATTAATTTATCTCATTTTAATGAGCAATTAATACTTACACTTTTTGCTGTAAAACAATTTTTGATAGCTGATAGCTTTAAAAAAGAACATATACAGCAACATGAACTAGAAAACGAAGACTCGGTTATTGATAATATATACTCATTAGCATTAACGGCTCGCCCCGTACCTAGCAGTTTGGTTAGACAGCTAGAAATGAATCAATATGAGAGAGGCCACTCTCTATTTAAGCTCAAAGAAGCAATTGATCACTTTAACTACGCGTTAGTAATTGAGCTTATTGATAAGTATAGAAACGATAATAAAAATTAGGCATAACCACTAACCTGAACTAGATTTAATATTGTAAAGAACGCAGAGAAGGACAGATAGTGCATTCAAATTACCTCGCAAACAATAATGGATTAACCACAGAACAAAAGCATAAACCTTTAATTCTTATTGTTGATGACGAACCTAGTAATTTACACGTATTAGTAGAAGGACTTTTAACTGACTACGATGTACGTATTTCTACTAGTGGTGAGCAGGCTTTGATCTTTATTGAGTCAACTCGGCCTGACTTGATTTTATTAGACATAATGATGCCAGGCATGGACGGCTACGAAGTATGTAATATACTCAAAGCGAAACAAAATACCAAAGGGATCCCTGTCATATTTGTAACAGCACTTACAGAAGAAGAGTCTGAAGAAAAAGGCTTTGCAATGGGCGCAATTGATTACATACATAAGCCTTATAAACTAGCTCTAGTTAGAGCGCGTATTCGTACACACATTACAGCGCAAGGCATGCTAGACAGGTTAATAGAAAAAAACTTTGATCTGCACGACAAGCTACTCGAAATAGAGTCTCTTGCGAAAGAGCTTAGCCAGCGAGAAGAAGAATTAAGAGAACTCTCATCAAAACAAAAATTATTTTATCAAGCCCTAACGGGAACTGCCGATGGTGTTGTTATTACCGATAGTAACGGCAAAATTATTGCGGTAAACCCTTCATTTTGTCGTATAACCGGTTACTGTGAATCAGACTCACTACAAATGCAGTTGCACGATATTAAACAAAATAACCATCCTAGCATTAGCTTTGACCAAGTATGGGAACATGCAAATCAAGCAGGCTATTGGAGTGGAGAACTTGTAACCAGACGAAAAAATGGCGAACTTTATCCAGAGCTACTAACTCTCAGTTTGGTTAAAGGCGATCAAGATACTAACGTTCACTATATTGGTGTATTCAGTGATATTTCGAGCGTTAAAGTAACCCAAGAAAGAATTCATTACCTTACATGGCATGATGAACTTACAGGTTTACCCAACCGAAATGGGTTTTTAAAGCAGTTAGAGCAACAACTTCAAGTTTGTAGTACCGAAAATAGTTATGCCTATATTTATATTATTGATATAGACAGCTTCCACTCAATTAATGATGGATTAGGCTTACTCGCTGGCGATAATATTTTAAAAGAATTAACTAAACGAATTCATTCTAAGGTGAGTAAAAAAGATGTTATTGCTCGCTTAGGCAGTGATGAGTTTGCAGTACTGTGTACAGTTGAAAAAGGTGTGGGCAGAGCTAGAGCTCAAGCAATGGCTGAAAATAAAGCCCAAGAGCTACTTGCAAGTGTAAACCATCCATTTGTCGTTGCTGAGCAAGACGTTAGCTTAACAGTAAGTATTGGCACCTATATTTTTCCACGAGAAGATCAATGGGAAAGTGCTATTGAGACTATTCGTAATTGTGAAGCGGCCTGTTACAAAGCAAAAGAGAAAGGCGGCAATAGAGTTACCTTTTTTGATACTTCATTTGGCGAGCAAGCAAAACGCCGTTTTGAAATAGAACAAGATTTACGTAAAGCTATTTCTAATAACGAGTTATCGCTATATTTACAATCCCAATTTGATCGAAACCAAACCCTTAAAGGCGCTGAAGTTTTATTAAGATGGGAGCATCCTCAAAAAGGCTTTATTAGCCCTGGTGAGTTTATATCTATAGCTGAAGAGTCAGATATAATTTACGATTTAGATTGCTGGGTAACTTCAAATGCACTTGAAATACTAACGCAACTTGGTAAAACTCACCCTGAGTTAAACTTATCAATTAATATAAGTGGCAGGCACTTTCATGAAGCGCGTTTTTTAAACTTTATTAGCCAACAGATAAAGCAACATAACATTAATCCTCAACAACTCACTATTGAGATAATTGAAGGTACGTTACTTAATCATATGGAAGCGGCTATTGAAGCTGTTCACTTTCTCAAGAAGTTAGGTATTAGAGTATCAATTGATGACTTTGGTACTGGATATTCGAGCTTAACCTACCTAAAACAGTTACCAATACAAGAACTTAAAATTGATCGTTCTTTTGTTTTAGAGGCTCCTACCGATAACAACGATAAACTAATTATTGATATGATTGTAAGCTTAGGTCGTTTATTTGAACTCGAGATAGTTGCTGAAGGCGTAGAGAACCAGTCCCACTTTGATTTACTACAGGAGTATCCTGAGGTTATTCTGCAAGGCTATTATTTACACAGGCCTGAACCCGCAAGTGATTGGTTTAAAAAGTTAAAGTAACTGTAGCGTGATTTATAAACTAAAAAGCCGAGCATGAATATGCTCGGCTTTTTATGGACTTAATTTTTGCGGTTACTCGCGAACTTGGCCAACTCCATTAACTAAATACTTTTCGGTCGTTAGTGACTCGAGGCCCATAGGACCGTATGCATGTAGCTTGGAAGTAGCTATTCCAATCTCTGCACCTAGGCCCAATTGTGAGCCATCAGAAAAACGAGACGATGCGTTAACCATTACTACAGAAGCATCAACACTACGTTGGAATAACTCTGCAGCAGCTTCATTTTTAGTACAAATTACTTCTGTATGGTTTGATCCAAACTGTGCAATGTGTTCAACCGCTGCCGTAAAGTTTGGTACAACGCGAATAGCGATTTCTAGGTCTAGATATTCTTCACCAAATTCGTTATCGGCTAACACAGTTGCATTATCAAAATATTTAGCTGCAAAGCTGTCAGCATTTATTTTTACACCTTCCTGGCGTAATACAACTGCACACAGATTTAAAAACTCATCTGCCACATCTTGATGCACAACTAAACCTTCTAGTGCATTACAAACACCAGTACGCTGCGTTTTACCGTTAAGCAGTAAGTTAAGCGCAATTTCTAGGTCGGCATCTTTATCTACATATAGATGACAAACGCCTTTGTAATGCTGAATTACTGGGATCGTGCTGTTTTCAGTAACAAAGTTAATTAAACCCTCGCCGCCGCGTGGAATGATTAAATCAATGCTTTCACGTTGCTGCATTAGTTCCATTAGTAGCGCACGGTCTGGATCTGGAATCACTGAAATAAGTGATACCGGTAAGTTGTGCTTCTCAAGTACGCTGTGCATTACACTTGCGATAGCTTGTGAACTTCTAAGTGCTTCTTTGCCGCCACGTAAAATTACGCCATTACCTGATTTAAAGCATAATGCACCAGCGTCTGCTGTCACATTCGGGCGTGCTTCGTAAATCATACATACAACGCCAAGAGGTACTCGCATTTTGCGAATTTTAATACCATTTGGGCGCTCAGTAATATCACGCAGCTGACCAACAGGATCATCAAGGCTTACGATTACTTCAATACCTTCTGCCATTGCTTCAATACGCTCATCGTTTAACGTTAAGCGGTCGATCATTGAGGCTGCTAAGTTATTGTCGCGTGCTGCGCTTAAATCACTTTCATTTTCTTTTATTATAAATGCTTTGTGCTCTCTTAGTGCCGCTGCCATTTCAACTAATACTTGGTTTTTAGTCTCGGTATCGAGTAAAGCAAGTGTATGTGCAGCTTTAGCTGCCTGACGTGAAATGTCCGTAATTAAACTCATGACTTCTCCAATAATGCGATATGTTTTTCAGATATAACTGGTCCAATTGAATCCTGCATTTTTTCGCTGAATTCACTCTGTTCGTTGTCTGCAATAAAGTTTAACAAACAGCTACTATAATTTGCGGTCGCTTTAGCTAAACGCGTACCGTCTTCACTACGTACTAAAATGGTATCACCCACGGCAAATTCACCGTGAACTTCCATGATTTCGTCACCACGAATACATCCACTTTCACCTTCAAGAGATTCATCAAATGATCCATCAACAACAACTTCACCTTGCTCATTTGCTGTATGTGTCATCCAATGAATAGAGTCCTGCATCGGTTTTTCGTACGGTAAAAATACACTACCTGGGTTTTCTCCAGCTAGCAGTTTTGTAAATGTTTCTTCTTTAAAGCCATTTATAATATAAGTCGCTATACCATGTGACGTTGCTTTTTCTGCCGCTTCTATTTTAGTTTTCATACCACCAGTACCTACCGCACTTGTAGCACATCCTGCCATAGCATAAATAGATTCATCAATTGATTTTATTTCAGGCAGTAACACCGCATCATCATGTAAGTTAGGGTTTTTATCATATAGCCCATCAACGTCTGAGAATATTAATAAAGCATCGGCATCGGCAGCTGCTGCGACCATTGCTGATAAGTTATCGTTGTCACCTACTCGTAAATCGTCGGTGGTTACTGCATCGTTTTCATTAATGATAGGAAGTACACCATGTTCAAGTAAAGTGAACACGGTTTCACGGATGCTCTGGTAACGCTCGCGGTCACGTAAATCGCCATGCGTTAATAATAGCTGCGCAGATGGAAAGTCAAAAAAGCGGTCCCACATGGCAATCATTTCTGTTTGACCCGCTGCCGCCATTGCTTTTTTCATTACCACAGAGCGTGGTTTGTCTGATGGGAATAAATGCGCGCCAGCAGCTACAGAACCCGATGATACTAAAATCACTTCGATTCCACGGGCACGACAACGAACAATGAACTGTGCGATGGTTAATATGTAACGCGAACGGCAGCCATCTTGATCTGGTGCAATTAATGCACTACCTACTTTAAGTACGATACGTCGCCAATTTAACTTTTGCATAAATGCTCAACTTTCCATTTTATCTGCGCTCACCTTAATTAGACGAGCTAAAACTAAGTAGCTAGGTTTAAAACATAGCTTCGAATTTGTCTTTCATTTAGGCAACACTTTTTTACACACACGCGAAAACCATATCTAAAACAATAAGCTTAGATTTAAGGTTAAGTATAAAGTAGCAACAACCCAATAATATCGAGCAGCACTAATCAAAAAATTTAAAAGTGTTGTTTATGCATCGCTGTAAAAAGCTGTGTGTGGCTTTTTTATTAACAACATACATAGAGCCTCTAAAGTCTGATACACCAACAGATAGGGTGAAGACCAAAGGACCGAGATTTAACCGCCACGATGGGGGTTAAACATTGAAAGTAATAGTTCAACTCAAACCTTTATTTACTTAAATAATTAAATAAACTTGTTTAGCAAAACCATACCAAGAGTTCGGCAAATGAAATTTTGTAGTGTTCGAATACTAGTAACACCAATAATACATGATTATAAAGATTAAAAATGACGTTAAGATTAACAAACCACTTTTACTTCCAATAAACTTCATTAGATAACTAATTATTAGAACACGAAGCATATTACACTAAATACCCCTCAAAAATCAAGGTTAAAATTCGAGCGAAGCTAATTCCTCCTCGTTTGTGGTGTTAGATTGTTATTAAAATTCAACCAATTAAACAATTAATACAGCCTAAAATAAGGCGGCTTAACACGCGCAAAATAATTTAAGCCTACTAATCTTCTATAAGCAGCTAAAATTGATTAGTAATATTTTAATTTCCCGTGTATACCCCTGTATTAATAATTAACAAAAGTTATACTTTCTAAACAAACCGTCATAAATAAGGAATTCTTAATCTATGTCAGCAATTTACATAGCCGGTATCGCACTTTGCTCTGTGCTTGCCCAATGGGTCGCGTGGGCTTTTAGAGTGCCCGCTATTCTTTTCTTATTGCTTACTGGTCTTTTACTTGGGCCATTTAGTGGTGTTTTAGACCCTGATGCATTGTTAGGTGATTTACTGTTTCCAGTTGTATCACTAAGTGTTGCCATCATTTTATTTGAAGGATCCTTAACTCTGCATTTCAGAGAGCTAAAAGGAATCGGAAAAGTTGTAAGAAACCTTTGCTCCATCGGCATGCTTACTACCTGTATTATTATTAGCCTCAGCGCCTATTGGTTGCTTGAACTTAATTGGCGTGTAGCTGCGGTATTAGGTGCAGTGCTAGTTGTAACAGGCCCTACTGTTATAGCACCGCTATTAAACTCAATGCGCCCAACACAAGACATTGACCGCATACTTCGATGGGAAGGTATTGTAATAGACCCGATCGGCGCATTATTCGCTGTATTAGTATTTGAAGCCGTAATGCTGGTAGGCCAAGGCGAAGTATTTAGCCACACTATTATTGCTTTAGTTAAAACCCTAGGTGTTGGATTAAGTATTGGTGTTGCTGCTGGTTGGTTAACAACACTATTAATGCGCCGCGAGTGGCTACCATTTGAATTACATAAGTTTGGTATATTGGCATTAGTACTCATTAGTTTTTCTGTATCAAACTATTTAAGCCATGAATCAGGCCTATTAGCAGTGACTGTATTTGGTATTTGGCTTGCTAACCAAGACGATTTAGAAATAGATTCTGTACTTGAGTTCAAAGAAGACTTGTCGATGATATTAATATCAACGCTGTTTATTTTACTTGCAGCACGCTTACAGCTCTCTGATTTAATGATGCTCGACAGCGATGTATTTATATTTTTAGCTATCGTGCTTTTTGTTGCTCGGCCACTGTGTATTGCTATTTCGACCTTTGGTACTGACTTACCAATGAAGTCTCGTTTGGTACTTGCCTGGATAGCTCCACGCGGTATAGTCGCCGCAGCCGTTGGGTCGGTATTTGCGCTTAGCATGATGGAGTCTGGTGTTGCGGATGCTGAAAAAATGGTACCTCTTATATTTACAGTAATTATAATTACCGTTGTACTACAGAGCTTAACCGCCATCCCTGTTGCCAAGCTATTAGGCGTACGCCAACCATCGCCAAATACAATATTAATTATTGGTGCAAACCATGTATCGCGTGCAATCGGCCGAGGCTTACAAGAACAAAACATTCCGGTTCACCTGTCAGATCCTGCATGGGAAAACTGCAGAATGGCACGTATGGATGGTTTAGCTTGTTATTATGGTAACCCGCAATCAGAGCATGCTGAACGCTACTTACCTCTAACAACGATTCGTAGTGTATTAGCATTATCGCCAAATCGTCATCATAATGCGTTAGGTGTTCAATACTTTTCTCATTTACTTAATGAAAAAAATGTATTTTCGCTACGCTCATCAACGTCGCATGCAAAAGCAAATAAAGACAGCGCAACGTTTTTATCTAGACAAATACTGTTTGGAGACGAAGGCTCGTATGCACGTTTAAGCAGTATTATAGCTAAAGGCGGTAAGGTTAGTTCAACACGTATCTCGGATGAGTTTAGCTGGGAACAATACTTAGAAATGAACCCTGAGGCTATCCCTTTATTTATTCTCAAAGGTGATAAAGACAGTGATGACGATACACCAATTAAGCTAAGACCGTTTACAATCAACATGGAAAAACCGCCGCAAGAAGGCGAACGCGTTGTTGCATTACAGCCGCCTAAAATGTCAGTTTTAAAAGACCCGCAAACAAAGGCTAAAGAAGACAGTTAAATACTTTTACAGTCTGTAAAAACTAAAAAACCCTAACTTAAAAAGTTAGGGTTTTGTTTTTAACAGCCATTAAATAGGAAGGCGAGCTCGAGCAACCACACTATCTGGCATTTTTTGCGCTAACTTAGTCAGCGCTCGCTCAATTTTTCTATGAGTCGCTTTATCTGCCACCATAGAATTAAATAGCCAACGATAGGCATCTTCAAAATCACGCGGGCTGCCATAACCATCATTAAATAATTTAACTAAACGTAGTTGTGCTTTTAAATTGCCTTGCGACGAGGCTTCACGCAAATACGTAATTGCCATTGCTTTATCTTGCTGAACTAAGCGACCAGTGTCATAGTATCGTCCCAATTGCTCTAGCGCTGCCGCTAAGCCTTGCTCAGCTGCTTTTCGCATGTAATACACACCTAACTCTACATTGCGATCAACGCACACGTTATAAGCCAGCATATCGCCGTATAAAAATTGATAAGACGGCAATGCCATTTTATTGGCTCGTGCTTCTATATCTTGCACCAACTGGCAATCATCTGCCTTTACGCGCGCTAAATGCGTATTTTTATTTATTAACGCAATTAGCTCTGATTCTGTATACAGCGGCACAGCAGCAGGGCTTTCTGTAGCTAAGCTGTTGGTTGCTATAAATAAAGACAGCGGTATTAACGAAAGCCTTAGTACGCAATTATGATTAAATAAACGCATGTTCACCACTTATATAAATAAACTTATTAAATAATATACAAAGATCGTTCCAAGGTGAATTTTAGACATAAAAAAAGCTGCACGAAGCAGCTTTTTTTAATCTAATGGTAATTACGCAAACGGATTGCGAAGCACCATAGTTTCTACACGGTCAGGACCTGTAGAAATAATATCAATTGGAACACCCGTAATTTCTTCAATACGTTTGATGTAGTCAATCGCAGCTTTTGGTAAACCGTCAAGACTCGTTACACCAACAGTGTTTTCTGACCAACCTGGCATTTCTTCGTATACTGGTGTTACTTTATCGTAACCTTCAGCCGCTAATGGTGTTACGTTAGTAACTGTGCCATCTTCAAGCTTGTAACCAGTACAGATTTTAAGTGTTTCTAAGCCATCTAAAACATCAAGCTTAGTTAAACAAAAACCTGAAATACTGTTGATTTGAACTGCACGGCGCATAGCCACTGCATCTAACCAACCAGTACGACGAAGTCGACCTGTTGTAGCGCCAAACTCATGGCCTTTATCACCTAGGTGCTTACCAACTGGATCTTGTTTATCAAGACCGTCGTAAAGCTCTGTAGGGAAAGGACCTGAACCAACACGTGTCGTGTACGCTTTAATAATACCTAAAACGTAATCAAGGTTTAATGGACCAAAACCTGCACCAGTCGCAACGCCACCAGCGGTAGTGTTTGAAGATGTTACATAAGGGTAAGTACCGTGATCTATATCAAGTAACGTACCTTGTGCACCTTCAAATAAAATGTTTTCGCCTGCTAAACGCGTTTGATCTAAAAGCTCAGTTACATCTACAACCATTGCTTTTAAGATATCAGCAACAGCCATTGCATCATCGAACGTTTTTTGGAAATCTACAGCATCTACTTTGTAGTAGTTAACTAAAGTGAAGTTGTGGTACTCAAGCACTTCTTTTAATTTAGCTGCAAATACTTCAGGATTAAATAAATCGCCTACGCGTAAACCACGACGTGCTACTTTATCCTCGTACGCAGGACCGATTCCACGGCCAGTTGTACCAATAGGCTTATCGCCACGAGCTGTTTCGCGGGCTACATCTAATGCAACATGGAAAGGCAAGATTAGCGGACATGCTTCACTTATTAAAAGACGCTCGCGTACTGGTACGCCGCGCTCTTCAAGCATGCCAATTTCTCTCATTAGCGCTTCTGGTGATAAAACTACACCATTACCAATCACACATTTAACATTGTCACGTAATACACCCGATGGAATAAGGTGTAGAACCGTCTTTTCACCTTCGATAACTAAAGTATGACCCGCATTGTGGCCACCTTGATAACGAACTACTAAAGATGCTTTGTCTGTAAGGAGATCAACTACCTTACCCTTTCCTTCGTCACCCCATTGGGTGCCTAATACAACAACGTTTTTACCCATCGTAAATTCACTTAGAGAAAATTAGGACGAGATTTTACCAGAAAACTAAAGTAAAGATCACCCCTGTTCAGCTTATTTTTTCTGCGGGCAATTGTTATATCCAAATATTGACCAATAACCACATAAATAACAGTGATTTAACGCACTAGTTTGTATTTAACAAAAAGCCCCGCAAATGCGAGGCTTTTTAACTTTTAAATAATTAACGTAAAGTCTATTGAGCTTTAGCGCCTTTCATATATTGGAAGAAGTCGCTATCTGGTGAAAGCACCATAACATCTTGCTTATCTTTAAAAGTCTTTTTGTAAGCTTCCAGCGAACGTACAAAACTAAAGAACTCAGGGTCTTTGTTGTACGCATTAGCATAAATGCCTGCAGCATCAGCATCGCCTTGACCACGTACAGAACGTGCATTACGCTCAGCATCAGCAAGCATTACAGTTACTCGACGGTCAACTCCCGCACGAATAGTCTCTGCTTTTTCCTGACCTTCAGAGCGGTGCTCTTTTGCAACCGCAGTACGCTCAGCGCGCATACGTTGGTAAATAGAGCTACTCACTTCTTGTGGTAGGTTGATTTGCTTAACACGTACGTCTAGTACTTCAATACCTAGCTCACGTGCACTTTCAGAAGCTTGTACTAACGCTTCTTCCATCAACTCGCTACGCTCACCTGATACAATTTCGCGAATTGTACGTGTACCAAAGTTTGTACGAAGACCATTGTTTACTTTTTGCTTAAGTAGCGTTTCAGCATATTGCTTATCGCCACGAGCACGTAAGTAAAAAGCACTAAAGTCATTAACGCGCCATTTTACAAACGAATCAACAATTAAGTCTTTTTTCTCGCTAGTAACAAAGCGATCTGGCGCACCATCTAGCGTTTGAATACGTGCATCAATACGACGTACTTGGCTAAAAAATGGTACTTTAAATTGTAGGCCTGGGCCATATACAATCGCTTTATCGTCGCTATCTTTTTGTACTTTACTGAATAACATTACAATTGCTTTTTGCCCTTCAGGTACAACAAATACCGATGAGAAAGACATAACAATGGCAGCTAATAGTATTACTAAACTAAAGTTTTTCATTATGATTATCTCCCATCATTGAAGCGGTCGTTGTTAAAGCGGTCATTGCCACTATTAACAGAGCTATTGCGCGACGTATTAACTTTATTACGTAAGTCTTGAATATCACTTGAACTTGGAAGTGCAACGCGTGTTGCAGCTCCTTGCTTGTCCATGATTTTATCAAGAGGTAAATACATCATGTTATTGCCGCCTTTAACATCAACCAATATTTTAGAACTACTCCCTAACACTTCTTCCATTGCATCAATGTATAAGCGCTCACGAGTAACTTCTTTAGCTGCTTGATATTCAGGTAAAAGCTTTTCAAAGCGAGCTACCTCACCTTGTGCTTCTAATGTAATGCGCTCTTGATAACCTTCCGCTTCTTGAGTCATACGCGTTACTTGACCACGAGCACGCGGTTCAATTTCACGAGCATATGCTTCTGCTTCACGGATGAAACGTTCTTCATCTTCTTGTGCAGCAATTGCATCATCAAATGCATCTTTAACTTCAGTTGGTGGACGAGAGTCTTTAAAGTTCACGTCAGTAACAATTAAACCTAAGTTATATGGTTCGATAATCTTATTAAGCTCATCCCATGTATTTTGACGAACAACCTCACGGCCATTAGTTAATACTTGGTCCATTTTTGCATGGCCCACAACATAACGCAGTGCACTGTCTAGCGCTTCTTCTAAGCTACTATCAGCGTTAGTTACGCTAAATTCATAAAGGTATGGGTCAATAACACGGTATTGCACCTGAAACTCAACGCTCACTACGTTTTCGTCTTCAGTAAGCATAAAACCAGAAGCCGATAATGAACGAACAGCTTCAATATCTACTGGGATTACCGTTTCGATGAAAGTCATTTTCCAACGCAAACCAGGATCAGCAATTCGGTCATATTTACCAAATTGAAGAACCACACCACGCTCGGCTTCTTTAACCGTATAAATACCACTTAACGCCCATACAATAACGGCGATAATAAGTATGAATGAAATACCGGCTCCGCCAAGTCCACCGCCGCTACCATTGCCGGATTTTTTCCCGCCAAATAAGCCGCTGAACTTGTTACTAAACTTGCGGAACACCTCGTCTAAATCAGGTGGGCCTTGATCACGTCCGCCTTTATTATTCCACGGATCTTTGTCATTGCCATTATTACCCGGTTCATTCCAGGCCATAGCTATACTCCATTGTTATCTAAATAAATTAGGAAATTGTGTTAAATCTAACAAATCTACCGCGTTTCTCATACAAAAACCGACATTAAAACGTCAATTTTTAATTACGGTTGATAAAACCAGCAATTTCAGGACCAAATTCTTTAATTAAACGATTCCACTCAACCATTGGCATTCTAACATCTAACAGCCAATTACCTTGCTCATCAAATTGCTCTTCATGCACTGCATTTAAACTGAACAATGCTGCTCTTAAGCGACCATACAATGGCGTAAGGAATAATGTTTCGTTAAACATCTTCTTAGCTAGTAGCTCACTGATAGCCTCGCTAAGTAATTCACACCCTTTACCAGTCTGAGCGCTAAGCCATACTCTTATAGGTTGGCCTTCGTCGTCTCGATCAATACGTGGGCTTACGTTATCCAGCGCATCAATTTTATTATAAATTAATAGCTGTGGTACTTCATCGGCCTCAATTTCTTTAAGCACCGATTGTACTTGTTCAATATTTTCTTGCAGACGTGAGTCTGCTGCATCAATTACGTGTAACTGCAAATCAGCTTCGCGAGTTTCAGTAAGCGTTGCTTTAAAAGCAGCAACTAAGTCATGTGGTAGGTGACGAATAAAGCCCACTGTATCAGCTAAGATAACAGGGCCAACATCACCTAACTCAAGCTTACGTAGAGTCGGGTCAAGCGTGGCAAACAACTGATCGGCCGCGTATACATCTGAATTTGTAATTCGATTAAATAACGTAGATTTACCCGCATTGGTATAACCAACTAATGAAACTGTAGGTATTTCGTTGCGAGTACGAGCTCGCCTACCTTGTTCACGTTGCACTGCAACTTTAGCTAAACGTGCACGAATATTTTGAATACGGGCACGAAGTAATCTTCTGTCAGTTTCAAGTTGAGTTTCACCAGGACCACGTAAACCAATCCCCCCTTTTTGACGTTCAAGGTGAGTCCAGCCTCGAATTAATCGAGTCGACATATGGCGAAGTTGAGCCAATTCAACTTGCAGCTTACCCTCGTGGGTACGTGCGCGTTGGGCAAAAATATCAAGAATTAGTGTCGTTCTATCAAGCACACGACATTGACAAACGCGCTCTAAATTACGCTCTTGTGATGGCCTGAGTTGATGATTAAAAATTACGACATCTGCATTGTGGATTTTGACAATCTCAGCTATTTCTTCTGCTTTACCGGTACCGACGAATAGTTTCGGATGTGGTGCTTGACGGCTGCCTTGCACAACCGCCAAACTACTAACACCAGCAGAAGATACCAACATTTCTAATTCATGAAGATCTTCACGATCCCCTTCTTTAGGTAAGTCGATATGAACTAAAATTGCCTGTTCGCCGGATTCATAGCGGTCAAACAAACATTATGCTCCTAATTAAAAGTTACCAGCTTCTGGTTCTTCAGTGTCTTCACTCCCTTGAACTGCTTGGAAGTTAACTGCGCGAGCAGGGACAACTGTAGAAATTGCATGCTTATAAACCATTTGATTTACGGTGTTCTCTAGTAAAATAACAAATTGGTCAAATGACTGAATTTTGCCTTGTAATTTTATGCCATTTACCAAAAAGATTGATACTGGAATGCGCTCACGTCGTAGTGCATTCAAAAATGGGTCTTGTAACGATTGGCCTTTTGCCATGTTATTGTTCCTTCGTTCTAGGTGTTATTATAATTAAGTGGCTGAACTTATTTGATAAAAAACAATATTCAACTACTACTAGCTTAGCGAACTTACTACACGATGCAAGTTTTCTTCGTCGCCTGTTGTTAACCAAGTAACATCAGGCCAACTACGAAGCCACGTTAACTGCCGTTTTGCCAGCTGACGTGTTGCTGCGATGCCACGAAAAACCATTTCATCATGGTTTGTTTCACCCGCAAGGTAATCCCACATTTGTCTATAACCAACACAACGAATAGAAGGCATATTGGGGTGTAAATCCTTACGTAGATATAGGGTCGAAACTTCATTTTCAAACCCCTGATCAATCATTATTTTAAACCTTTCTTCAATTCGGCGGTGTAATTCACTGCGTTCTTGCGGTGCAATCGCAAATTGATGAAAAGTATAAGGTAAAGCCGGCTGTTTTTGCATTTGCAACTCAGTCATGGTCTTACCAGTTAACCTGTAAACCTCTAAAGCCCGATTAATTCTTTGTGAATCATTTTCACTTATTTTTTCGGCTGCTTTTGGGTCAACTTTAACTAATTCTTTATATAAATGAGGCCAGCCAAATTCTTTAGCTTGCGCTTCTAACTCTGCTCTTATCTCTGTATCTGCTTCAGGTAATGGCGATAAACCATCAATTAAAGATTTGAAGTACAGCATTGTACCTCCAACCAATACAGGCACTTTACCTTGTCTGTGAAATTCGTCAATTTTTTGCACTGCATCGCGCCTAAAATCTGCAACTGAATACGTTTCACTCGGGTCAAGTAGATCAATTAAATGATGCGGAGCTTTGGCTAACTCTTCGGCATCAGGTTTTGCTGTACCAATGTCCATACCTTTATACACTAGCGCTGAATCTACGCTGATTATTTCTGTATTTAAATGCTCGCACAGCGAGATTGCCAATGCTGTTTTACCTGCTGCAGTTGGACCCATTAAAAATATAACTGGTAAATTACTCAACACTGATACCTTAATCTAATTGCGTTAAATAGTGATTTAGCTCTATTTTAACTGCTTTTTTACGCAAGCGTTCAATAGTTTGTGGATTATTTTGTAAGCGCATTTGTTGCGCTAAAAATACATTGCTTAAATAAAATCGGGTCGGCACGCATTTCATTTGCCATTCTAACCAATTTTCTATATTTTCAAGTTTTGCTTTACACGCATCAAGTAGCTCACCTACCGCTGCACTTACGTCAAGTAAATATAAACACGCTGGCAATTTTTTAACCATTACAAATTGTTTTTCTATTACAAGTTCAAAACCAAGTAAGGTAAACCACGATTGCTGGGATTCTATAAGTAAGCAATCTTCTTTTTCTAAGTTTACTCGCACTGGTAACAAAAGGGCTTTCCCTTCTAAACTTCCGAACTCTTTAATTTGATTATGCCAATCATCAACTAATGCATATTTAAAATGTGAGCAATACAATTGCTGCTCTTCACTAAAGACACACACTCCTTTACTAACACTTATAATAGAAACAGCTTTTAAGACATTATCAACAGATACTGATTGGTGTTGTGCAGCAGATATATTGGCTGCATTATCAAAATGCGCGGCGTGTTGCTCACTCACTCCTTGATAAAACGCATTTACGTCATGATGGCTCGTACTTGGTGCAGCACGGTATGCTCCGCTAACACTTCTAGTACCTGAGGACGAACTTGAGCTACCAGCACTTCCAGAGTAAGAGGGCTGTAATTGCGATTTAGGGTAATCAAACACTCCTTCGCTTTCTATATTATTAGCACTGCTATGCGTTGACTCAATGAACGCTGGCGTGAATTCTGCTTCTATGCTCGCTGATTCGTTAGTGAATTCGCCTTGCAATGGCACGACTACCTGCTTAATAGCTTGCAATATAAAATCATGAATTAATCGCCCTTGATGAAAACGCACTTCATGCTTAGCAGGGTGAACATTTACATCAACCTGTCGTGGGTCAATATCAATATAAATAACAAACCCTGGTAGCTCTTGCGTCCCGCTTACCTCTTCAAACGCTTGGCGTATCGCATGCAAAATAAGCTTATCGCGCATCATGCGATTATTCACATAAGTGTACTGAGTCGTATTAGCTGAGCCGACAGGCAGCACCCAACCATGCAACTGTAAACCGCCTTCTCCTGATTGAATATGCAAACCTTGCTCGGCAAAGGCCTTACCTGCAACTTGTGCTACGCGTGTTATAGCCTGAGAGGGATCAGTTTTGGCACGATACTGCCTTACTACTTTTTCGTTGTGAGTTAGTGTAATAGAGACATCAAAGCGACTAAGCGCAATACGCTTTATCAACTCATCAATATGGCTAAATTCAGTTTTTTCGGTGCGTAAAAATTTACGACGTGCTGGAGTGTTAAAAAATAAATCTTTTACTTCAATGGTTGTGCCATCGGGATGCGCTACAGGTTTTACTTGAACGGCCATGTCGCGGCCTTCTGCAAAAGCTTGCCAAGCTGCTTCTTGCTCTTTTGGTTTTGAGCTCAGCGTTAAACGCGACACAGAACTAATTGACGCAAGTGCTTCCCCTCTAAAGCCAAGTGAGCAAATGTTTTCAAGGTCATCAAGTGATTTTAATTTACTTGTCGCGTGGCGAGAAAGTGCGAGCGTTAGCTCATCTTTACTTATCCCTGCGCCATTATCACGAATACGAATAAGTTTGTGGCCGCCGCGCTCAATATCAATTTGAATACGCGTTGCGCCAGCATCTAAGCTATTTTCAACAAGCTCTTTTACTACCGACGCTGGGCGCTCAACCACTTCGCCTGCGGCAATTTGGTTGGCTAAACGCGCGGGTAATATTTCAATATTCATGAGACTTCCTAGCAAACATTGCGCTAATAATAATGACTAACTTTGAGGTATATCGAGCTCTTGCCCAATAAATAAGGTATTAGAACTAAGCTTATTAACTTGTTTTAATTTATTGACTGTAACGCCATAGCGACTCGCTAACATACTTAAAGATTCACCGGGGCGTACTTTATGCTTTGTTGGATATTGCGACTTTAATTTAGCAAATAAAGAATCATCCGGCGGATTTTTCAAATAATAATTTTTAATTGAAGTAAATATAGCTTTAGCTAAACGCTCTTGATGATTAGGACTTTTAAGTAGCTTTTCTTCTCGCGGGTTAGATATAAACCCTGTTTCTACCAAAATAGATGGAATATCTGGTGATTTTAGTACTGCAAGGCTCGCATGCTGGGGATCTTTTTTATGCAGTTTGGCAACCTTACGAAGCTCTTTAACCACTTCGTCAGCTACATTTAAGCCAGTTTTCATTGAGTGGTCCATCGACATATCAAGCAACGCTTGTGCTAGATATTTTTCATTGGCGGCATCTTTCATTACATCAGCAGCGCCACCTAAAAGCTCGGAGTGTTTTTCTTTATCTTCTATCCATTTACCTATTTCTGAATTAGCACGTCTTAATGATAAAACCCACACAGAGGCACCATTTGGCCCAGGGCTTGTAAATGCATCAGCATGAATAGAAACAAAAAAATCTGCCTTTTTTTCACGGGCCCGATTAGTACGGGTATTTAATTTTACAAAATAGTCACCGCTTCGTACCATGCGCGAAATCATGCCACGTTCGCCATCAATCATGCGCTCTAAACGCTTCGCAATTTGCAGTGTAACTGTTTTTTCGTAGGTGCCTGATGGCCCAATTGAACCAGGGTCTTCGCCGCCATGCCCCGCATCAATCGCAATAACAATGTCGCGCTCTTGGCTTAGTTGACGGTTTTTAGCGGCTGTTTGAGCGGGAGAAACTGTAGTAGCTTGGCTTTTATTGTATAAATCAACAACGAGTCTATTTTTATAAGGGCCTGTAGGTGCGAGGGCAAATACCACTGGCTTTATTGGCGCACTTAATTCAAATACTAAACGTACGCTTTGTTTATTTTTAGGTTTTGAGTAACGTAATTTGCTTACTATTTGATGTTTCGGGGGCACACCTGGCAATGTTTTTAACTCGCTAGTATTTTCTAAATCAATCACTAGGCGGCTAGGGTTTTTAAGCATGAAATAGCTAAAGTCGGGCTTATCATTTAAATCAAATACCACGCGCGTACTATCTGGAGACGGCCATACACGCACACTATTGATTGTGTTTTTAGCCCATAGCGGCAAGCTTATGGTGATAACCATAAGATAAATAAAAAGTTTAACTACACCTCGGCTCATTGGATAATTACTGCCTTAACTATATTATTATTGATTATTTAGTTTTTCGACAATTGCTATACCGCGCTCATTCGCACTATTTATAACAATTTTACGTTCGTTACCCACATAGCTTAGAGTAATATCTAAATCAGGCACAGGAATAAATTCACCACCCTTTTCAGGCCATTCAACAACACAAATTGCGTCTGCTGAGAAATAATCGCGTATTCCCATGTATTCGAGTTCTTCAGGATCACCTAAGCGGTATAAGTCAAAATGATAAACATTTGCACGCTCAAGCTCATAAGGTTCTACTAGTGTATAGGTCGGGCTTTTAACCTTACCTGTATGGCCAAAGCCTTGCACTACACCTCGTGTAAACGTTGTTTTACCAGCACCTAAATCACCATGTAAATAAATAACCGCACCTTGATCTATAATATCAGCAACGCGATTACCCATTGCAACCGTGGCAATCTCATCAGTTAAATGAAATTCAAAACTACGCGTCATTATTACCTCAAAAATTCATTCAAAAGCGCATATTTGCTAATCATACCAGAATATTCATTTAAGGCGATAAATTGAGGTTTTAGACATAAAAAAACCAGACAAGCGAATGATTAAAGTTATATTTGAATATCTATTTTCGATACCTTAAAACTGTAACATTGAAATAAAGTAAGAGAAAAGTAACACAACGGCTGAGATGCCTATAGCCAGTATTAAAGTTACTGAGATATGTAAGCTTATAATCAAACTTTTGTGATTCAACCACTAGTTCTGATACAAAAAATATATGGCAACAACGGAGTTGATGACACAAACCAGAATAACTACCCTGCATGCTTTTGTATTTCTGATAAAAAGATAATACCAACTAACTTAACGTATTTAGTTTTCATAGTTTTCATAGTTTTCATAGTTTTCATAGTTTTCA
>NZ_JACJED010000023.1:0-73469 GCF_014163885.1 Pseudoalteromonas sp. SR43-2 | reverse complement strand
TTGGAACGGTCTCTAGTGGTGGAGAATACAAATTAGCATTTCGGCCAGTAGAAGAGCACCCAAGTAAAAACAACAATGTGAATAAGACTACTAAAAACTTCATGTGACTCTCCCTGAAATATAACAACTTTGTCTACGACATTTGTCGTTTTATAAACCGACAAATGTCCATATATTACAGTGCATTTATCTTAACCATCAAATAAACAACTGTAAACAATTAGTTAACTGGAAATTATTTTTAATCAATGCACAAATACACCGAAATGGTGGAGATCAGTAATATTGGACAAAACAACAAGCACTGTCTATATATACAGTTAACTTTTACTAGAGATTCATATCATGAAATCACCTTTTTTAACTATGATAGCCGAACAAATGTATCTAAAGCGTTATGCTAAAAGTACTATTAAAGCGTATATATACTGGATAGCTTCGTTTATTCGATTTAACTCTATGAGGCACCCAACAACGATGGGAGACAATGAGGTCGAACTTTTTTTAGCTTTTTAAACTCGTTTAGTCAACCAACAAAATGTTGCTCCTAACACTCAAACACAAGCCTTAAATGCGTTGAGCTTTTTATTTAAAGAAGTGATTAAAAAGCCACTTTCATTATCATTAAGTTTTATTAAGAGCAAACGAGCAACTAAACTACCGGTAGTTTTAACGCAGCAAGAAATAAATAATTTTTTTAAAGTGTGCTCTGCAAAGCATTATTTACCCTGTGGATTACTTTATGGCAGTGGTATGCGATTAATGGAGGTACTGCGTTTACGGGTACACGATATTGACTTTGACTATAACTGCATTCGAATTTGGGATGGCAAAGGAGGCAAAAATCGTGTTGTAACCCTTGCCGTAGAGCTCACACCGCAATTACGTTCTCAAATACAATTAGTTGATAGTTACCTGCAATTAGATCTGAAAAACCCCTTGTATAGCGGCGCTTACATGCCTCATTTATTACGTAAAAAATATCCAAACCACAATAGACAGCTGGGCTGGCAATATTTATTTTCATCACATAAATTAAGCATTGATCCTGAGAGTAAGCAATTAAGACGTCATCATATCGATGAAAAACAATTACAACGCGCTGTTAAAAAAGCCGCTTTTGATGCACATATTAACAAACATGTTACGCCACATACTTTACGCCACTCTTTCGCTACGCATTTACTGCAAAGCGGTGCTGATATACGTACAGTACAAACACAATTAGGTCACAGTGACGTGCGTACCACACAAATATATACCCATGTACTACAACAAGGTGCCAACGGGGTTATTAGCCCGTTTTCAAGATTATAAATATCTCAGTAACAAGGCAAAATTTGGGTTATATAGTTTATCTATATGAGAAGTTTTTAACGCCGTTAATTGGAACGCTAGAATGTTCTACGTTTTAATTCAGCGGGTATACTACCCATGTTTTACAACAAATTGCCAACGCCGTTATTAGCCTTTTTCAAGATTATAAACTCCCCGATTTAAAACAAAAAAGCACAGCCCAAAACAGCCATGCTTTTTTAATCAACCTTAATCAACCTCGGTTTACAAACGAATGCCGCCGTCTATTTCTACCACGCGACCGGTAAAAAAGTCGTTTTCGATTATGTATTGTACAGTATGCGCAATTTCGTCGCTTTCCCCTAAGCGCCCTACTGGCGTTACCGCGAGCATACGTTGTTTGGCTTCTGGCTTCATGGCGTCGGTCATGGCGGTACTTATTACACCTGGTGCAATAGCGCCTACACGTATACCAAATCGGCCAAGTTCTTTAGCCCATGTGGTGGTAAGTGCCACTACGCCTGCTTTTGATGCCGCGTAGTTTGTTTGGCCTATGTTACCTGCGCGCGCTACGCTCGACATATTAACTATAACGCCGCCTTTACCAGATTCAATCATGTGGCTTGCAGCTTCCCGCCCGGCTAAAAACACACCTGTTAGGTTTACATCAATCACTGATTGAAATTGCTCAAGAGACATTTTTTTAACGACTTTGCCGTCTTTAGCCTTTATAAACATGCCGTCGCGTAAAATACCGGCGTTGTTTATTAGCACACCAATGTGGCCAAAATCGCTATTAATGGTATTAAATACGTTTTCTACTTCGCTCTCATTTGTTACGTTTGCGGCATAACCTTTAATATTGCTAGTTACACCTTCAAGCTGCGTTAATTGCTCGCATGCGTTGTTTAATAAGTCTTGCGCCATATCTATTAAAGCAATGTTGGCACCCATAAGTGCAAACTTTTGCGCCATTGCAAAGCCTAAACCTTGTGCGCCACCGGTTATTACTACCGTGTTATTTTTAATTTCCACGCGTTGCTCCTACTTAGAAAACAGTTTAAAAATGGCACTAAAGTCATCACTACCCGCACCTTGGTGCTGTAGCATAGTGTATAAATTTTTAGCCATTGAACCCATTGGGGTTGATGAATTACTTTGCTGCGCGGCTTCCATGGCAAGGCCTAGGTCTTTAGCCATTAAATCAACCATAAAGCCTGGTTTATAATCGTTGCTTGCAGGGGCTGTATCCATTACACCTGGGCAAGGGTTGTAAAGTTCAAGCGTCCAGTTACGGCCCGAACTTGCGGTCATGATGTCGCTAAGTACTTTAGGATCGAGGCCGTTGTTGATACCCATTTGCAGTGCTTCGCTAGTGCCTGCCATTAAAATGCTAAGTAGCATGTTATTACATATTTTTGCTACTTGCCCTGCACCAATATCGCCTGCATGAAATATGTTTTTACCCATATCACTCAGCACTGTATTTGCTTTATTAAACGCTGTTTTTTCGCCGCCTACAATAAAAGTAAGAGTGCCAACAGTTGCGCCTGCAACGCCGCCCGATACCGGTGCATCTACAAAGCTGATGCCTTGTTTACCAAGTGCGCTGCCTACAGTGCGTGCTGATTCTGCATCTATTGTTGAGCAATCAATGACTAATGTATTATTGCTTAGCACGTTAATTAAGCCGCTGTCGTCGTTATTACCCAAATACAACGATTTAACATGTTTGCCCGCAGGTAACATGCTAATAAGTACGTCAGCATTTGTTGCGCACTGCTTTGCATCAACTGCGGCTTTTGCGCCTTTGCTTGCAAGTTCATTTACGACCGACTGGTTTAAATCGAACACGCTCACAGTATGTCCAGCTTTAATTAAGTTAGCCGCCATTGGGCCGCCCATATTGCCTAAGCCGATAAAACCGATATTGAGTTTAGTCATCGTCTTTCCTTTATTTGTGTATTGGCGTGTCTAAGCCATTAAGTGGGTGGTTTTCGCCAAAACGATTAACAAAAAAGCTGTCTATTATTGTTTGTGGTACATCACTTAATGTTTTGTATTGCCAATTAGGTGCGCCGTCTTTATCTATTAATAGCGCCCTTACACCTTCTTGAAACTCGCCTACTTCGCCAGCACGAACCGACATACCCAGCTCCATTTTAAAACACGCTAATAAGCTTTTGCCTTTACTTGTTTTTAATTGCTCACTAACGAGTGCGCAACTTAGTGGGCATCCGTGTTTAAGTGACTTTTGGGCGCGTTGTAGCCATTTATCGTCAGTAGCTAGCCCTAAAATATAATCAACTTGCTCCTGCAAGGTTGTAAATTCACCCAGCTTTTGAATCGTTTTTAAATTAGCTTTTATATTGCCTTTTGGCATACGCGCAGATTGGTTGTCTAAATCGGTTAATAACTTAGTTAAACGCTCATGATTTAAACTTGCGGTTTTGCCCCACTTTGCAGTTAAAATTTGCGTAAGCATGGAATCATATTTAGTGCTGTCGATGAAGTGATCGGCAAGCGATACAAAACGCGCGTCGTCACAGTTAATTGATGCCGAAGTTAGCCCTAAAAATAACCCGACGCTTTGTGGCATTTTATGTAAAAAGTAACTACCGCCTACATCAGGGTATAAACCTATGGTTTGCTCTGGCATGGCAATGCGTGATGTTTCGGTTACGACGCGATGGCTAGCACCGGCCATTAGCCCTAAACCGCCACCCATTACTATGCCGTTACCCCAAACGAGGATAGGTTTATCAAAGGTATGAATAAGATAATCAAGCTTGTACTCAAGCGTAAAAAACTCTTCAACTAAGCTTGTTGGTTTACCTTGCGCCATTGCATGATGAAGGCTTACAACATCGCCACCAGCACAAAATGCTTTATCGCCTGCGCCTTTTAACAACACCATTGCGATTGCATCATCGTCTTGCCAAGCTCGCAATTGCGGTTCAAGTAATTTGATCATCTCAAAATTAAGTGCATTTAAGGCTTTTGGCGCGCTGAGTGTAATAAGCCCAATTAAACTGCCATTTTCTGCGGCTGCGGTTTCAAATACCACGGGCTCATCGGCGCTATTTAATAATGTTAAAGCACTCATTAGCCGTTTACCCAGTTAGCGCGGCGTTTTTCTAAAAAGGCATTTACGCCCTCTTGTTGATCTTCGGTATCAAATAAACCAACAAATAACTCGCGCTCAAGAGGCAATACACTTGCCATTGGTTGATGGCGCCCTTTTTGAATCAATGTTTTACACGCTGCAACTGAGGTAGGGCTTTGATCGGCCACTTGGTTGGCAAGTTTTAGTGCCGCTGCAAAGCTTTCGCCTTGTGGAACTACTTCTTCTACTAAGCCAATTTGCAGGGCTTTATCGGCTTTTAAGCGCTCGCCGCATAAAATCATGCGTTTTGCCCAGCCTTCACCTACAAGCCATGCTAAATTTTGTGTACCACCCGCACACGGTAATAACCCTACTTTAGCTTCAGGTAGCGCCATTTGTGCTTGTTCTTCAGCAATACGTATATCGCACGCAAGGGCAACCTCTAGCCCGCCACCCATTGCATAGCCGTTAATGGCTGCAACCGACACGCCTCTAAAATTAGTAAGCGCTTCAAACGCTTCACCAAATACACGCGACATATCGGCGGCTACGCCTTTATCGCCACCAGCAAATACGTTTAGGTCGGCACCCGCGCTAAAAAACTTCTCGCCTTCACCAGTCAGTACTAATGCATAAATATTTTTATTGTTATTAAGCGCGTTAACGGTATTTTTTAAATCAACTAGGGTGTCTTTTGTCCAGGTGTTTGCTGGCGGGTTAGACATCGTTAAAATAGCAACATGACCTTGCGTTGTAAGTTCAATACTCGGATTAGATTTAGATTCTGACATACATTGCTCCTTATAAAACGTCGCTTGCAGACTCAGCCAAAATACGGCGCGCTATAATCACACGCATAATTTCGTTAGTGCCCTCTAAAATTTGATGAACGCGTACATCACGTACATGGCGCTCAAGCGGGTATTCTTTTATGTAACCGTAACCACCATGAATTTGCAGTGCGTCGTTACACACAGTAAAGCCAACATCGGTAGCAAAGCGTTTAGCCATGGCGCAGTAAGTGGTTTTTTCAACGTCGTTATTATCAAGTTTAAATGCAGCAAGCCTTACCATTTGGCGCGCAGCTACAAGTTCGGTGTTCATATCGGCAATTTTAAATTGCAATGCTTGAAACGCAGCCAATGGTTTACCAAATTGTGTACGTTCTTTTAAATATTCACGGGCTGTATTAAGCGCCGCTTGCGCTGTACCAATTGAACATGTGGCAATGTTAATTCGGCCGCCATCGAGGCCTTGCATCGCAAATTTAAAGCCTTCGCCTTCTGCGCCTAACAAGTTATGCGCAGGAATGCGTACATCTTCAAAGCTAATTAGGCGTGTTGGTTGTGCGTTCCAACCCATTTTTTCTTCAGCTTTGCCGTATTCAACGCCTTTTGCGTCGGCAGGTACTACAAATGCCGAAATACCCGCAGCGCCTTCGCCGCCTGTACGTGCCATTACAACTAGCACTTCAGTTTCGCCAGCGCCCGATATAAACATTTTTGAGCCGTTAATAACGTACTCATCACCCTCAAGCACGGCTTTTGTTTTAAGTGATGCGGCGTCTGAGCCCGATCCAGGCTCTGTTAAACAGTAAGAGGCAAGTAGCTCGCCCATTACTAATTGCTCTACGTATTTGTCTTTAACGGCATCGGTACCAAAACTTGCTACCATCCACGTTGCCATATTATGAATGGTCAACATGGCCGTTGTTGCTGTACAGCCCATAGCAAGTTGTTCAAAAATAATGCTCGAATCTAAACGTGATAAACCAAGGCCGCCTGCTTCCTCTGGCGTGTATAAACCACAAAAACCAAGCTCGCCCGCAGCTTTAATCGTGTCTTTAGGAAAGATATGTTCGCGATCCCATTTTGCAGCATGGGGCGCAAGTTCTGACTCGGCAAATTGACGTGCAGTTTGAGCAAAGGCTTGTTGATCTTCAGATAAGTTAAAGTCCATGGTAGGCCTCTTTAATTGTGTTAGTTGTGTTGTTAGTGTTTCCCGTCACAGGGATAGTTTGTGACGAGCGGCGAAGGCTTATGTGTGTGTTGTGTGTGAAGTAGCCTTCGCGCCCATCTTTTTTATTAATTATTCTTTTATTTACTCATTTTTTAATTACGATTATTTTAAGTTAATGCTCATGTTTGGACCCGACGCAATGTCGTCTTCAAACCAACGTGAGGTAATTGTTTTAGTTTCTGTGTAAAAACGAATACCTTGCTTACCGTACGTGTGAGTATCGCCGTAAAACGAGCCTTTCCAACCAGTGAATGAAAAGAACGGAAGTGGCACCGGAATTGGCACATTAATACCTACTTGGCCTACTTCAATTTCGTGTTGGAATTTACGAGCCACTGCGCCGCTTGAGGTAAATAACGAGGTGCCGTTACCGTAAGGGCTGTCGTTAATAAGTGCGATTGCCTCATCAAGCGTGTCTACAAACATACACGCGAGTACTGGACCAAATATTTCTTCTTTGTATAAATCCATCTCTTTGGTTACATCGGTAAATAACGTTGGGCCAACCCAGTTACCTTGCTCATACCCTTCAACCGTAAAGTCAGAGCCATCAATTAAACAGGTAGCGCCTTGCTCTTTACCACCAGCAATGAGTGATAAAATACGTGCCTTTGCTGCTTTTGATGTTTGTGGACCGTATGCCGCGTTTGCATCATCCCACACGCCTGGGCGTACATTTTCAAAGCCTGCTTTTATTTCATCTACCCACTGACTTGCTTGACCTACAAACACAGCAACCGAAATACCCATACAACGCTGGCCAGCAGCACCGACAGATGCGCCTACTAGGTTGTTTACAACGTGCGATTTACTTGCATCAGGCATAATAACCATGTGGTTTTTAGCGCCAACACACGCTTGCACGCGTTTAAGATTTTGTGTGCCTTTAGAATAAATATAAGCACCTACACCACACGAGCCTACAAACGAAATAGCACGCACTGCTTTATCTTCTAGTAAGCGGTCTACTTGTGGTTTTGTACCATGAACAACCTGTAATACGCCTTTTGGTGCGCCGGCTTCAATAAATAGCTCAGCTAAGCGCATTGGTGTAAGTGGATCTTGCTCTGACGGTTTTAAAATAAAGGTGTTACCACACACAATAGCGAGCGGGAACATCCAAAGAGGGATCATTGCTGGGAAGTTAAACGGGGTTACGCCCGCGCATACGCCAAGTGGCTGCATGTAAGAATACGTATCGATTTTACGCGCTACGTTTTCCATTGTTTCACCCATCATTAATGATGGTGCGTTTGCTGCTTGTTCTACTACTTCAATACCGCGCCAAACATCGCCTTTTGCATCTTCAAATGTTTTACCCAATTCATGGCAAATAATGGTAGCAAGCTCATCATGATGTTCTTTTAATAGCGCCGCGTACTTCATCATAATGCGAGCACGTTCAGTAATAGGTACGTCTTTCCATGTTTTAAACGTCTCAGAAGCTGAGGCAATTGCCGCGTCCATTTCTGACTCGGTGGTGCATGGCACTTGTGCAAGTACTTCTTGAGTTGCTGGGTTTATAACATCGATAAGCTCTTTTGATGCTGATTGAATAAATTCGCCATTAATAAGTAGTGGTACTTGGTGCATGATTAAATCCTAGTGTGTGAGTTGTGTGTTCTCTTTTAAAATTGGTAGCGCCGCTTTGTTAGTATTATTAGTGCAGCGCTTTTATAGTTATTCGTACAGCTTTCTTATAACTATTAAATACCTAGTTAATACGCTTCCACGGCCATAGCAACCGCTTCACCGCCACCAATACATAAAGACGCAATGCCTTTTTTAAGGCCTCGGTTTTTAAGGGCATGAATAAGCGTTACTAAAATACGCGCGCCGCTTGCACCAATTGGGTGGCCAAGTGCACATGCACCGCCATTAACGTTTACTTTGCTTTCATCAAGTTTTAACTCGTTAATAGCCAGCATGGTTACCATGGCAAATGCTTCGTTAATTTCCCAAAGATCAACATCGTTTACAGCCCAACCTGCTTTTTCAAGCACGCTGTTCATAGCCCCTACTGGCGCTACTGTAAATTCACTTGGTTTTTGAGAATGCGTGCTATGCGCCACAATTTTACAAAGCGGTGTTAAGCCCTGCTCTTTTGCTTTTGATTCGCTCATTAATATAAGCGCTGCGCCACCGTCTGAAATTGACGATGAATTAGCCGCTGTAATAGTGCCGTCTTTTTTAAAAGCTGCACGTAAGGTAGGGATTTTTTCTGGGCGGGCGTTGCCTGGTTGCTCATCAATCGATACTGTTACATCGCCTTTGCGTGTTTGCATTGTATGGGGTGCAACTTCGTTATCAAAGCTACCATTTTGTATTGCTGCTTTTGCTTTACTTAATGAGCCTAATGCAAACGCATCCATTTGCTCGCGGCCAATGCCGTATTCGTCGGCGGTGTCTTGTGCAAAACAACCCATTGCTTTGTTGTCGTAAGCATCTTCAAGGCCATCGCTCATCATGTGATCTTTTATTTCGCCATGTCCCATGCGCATACCGCCACGCGCTTTTGGTATAAAGTACGGTGCATTTGTCATGCTCTCCATGCCACCAGCAATAGCAGATTGAATTGAGCCCGCTTTAATTAAATCGTTTGCAAGCATGGCTGCTTTTAAACCAGAGCCACATACTTTGTTAATTGTTGTAGCGCCAGTGCTAAGTGCAAGGCCTGCTTTTAACATTGCTTGGCGTGCGGGTGCTTGTCCAAGGCCTGCTGGTAATACACAGCCCATAATTACTTCGTCTATTGCATCATTAGCTAAACCAGTTTGTGTGAGTACACTTGCAATGGCGGTAGCGCCAAGCTCGGTAGACTGCGCATCACTTAACGCTCCCATAAAACCACCCATTGGGGTGCGTTTTGCTGCTACAATTACCACTGATTCTAAAGTCATAACTAACTCCATTGTATTTATATGCAAATAGTTGTTAGTATATTTGCTCTATTAATTTAGTATTCATTTATTATTTAATACCCTTACACAATACTAACGTTTACGCCAACGTCAACTAAAAACAGCTTAATTTTTAGTTTTATAAGTGTAATGATTATTTTCCATCGGTTAGGCTACACTGATAAAATAAAAATAACCCATTGAATATTAATAATATAAATCAACACCTCACTTAAATATCCCTTTATAAATAGTTTCAAACCACACCAAGCTTTACCTTTACGTAAACTTCACTTATATTGGAGTTATTCGAATGAGGTAAATACAATTATGAAACCAGATAATCAAACAAACTTTGCAAGCTCAGCCAAAATGCCGGCCAGTAATGAACAAACATTTAGCATTAGCGAACTCGCTAAAGAATTTGACATTACAACCCGCTCTATTCGCTTTTACGAAGACCAAGGGTTAATAACGCCTGATCGTAATGGTCAAACCCGTATTTATTCAAAACGCGATAAAGTGCGTTTAAAACTAATATTACGTGGTAAGCGCCTTGGCTTTACATTGGCCGAAACCGGACGTTTGTTTGAACTGTACGACGCAGATAAATCAAGCGCTAAGCAGTTGGTTACTATGCTTGACCTTATATCAGAAAAAAAAGCAGACCTATCTCAACAAATGGACGACATTAAAGTTGTTCTTATGGAGTTGGTGACGGCCGAGCGCCGCTGCAGAGACACGCTTAATAAAATAGACGAATAAGTTTTTTTTAAATAAAAACACACTGACAACACACACGTCACACAGGAATGAATCATGAGCACTATTTCACTATATAAAGAAATGAACTTTGGCCTTGGCGAAACCGCGGATATGATCCGCGACCACGTAAACAGTTTTGCGAGTCAGGAGATTGCCCCGCTTGCTGAAAAAACGGACTTAGATAACGCTTTTCCAAATCAACTTTGGACTCAAATGGGCGAAATGGGCGTACTAGGTATGACCGTATCTGAAGAACTTGGCGGCGCCGGTTTAGGTTACTTAGAACATGTTATTGCTATGGAAGAAATTAGCCGTGCCAGTGCCTCTATAGGGTTAAGCTATGGAGCACATTCAAACCTGTGCGTTAATCAAATTAACCGTAACGGCACACAAGCTCAAAAAGAAAAATACTTACCTAAGCTTATTAGTGGTGAGCACATTGGTGCTCTTGCAATGAGCGAGCCTAATGCGGGTTCTGACGTTGTATCGATGAAACTCAAAGCCGAAAAAAAAGGAGATAAGTACATTTTAAACGGTAATAAAATGTGGATCACCAATGGCCCAGACGCACACACACTCGTTATTTACGCTAAAACAGATTTAAACGCTGGCGCTAAAGGCATTACCGCATTTATTGTTGAAAGTGACTTTCCTGGTTTTTCAACAGCGCAAAAACTCGACAAACTGGGCATGCGCGGCTCAAATACCTGTGAGCTAGTATTTGAAAACTGCGAAGTACCCCAGGAGAACATTTTAGGTAACTTAAACGAAGGCGTTAAAGTTCTTATGAGTGGCCTTGATTACGAACGCGTAGTACTTGCAGCGGGCCCGCTTGGCATAATGCAAGCGTGTATGGACATAGTGGTACCGTACATTCATGAGCGTAAACAGTTTGATACCCCTATTGGTCAATTTCAGTTAATTCAAGGCAAAGTAGCCGACATGTATACACAAATGAATGCTGCGCGCTCATACGTATATACGGTAGCTAAAGCGTGTGACCGAGGCGAAACAACCCGTAAAGATGCAGCCGGAGCAATTTTATACGCAGCAGAGCTTGCAACTAAAATGGCGCTAGATGCAATTCAAATTTTAGGTGGCAATGGCTATATAAACGAATACGCAACGGGTCGCCTGCTTCGTGACGCTAAATTATACGAAATTGGTGCAGGTACATCAGAAATACGCCGCATGCTTATTGGCCGCGAACTTTTCACAGAAAGCCGTTAAGGATTAAACCATGACGATTTTAAAATCGAGCGTTAATCCTCACGATCCAACGTTTGTGCAAAACCATAAAAATATGTCAGCGCTGGTGGATGATCTACGCGATAAAGTAGCCTCAATTAGCCAAGGCGGAGGCGCTGCATTAAAAGAGCGCCACGAAGGCCGTGGTAAATTATTTGTTCGCGACCGTATAAGTACATTAATTGATGAAGGCTCACCGTTTTTAGAAATTTCACAATTTGCTGCCTTTGGTGTGTACGAACAAGCAATACCTTGTGCAGGCGTTGTAGCCGGTATTGGCCGTGTTAAAGGCGTTGAATGCATGATTATTGCAAACGATGCCACGGTTAAAGGCGGTACGTATTTTCCGCTTACCGTTAAAAAGCATTTACGCGCACAAGACATCGCTGAGCGCTGCCACTTACCGTGTATTTATTTGGTGGATTCGGGCGGTGCTAACCTGCCTGAGCAAGATGATGTATTTCCAGATAAGTTGCATTTTGGTCGTATTTTTTACAATCAAGCCCGTATGTCGGGTAAAAGCATTCCACAAATTGCTGTAGTAATGGGCTTATGTACCGCAGGTGGTGCGTACGTACCTGCAATGGCCGATGAAAGCATTATTGTAAAAGATCAAGGCACTATATTTTTAGCAGGTCCGCCGCTTGTAAAAGCAGCAACGGGCGAAGAAGTAACCGCCGAAGAGCTTGGCGGTGCCGATGTGCACTGTAAAGTGTCGGGTGTTGCCGATCACTTTGCTGAAAACGATGCTCATGCGCTATCTATTGCGCGCCAATGTATTGAGCGCATTAACTACACACGTCCGACCGCCCCTCTTCTAGAGGATATAAAGCCACCTCGTTATGATATTAACGAGCTTTACGGCATTGTAGGCACCGACCTTAAAAAGCCGTTTGATGTACGCGAAGTAATAGCGCGCACAGTGGATGACTCATCATTTGATGAATTTAAACGTTACTTTGGTGAAACGCTGGTCACCGGCTTTGCCAGTATTTATGGCAATCCTGTTGGCATAGTAGCTAATAACGGTATTTTATTTAGTGAGTCGGCGCAAAAAGGCGCGCACTTTATTCAGCTGTGTGCTCAGCGCAATATTCCTTTAGTGTTTTTACAAAATATTACCGGCTTTATGGTGGGTAAAAAATACGAAGCCGAAGGCATTGCAAAGCACGGCGCTAAAATGGTGATGGCGGTTTCGAGTGCTGATGTGCCTAAATTCACAGTACTTATTGGCGGCTCTTACGGCGCAGGTAACTACGGGATGTGTGGCCGTGCATTTGAACCAACCATGATGTGGATGTGGCCTAATGCCCGTATTTCGGTTATGGGCGGCGAGCAAGCAGCCGGTGTAATGGCGCAAGTTAAACAAGATGGTTTAGCACGCAAAGGCCAAAGCATGAGCGAGCAAGAAATCAGTGATTTTAAAAAGCCAATTATTGATCAGTACGAACAGCAAGGTCATCCGTATTACGCCAGCGCACGCTTGTGGGATGACGGCATTATAGACCCTGCTGACACGCGTAATGTATTAGGGCTTGCGTTAACAGCTGCGAATAACGCACCAAAACGTGATTCGAAATTTGGCGTATTTAGAATGTAACCGGAGCGCAAAATGTCAGTAACACTACAAATAACAAAATCTAATGTGGCTGTACTTGTGTTAAGTCGCCCAGAAAAAAGAAACGCATTTAACAGCGAAGTAATACATGAGCTGATCCAGTGTATTGTACATGCAAATACGCTTGATATTCGTGCTTTGGTTTTAAAAACAGAAGGTCAACACTTTTCAGCAGGCGCCGATTTAGCCTGGATGAAATCAATGGCTGATAACAACTACACCGATAACCTAGCTGATTCAATGCAATTAGCTAAGTTGATGCAGGTATTGGCAAGCTCGCCCCACCCTACAATTTGTGCTGTGCAAGGTGCTGCTTTTGGTGGTGCACTGGGCTTAATTGCCTGTTGCGACATAGCCCTTAGTAAAGACGATGCGCAATTTTGTTTAAGCGAAGTAAAGCTGGGCCTTATTCCGGCTGTTATTAGCCCGTATGTAATTAAAGCAATTGGTGAGCGCGCTGCTCGCAGGTACTTTTTAACGGCTGAAGTGTTTGATGCACATACTGCTAAGCAACTTGGTTTAATTCATCAAGTAACCGGTAATTTAGACTGTGCGCTCGATAATATGCTGCAAACACTAATTGATAACGGACCTGTTGCAGTAAAAGCCGCAAAAGCATTAATTAACGATGTAGCAAATAAACCAATAACCGATGAACTCATTGAGCTTACCGCAGAGCGTATTGCAAAAATTCGCGTATCTGAAGAAGGTCAAGAAGGGCTAAGTGCTTTTTTTGATAAACGCCCACCCGCTTGGCAACTGTAGGATTGATTATGAAGACACAACGATTACAAAAAATACTAATTGCCAATCGTGGAGAAATTGCGTGCCGTGTAATGCGCAGCGCAAAACAAATGGGCTTAACCACGGTCGCGGTTTATTCTGATGCAGACAAACATGCCCAGCACGTAAAAATGGCCGATGAGGCTTACCATATTGGTGCCGCACCAAGTAAAGATTCGTATTTAGTAGCAGACAAAATTTTACAAGTTGCCAAAGACTGCGGCGCTGATTGTATTCATCCAGGCTATGGTTTTTTATCTGAGAACAGTGAATTTGCTAAAGCCTGCGAAGCTAATAACATTGCTTTTGTAGGACCACCAGCAAGTAGCATTGAAGCAATGGGGTCTAAAACCCGCGCTAAAGAAATAATGGCAGCTGCTAATGTGCCATTAGTACCTGGTTATTACGGCGATAAACAAGACCCTGCTTTTTTACAAAGTGAAGCTGAAAAAATTGGCTACCCTGTACTAATTAAAGCTGCCTTTGGTGGCGGTGGTAAAGGCATGCGCGTTGTACAAAAAGCAAAAGACTTTATGAGCGCACTACAAGGTGCGCAACGTGAAGCGATTGCCGGTTTTGGTAACGATTTAGTATTACTTGAGCGCTACGTTAACCAGCCTCGCCATGTTGAAGTGCAAGTATTTGCAGATAACTACGGTAACTGTGTTTATTTAGGCGATCGTGATTGTTCTTTGCAACGTCGTCATCAAAAAGTAATTGAAGAAGCCCCTGCTCCGGGTTTATCTGACGAACTACGCAAAGAAATGGGCGAAGCGGCTGTACGTTGTGCACTGGCTATAAATTATAGAGGCGCAGGTACGGTTGAGTTTTTACTGTGTGGCGATGAATTTTTCTTTATGGAAATGAATACGCGCCTTCAAGTAGAACACCCAGTGACCGAAATGGTAACCGGTGTAGATTTAGTCAATTGGCAAATAAATATTGCGGGTGGGCAAACATTGCCAATGACACAAAGTGATATTCAATTGCAGGGTCATAGCTTTGAAGCGCGTATATACGCAGAAGATCCAGCTAACGACTTTATCCCGTGCTCGGGCACTATTGAAGCACTACACACACCCCTTAACAGCGAATTTGTACGCATTGATACAGGCATTGCACAAGGCGACGAAATTAGCCCATTTTATGATCCGATGATTGCAAAACTTATTGTGCATGACGACAATCGCGAACAAGCACTGAGCCGCTTACAACAAGCCCTTGAGCAATTTCATTTAGCGGGTTTTAGCACTAACATTGGCTTTTTACATAATTTAGCAAGCCACCCTACCTTTAAACAAGGTGCGCCAAGCACACACTTTATTGCTGAGCAAGGTGATTCGTTAGTTGCTGTTGACGAATCGTTATTGCAAACAAGCCAGCTTATTGCTGCTTTTGCGTATTTAGAATCATTAACTAACACCCAAAATGCGCAAAACACTGCAAGCCCGTGGCAACAACTGAGTGGTTTTACAATCAATTCACCACAAGCAATTAAAGTCCCTTTTGCCGATTTACAGCTAAGCGCTATAAAAACGACAGCGGGCTATAGTATTACGCATAACGAGCATGTATTTAAACTACAAGGCACATTAAATAATAATCTGTGCACTGTATTTATTAATGGTGAAAAACATAGCGCGCACGTAACTACGGTTGGTAATAGTACTGCGGGCAATATTGTCACTGTTATGAATAAAGCACTGCAAACTAAGCTTGAACTAGTTGATAAACATTATATTAGTTCGCACGAAAGCGAAGCTTTGCCACTTGCCGCGCCGCTTAATGGCACAGTAGTTAAGCACTTAATCGACATTGGTAGCACAATTACCAAAGGCGATGCGGTTGTTATTATCGAAGCCATGAAAATGGAATATACGCTTAACGCACCACACGACGGCATTTTAAGAAGCTACTGTTTTGGTGAAGGCGAATTAGTAACGCATGGAGCCTTACTTGCTATTGTCGAAGATACAACAGAGGAAGGTGCATAATGAGTGCCTTTCCAAATAAAGTACGTATTGTTGAAGTTGGCGCGCGAGACGGCCTACAAAACGAAAAAACAGTAAGCACAGCCGATAAAGTAGCGCTTATTAACGCCCTAAGTGCTGCTGGCTTAAAAGATATTGAAGCTGGCGCGTTTGTTTCCCCTAAGTGGGTGCCACAAATGGCAGACTCAGCGGATGTAATATCAGCGCTAGATTTACCCAATGTAAATTTAAGCGCCCTTACACCTAACTTAAAAGGTGCACAAGCAGCGCACGCTGTTGGTATTAAAGAGTTTGCTATATTTACAGCTGCGAGTGAGTCGTTTTGTCAAAAAAATATCAACTGCTCAATAGACGAAAGTATTGAACGTTTTAGCGAAGTAATGGCGTTTGCTAAAGCTAATAATATTCGTGTACGTGGTTATGTAAGCTGTGTACTCGGTTGCCCCTATGAGGGTGATATTGACCCGCAAGCAGTATTAAGTGTATCGCAAAAGCTATTAGATTTAGGCTGTTACGAAGTAAGCCTTGGCGATACCATAGGTGTTGGCACCGCAAAAAAAGTAACGCAATTAATCGAGTTACTTTTAACGCACATTGATAAAGCCAAGTTGGCCGTGCATTTTCATGATACATACGGCCAAGCGCTCACAAATATTTACGCAGCTTTAAGCCTAGGTATTGCAACGGTTGACGCGGCAGTTGCGGGCCTTGGTGGCTGTCCTTATGCTAAGGGGGCGTCAGGAAATGTTGCCACCGAAGATGTAGTTTACTTACTGCAAGGGCTTGGCATTGAACACTCAATTGATTTACAAAGGTTAAGTGACGCTGGCTGGGAGATAACCAAAGCACTTGGTAAGCAACCTGTGAGCAAAGTATCTGTGGCACTGCACACAAAATAACCTGAGCTCTGGATAATAAATCTATCTCGAGCAGCTATTTTCAGCACTAACTGCGTTGAATTTACTTGCAATAGGCCAGCTATTGACGCGTAAATTCGCCTTGTTTTCACTGAAAATCTCTGGCTAGAGAAAATAAACTTAAATATCACCCTGATTCATATGTTAGTAAATCTATTAACCAGAGTTCAGGTTAAATAGCTATCTTATGAAATGATGATTAAAGATAGTTAACAACAAATAGCACACAATGAGGAGAGACTCATGGCCGGTTTTGATAAGGTAGTTTCTAGTTACGAAGCTGCAATGGAAGGATTAAAAGACGGCGATACCATTATTGCCGGTGGTTTTGGTTTATGTGGTATTCCTGAGGGCTTAATTAAACAAATTAAGCACATGCAAACAAAAAACTTAACCGTAGTATCTAATAACTGTGGTGTTGATGACTTTGGTTTAGGTATTTTATTACAAGACAAACAAATTAAAAAAGTAGTTGCCTCGTACGTTGGCGAAAATGCCCTATTCGAGCAGCAGTTATTAAGTGGCGAAATTGATGTAGAGCTTACGCCTCAAGGTACATTAGCTGAAAAAATGCGTGCTGGTGGCGCGGGTATACCTGCGTTTTACACCGCCACCGGTTACGGTACTCCTGTGGCTGAGGGTAAAGATGTAAAAGAGTTTAATGGTCGCCCGTATATTTTAGAAGAGTCTATAACAGGTGAATTTGCCATAGTAAAAGCATGGAAAGCCGATCGCTTTGGTAATTTAGTGTTTAGACACACCGCCATGAACTTTAATCCAATGGCAGCAACAGCAGGCAAAATTACCGTTGCCGAAGTAGAAGAAATTGTAGAGCCGGGTGAGCTTGAGCCAAGCCAAATTCATACCCCGGGTATTTTTGTAAATCGCGTTATTAAAGGCAGCTTTGAAAAACGCATTGAACGTGTAACAACACGAGATTAAGCAGGAGCATAATTATGGCATTATCACGTGAACAAGTTGCAATGCGGGTTGCACAAGAACTTCAAGATGGTTACTACGTAAATTTGGGCATAGGAATTCCGACACTCGTCGCAAACTATGTACCAGATGATATTGAAGTTATGTTACAGTCCGAAAATGGCCTTTTAGGCATGGGCCCGTACCCGACTAAAGCAGAGCTAGACGCCGATATGATTAACGCGGGTAAAGAAACCGTGACAGCAGCCACAGGTGCAGCCATATTTAATAGTGCAGATAGTTTTGCCATGATACGGGGTGGTCATGTAGACTTAACCGTTCTGGGTGCATTTGAAGTTGACCAGAACGGCAACATCGCATCGTGGATGATCCCTAAAAAGCTGATTAAAGGCATGGGTGGCGCGATGGATTTAGTCGCTGGCGCGAAAAACATTATTGTTACTATGACCCATGCAAGTAAGCATGGTGACTCTAAACTATTAGAAGCCTGCTCTTTACCGCTTACTGGCGTTAATTGCGTTAAAAAAATAGTGACAGATTTAGCCGTATTAGAAGTTAAAGACGGCGCATTTCATCTATTAGAGCGTGCTCCGGGCGTATCTGTTGATGAAATCATTAGTAAAACAGCAGGTAAATTACTTGTTGACGGTGAAGTTCCAGAAATGGTTTTTTAGGCTTTAGCTTAAAATAACGCTTTACCCTGTACCGACCTCATTCCCAGTGCCAATGGCGCTGAGTTACCCAAAATCCCTCTCACGAGGGATTTTTTTTATCTTTTGTCATTATTTTTACCGTCATTCATACATCTGTAGTAAATTTTATCTATAATACAAATATAAATTAAATGTAAGCGCTTAGATTCTTTGCACTATTTTGTGGATAGCCTGCACCCTTTTTGTGAACTAGCGCTAAATTTATTTTTAACCTACTGATATTTATGTATTAAATAGTTGGTTTAAATTTTGCCTAAGTAAGGCGTCTCAATAAATTAAATAATTCTGGAAAACATGCAAACTCCTATTCGTGGCCTTCGCTCTTTTTGCTTTGCCGCAAGAAGCCTAAGTTTTAAGCATGCAGCTAATGAGCTGTACTTAACGCCGTCTGCGGTAAGCCATCAAATAAAACAACTTGAAGAACAACTTGGTATTGAGCTTTTTCAACGTAAAACGCGTTCAATTAGCTTAACCACAGCGGGTAAAAACTTTTTTGATGCTGTGTCTCCTATCATCACAATGTTAGAGAGCACCATTAATGAGTTTAGTCAGATGCAGCAAAATACAAATTTGACGATTACCCTGCCTGAATTTTTTGCCAGCGAACTACTCATGCCTAAATTAAGTGAGTGGACGTCAGAACACCCTAATATAAACCTGCAAATGGACACGCTTAAAACACGCAAAGAATTAACGCGTCATAGCGATTTATCTATTGTATTGTCCTCTGGTAAACCTACTGAAGGGTTAGCGACTGAGTTGTTTAACCTTGAATATATTCCTGCATGTAATAAAAAATTGCTCGATCAGTGGAGGGACGATCATCGTCAAGCCCTTAACCAAGTTCCGCTAATCTTGCACAAAGCTCGCCCTTGGGCTTGGCATCAGTGGGCCGAAAAAGCAGGGATTGATGATTTTTCTCCTTCGCAGATTATTCAAATAGATAGCATGTTTGGTGTAGCGCGTGCAGCGCAGCAAGGCATGGGCATTGCACTTATTCCACTGCCTATTAGCCAAAGCTGGCTAGATGAGCAATGGCTTTACAAATTATTCGAACAGCCTTTAACAACTAAAGATAAATACTATTTAGTGCAGCACGAATCAAGCACGCCTAATCACCCGCTTGATTTATTTGCGAAGTGGGTTGTAAATACGTTTAGAAAAATTCAAGAATAATCCCCTATTAGGCGAGTTCAGTAATACAACCTACTCTGTGTTGTATTACTGAACTCGTCTAATACCAACCTGCATAAATCTTTGATCAATTTAACGAATTAAATTGCACTATTACGTCGTTAAAAATTTTTTATTTACAACTGCATGGATGCAGGAGGTAGAGCAATGCAGGGAGCAATTGCCGAGAACAACTAGATACAAAAATTTTTGCCTAGTTCTAGCGTAATTTTCTTAACGTTAAATAGACCCCGTATATAAGCAGATTGGTATAACTCCCTGCAAACTTTAATAATGTTTTTTAATTAAATACATAAACTTAGCGCCACACATTAGACTAAAGTCTATAGTTTAATTTTTTTCACTCATTGGTTTCGTTTTTATCGTTTGTCGAAAATAAAGTTAAATATTAAAGTTGCTTTATCAGCTCAAAACAACTTAGTTAAATTGTTTCTTAAGAGCAATAAATGCAACCTTTAGAGTTCTAGTAACTCAAACGTAGCAGTGAAAAGAATCTTATATTGTGTGTGTAAGATGTTGTCAGTGTGAAAAAGCGGTTCAAGTTAGGTGGTGACTTGGCTTGAACTGTTTTTATTTTTGGCGCAAACCACATGGTATGCAATACAAAGCTACCAATGCGTAGTAAACAGAATCTTTATATTGTGTGTGAAGATGTTGTCAGTGTGAAAAAGCGGTTCAAGTTAGGTGGTGACTTGGCTTGAACTGTTTTTATTTTTGGCACAAACCACATGATATGTAATAAAAAGCTACCAACGTGTAGTAGACAGAATCTTTATATTGTGTGTGAAGATGTTGTCAGTGTGAAAAAGCGGTTCAAGTTAGGTGGTGACTTGGCTTGAACTGTTTTTATTTTTGGCGCAAACCACATGATATGCAATATAAGTTTAATACTTTTAAAAGCCCCGTAAGTTATAACTTACGGGGCTTTTTTAGTTAATTTTTAATTTGATATTCTTTTTTTAATTTACTTATTTGCACTTTATGTGAAATCAAGAAGGTATTAAATTTCTTGATTATGTCAGGGTAGTCAATCGACGATAATAAAAAGGCTTGTAAATCTGTCGGCAATTCGTTTTGAAAATAAACAGGTCGGGTTAATTTAAAGTATTTTAGGAGGTTATAATTTAATACATCGTTAGATATGTAAATACACTCCACCCGCTCTTTTAAAAGCAACTCTATTAATTCAATTACGTTAGCTGTTTCTATTAACTCAACGTTTTCATTATTCATTAACGGTTTAAAGCTTTGAGGCGTAAACCCTCTTACCGTTGCAAAACTAATGCATTCATCAATAGTGATATTTTTATTTAAACTCGCAATCCCCGTTTTAGTCACAACGGTTGGCTGCGAATAAATAATTTTATTTACATCAATAAATGAAGCTTTGTAGCTTGGTTTCCAGCTAGGGTTATCTGGATACTTAAAGTCGACATGGCGATGTTCCACAAATTCTTTGTAAAGTCGATTAATAGGTAGTGTGTAAAACTCAAACTCAAAGTCATGCTGCTGGGCAAACAAGGTAAGTAACTTTTGACTGAAACCATAATAGTCGCGGTTATCAGCCCCACTACCATCGTAGTATGGAAGGTATTCTATATTCTCTACGCCTACTACGTAATGAGTCGCTGATTTAGCGTTGTTTATTAAAAGCAGTAAAGCGAATGGCAAATATATTAACTGCGTTGCTATTTTTTTAAATTGATTCATTAATAACCTAAGTAATATTATTGACAATTAGCTGCACGCTTTAATTTTAACAAATTTGCAAAGATTATGATAAACCTATTTTGTTTTATGCAAAAAAAAGCCTGATTAAAATCAGGCTTAGCAAAGAAAGGGTTTAGCTTTTATCTCTCGGTACAAAATCAAGGACTGTTGCATTAATACAGTAACGATCGCGACCTCTTGGACCTTCACCAGGAAATAAATGACCTAGGTGTATGCCTGTACTTTTAGAGCGAAGCTCAATGCGTGTCATGCCCCAGCTGCTATCGTCGTGCTGTGTTACGTTGTTTTTTACAGGATGAGTAAACGACAACCAACCAGTACCTGAGTTAAACCTATCGCTTGTATCAAATAGTGGCTCGCCACTTAATTTATCAACAAAAGTGCCGTCTGGTGTGTTTTTAAACTCTTTGTACTCTTTACAGTAAGGTCTATCTGTTCGTGCATCAAATGCAACTTTATAAGCATCACTGTTACCTAATTTAAAAGCGCCTAATGCTTTATAAAACTCTTCAGGCGTTGCATAACCTTGACGGCCATATACCTCAATACCATTTTCTAAAAACAAAATGGTTGGTGTTGCCCACGTGGCTGACTTAATAGTTAAATCATCAAGTTGGTCAGCATGGCGAAACGACATTGGTATTGTCCCTTTGTAATCATTTGCGACTGCTTTTTTAAACTTTTCACAATATGGGCAGTATTCACGTGAATCAAGTACCACTATTTGCTTTCCTGATAATAAAGCCATGTTATCTACTTTTTCTACAGGTGTTTTATTAAAAACAACACCGGTAGAATGATCTGGGCAATAGCCATTAGGGTTCTTTTCTAAATAATTTTGATGATACTCTTCTGCCGATACAAAACCTTGAAGCGGTTTAATAACTGTTTCAATTTTGCCATAGCTTGCATCAGTTAAAAGCTGCTGATATTGCGATTTAACTTGCTCAGCTACTTTAGCTTGTGCATCAGTAGTCGTTAATACAATTGAGCGATATTGAGTACCAATGTCGTTACCTTGGCGATTTTTTTGTGTAGGGTCGTGACTTTCAAAATAGTTTTTTAAGAGATCTTCTGCTGAAATTATATTGCTGTTATACATAACTTGTACAACTTCAGCATAATTGTTCTCGTCAAAACGACGAGACTGATCAGTAATATTTCTGTAGGTAGCTTTAAAGCCATTGCCGTCAGCGTACCCCGATTCAGCATCAATAACGCCATTAAGCGCTTCGTAGCGTTTTTCGGCTCCCCAAAAACAACCCGATCCAAGTACAATGGTTTCTACATGCATGGTGGCTTCTACATTACTGTGCTCAACCTTTTCCATAGATAATGCAAAGCTGCCTGCGCTAAATATAATAGCAGCGCCTGATAAATATAATAAATGCTGGTGTTTCATAAAGTACCTCTTAAACAAGTGCGTGCTAACTAAGACCTCCTTATCCTAATTTTCATTTCAACCTAATTACTTATTTAGTACGAAGCGTATTAAGTTTTGGTCTTCAATAAGTTAAATACGATTAATTGAATATAAAACTACTCTTAAAGTAAGTTGGGCAATAAACATAACCACTTAGTCGCAATGGTGTAAATAAATTAATAAAACTGTGTTACGTTTAAATAATGTTGTACAAATAGGTTTATTTAATGAAGCCAGCTCCTCATATTTATGCATTAACAAACAGTAGTTTACTGTTTGATGCATCGCATTTAGACGCTACAGATAGACTCTCTATTCAAAAGAAAATTTGGGCTCTAGCTAGCCACTGTAAAAGCACTGATGAATTTAGCGATTTGGTGCCCGCCATGAACTCGCTCACTCTCTATTTAAAATCAGATAAACACTTAAATAAGTGGTTACAAGTGCTACCTTCGCTGTGGAATGAGATTAAAACGAGTACTTTTAAGGGGCAGCATCACTTAATCAAAACCTCATACAAGGGTGAGGACATTAATTACGTGGCTCGCTATCATAATTTAAGTGCCGATGAAGTTATTAATATTCATAGTAAAACCAAGTACCACGTTTTATTTTTAGGCTTTCAGCCCGGTTTTGCTTACCTACATGGCTTAAATGAGCAATTACATACACCAAGACGTGATGAGCCACGCACTAGGGTTCCTAAAGGCTCTGTTGCGATAGGTGCTGCACAAACCGGCATTTACCCCGCAGATACCCCAGGTGGTTGGCATATAATAGGTCATACAGATACTGCTTTGTTTGATTCGACCTCTGAGCAACCTTGTTTAATTCAACCAGGCGATACGCTTGAATTTGTTCCGCTCGTTAATAAAGGAGCAAATCATGATTAAAGTACTTAAAAGTGGTGTATTACTTACAATTCAAGATTTTGGCCGTGAAGGCTACCGCCATTTAGGTGTAAGCAAAGCGGGCAGCCTAGACCCTATTGCACAAATCATTGCTAATAGATTACTTAACAATAACGACAATGATGCCGTTTTAGAAATAACTGTAGGTTTGTGCGAACTGGAATTTACCTGCGACACAGTAATAGCGCTTCATGGTGCAGATTTGCAAGCAACCCTTGATGGACATGCAATTTATCCTGGTTGGACATACGCAGTAAAAAACAAACAAGTCCTAAGTTTTGCTACTGGTAGAGCGGGCTTAAGAGCTTATTTAGCAGTGAAAGGCGGTATACAAAATGCTGAGGTTATGGGTTCTAAATCTACAGATTTAAACGCATGTTTTGGTGGTTTTGAAGGTAGATCTCTCACCACTGGTGATGAAATACCTATTACTCCTTATTATGGAGAGTTTATAAAGGTAGGCGCAATTGCTCCCGCCCAGCGCAAACTTATACGCCTGCATCCAAGTCCTCATGCCGACTTATTAGGCGAGACTATACTTAGCAACTTTGTGTCTACCGCTTTTAAAGTCAGCAATAATAGTAACCGAATGGGTGTAAGGCTTGAGCATAAAAATAATTTGGGGCATTCGCACTCTTTGCCATCATTAGGGGTGAGCCCTGGGAGTATTCAACTGCCACCAAGTGGAGAGCCAATTGTGTTACTAAATGATGGCCAAACTACAGGGGGCTACCCTCTGCTAGGGACTGTTATTGAAGCCGACTTACGTCAATTTGCACAGTTTAGACCTTTAGATACTGTTGAGTTTAAATTTGTAACGTTTGAAGAAGCAGCAAATGCGAAGCAGAAACTTGACGGACACCTACATCAATTGAGCCTTGCACTTAAAAATAACCTATAAAAATATTCTAAAAATAAATAGGAAAGCTATGTTCGACTTAAATTATTGGCCCTGATAATCGTTTATGATGGTTGTTTTGTATTGTGTAGGTATGGCATTTTTAATTGAAGGTCATGGCGCAAGCCCTGCTCCATTAGTTGCGCTCGTCATGTATAGCGACTATTGCAGTATGTTAATGACGCCTATGGCAGCAAATTTAATATTCTTCCTGCAGCTCTTTTAGACTTAAAAGATAAGTACTATGTAATAAAGGTTCAAATTCAGACGGCAGTTACCTTACTCGCCGTTAATATTATTTTTATGTATAGCTTGGTGTGTAATGACTAAATCAACTTCTTCTATGGCGTGTGTATTAATAACCGGCTTTGCGCCTTTTGGTAGCGAAACTATCAATCCTTCTTGGCAAGCAGTGCAAAAACTTGATGAAACTATCATCATGAAACACAAAATAAGTACACTAGAACTTTCCTTTGAGTTTAATACGTCTATTAGTCAGCTTATAAACGCCATTGAGTCGCACAATCCGACGGTTGTTTTATGTATAGGCCAAGCCGGTGGGCGCAGCGAAATATCAATTGAGCGTATTGCAATAAACGTTGATGATGCACACATTAAAGACAATGCAGGTAAGCAACCTGTCGATACACCAATAGAAAAAAATGGCCCTGATGCCTATTTCACTAACTTGCCAATAAAGCGTATGTTACAAGCACTGCACAACAGCAATATACCTGCTGCCATTTCCAATACGGCAGGTACGTATGTATGCAATCACGTTATGTATGGCCTTATGCATTACATAAATGATCACTGCGCTGTAATGAAAGGTGGCTTTGTGCATATTCCTTATTTACCAAGCCAAGCTGTGCACCACAATGGCGCACCTAGCATGTGTGAAGACACTGTTATTAACGCGCTAAAAGTGATGATTGCACAAGCTTTGAACAATAATAACGACGTAAAAATAGCAGCAGGCACTACGCATTAACCACTTTGGTGCGGTTGCATGTAAGTTGGTGCATAAATTATTCTTAATTAATTGTAAAAGCTATGTGACTTGAGTAATTTTTTCTGATAAAACAAGGTTTCGCAGCACAGCAAATTGGCTTTGCTGCACACATAATAGGAATGAGGAGTTACTATGTGTTCAATTTTTGGGGTATTAGATATTAAATCTGATCCCGCTCAATTGCGTACCCAAGCAATTGAAATGTCCAAGCTGCTTAGACACCGTGGCCCAGATTGGTCTGGCGTATATGCATCTGAAAAAGCTATTTTAGTACATGAGCGTTTAGCTATTGTTGGTGTATCAAGCGGTGCACAGCCTTTATACAATCCTGAAAAAACAAATATTTTAGCGGTTAATGGCGAGATTTATAATCATAAAGAACTTGCAGCAGAGCTAGATGTTGATTTTACTTTTCAAACTCAATCAGACTGTGAAGTTATTTTAGCGCTTTATAAACAAAAAGGGCCTGACTTTTTAGATGATCTAAATGGCATTTTTGCATTTTGTTTATACGATGAAGAAAATGACGCTTACTTAATTGGCCGTGACCATATTGGTATTATCCCGCTTTACACCGGTCATGACGAGCACGGTAACTTTTACGTTGCTTCTGAGCTAAAAGCTCTTTCTCCAATTTGTAAGCATATTGAAGAATTTCCACCAGGGCATTACCTGTACAGCAAAGATGGCAAAATGACGCCTTATTACAAGCGTGATTGGGAAACATTTGATGCAGTTAAAGATAACAGCGCACAAGCGCAAGACGTTAAAGATGCATTAGAAGCGGCCGTTAAACGCCAGCTAATGTGTGATGTACCATACGGTGTATTACTTTCTGGTGGTTTAGACTCATCGGTTATCTCTGCTATTACCCAGCGTTTTGCTGCAAAACGTATTGAAGATAACGACGAAAGCGATGCATGGTGGCCTAAGTTGCATTCTTTTTCAGTAGGCCTTGAGGGCTCACCTGATTTAGCCGCGGCCCAAAAAGTAGCTGACATGATTGGCACTATTCACCACCCTATCATTTTTACCATTCAAGAAGGTATTGATGCACTGCGTGAAGTGATTTACCACATTGAAACGTATGATGTAACAACGATTCGTGCCTCTACACCTATGTACTTAATGGCTCGCCAAATTAAAGCAATGGGCATTAAAATGGTGTTATCTGGCGAAGGTGCTGATGAGCTATTTGGTGGTTACTTATACTTCCATAAAGCCCCTAACGCACAAGAGTTTCATGAAGAGCTAAACCGTAAAGTATCAAAACTGCATATGTTTGACTGTTTACGTGCTAATAAATCAATGGCAGCATGGGGCGTTGAAGCACGTGTACCGTTCCTTGATAAAGAATTTGTTGATGTTGCTATGCGTATCAACCCTGAAGCCAAAATGTGTAAAGATGGCAAAATCGAAAAACACATTTTACGTGAAGGTTTTGATGGCTACTTGCCTGATGAAGTTTTATGGCGCCAAAAAGAGCAATTTTCAGACGGTGTTGGTTACAGTTGGATTGATACGTTAAAAGAGTTTGTAAATGAGCAAGTGAGCGATCAAGAGCTTGCAAATGCTAAATTTAAATACCCTATTAATACGCCAGATTCAAAAGAAGCTTACTACTACCGTACTATTTTTGAATCGCACTTTCCTGGTGATGCATCAGCTAAATGTGTGCCACATGGTAAATCGGTAGCGTGTTCGACTCCTGAAGCACTTGCATGGGACGCATCGTTCCAAAACAATGCAGATCCATCAGGTCGTGCTGCGGGCGTTCATAACGACGCGTATGCAAGCAAAGGATAACACTCTTTGTTTAACGAAGCGTAAGCCCAAATGGCTTACGCTTCGCTTTATAAAACTCACTTCCACCGAATCTGTTTTTTATAGCCCTGCAAATAACTTAAAAGGCTCAAGTGCTTTAATTGTTATTTATAAAATTGGGTTAACATCAAAAACAATGCAATATATTGCATCACAATCAAACCACCCTGCTACCGTATTTTTAAATCAAAATGAGATAACTAAACGCCATTGTAATATTCGCTGGTTTAACCAAACAAGTGAAATTAAACGCTGTGGGCATGGTACTTTAGCGGCCGCTAATTTTTTAATAAAGTATTTTGGTTATTGTCCTGAAGTATTTATATCAATGAGTCATGAGCGTTTTACTATAAGAGTAAAAAAACAACGCGCCCAGTTGTTACTAAAAAGTATAGAGCCTAAAAAAAGCGAATTAGCTAAAGGTGAGTTACAAAGTGTGTTTTCATTAGCAATAAAAGCAGCCTACAGTGCCGGCGAAAATAACGGTTATACGGTTGTGTTATTTAATGAAGAATTTAGTAAAGACGTTGAAAAAGACGATTTAAAAAGCTTACACGTTGATTTTAAAGCGTTAAATAAACTCCATAAAAATGCAGTTATAGCGCTTAGTATAAAAAATATAGACAAAAAAAATGCCATAGCGCATTTTAGATATTTTGCCCCCCAGTTTGGAGTAAATGAGGACAGTGCAACGGGCTCTGCGGTATCTGTTATTGCCCCCCTGCTATTTAGACTACATGGTTTAAATAAAGCTAAGCTTATACAGCAATCAAATAATGGTGCATTGCTAAGCTATGAGTTTAGCAATGCTAAAGTTGTCATTTACTAAACATAACTTAAGTAATGCTTAAAGCGGTCTTAATAAACACAGGGCAAAATAGTTACTATCGTCTTGCCATGTTTGCTCTAACTTTAAATTAGCTTGCGCGGCAAGCTGCTTAAACGATTCGAGCGTGTACTTATGAGAGTTTTCTGTATGGATACTTTCGCCTTCAATAAAGTCTATTTGCTGATCATTTATAATCACGCTTTGATTACAGTTACTTACTAAATGCATTTCAATACGGCTATGTTGCTCGTTAAAGCGTGACTCGTGGCTAAAGTTATCTATATTAAATGTGCCGTTTAGCTCGTTATTAATACGTTGTAGTAAATTTTTATTAAATGCAGCGGTGATTCCCGCTTTATCGTTATATGCATTGAGTAACACTTGGCGCTCTTTTACTAAATCAACCCCAATTAATACATAACCGTTTACACCACATAAGCGATGGAAATTATTCATAATTTCTATAGCTTTAACTGGGGCAAAATTACCAAGAGTAGAGCCTGGAAAATACACCAAATTGGTTTGACTATCTAAAGCGGTGTCTTTGGTTAGCTGTTTAACCATTTGGCTATGTGTAAAGTCTCCTAGCAATGGCGAAATTGCCAAATCTGGAAATAACGGTGACAAATGTGCAAGTGAATAACTGAGCATCTCCTCAGAAATTTCAAACGGTACGAAGGTTTTTACGTTTGCCATGTGCGCTAATAAATACGCGACCTTTTTACCCGAACCACACCCAGGCTCAATAATAGAAAGGTTTTCAGGTAGCATTTGAGCAATTGACTGCGAGTATTCCTCTAAAATAGACAACTCCGTACGTGTAACATAATACTCTTGTAAGGATGTTATTTGCTCGAATAATGCAGCACCTTTATCATCGTAAAAATACTTACACGGAAGCGTTTTTTGTTGTTGAGTTAATCCGCTTATCACGTCGTTTAAAAATTCAGTGTCGGTTATGTTACTTTGTTTAATCGCTGTTACTTGGCTCATACTATATCCTTAGCTAGTCTTATCCCGCTGCACATCCACGCTTGATATGGGTAATAAAAATTTCGGTATGTTTGTCGTAAATGGTTTTGAGGGGTAAACACACACCCGCCCCGTAACACCATTTGGTTATTCATAAATTTACCATTGTATTCCCCTGCTACTCCTTCAATAGGCTTAAAACCGGGGTATGGCAAATATGCACTGTTTGTCCATTGCCAACATGAATCCGTTAACTGGTTTATTTCAGTATCATCTTTTGCTTGTTGTGGTGTTAGGTAGTTATTATTAGTGTCTGTTAAAGGTGTATTTTTAGCTGCATATTCCCACTCGAACTCTGTAGGCAAGCGAGCCTTTACAAAATTAGCGTAGGCGCTGGCCTCAAAATAACTAACATGGCTGATGGGGGCACTTAAATTTAATGGCTGCAATCCATAGTGTGTAAACTCAAACCATTCGTTATTTATGCAATGCCAATATAATGGATGCGTTAAACGAGTGTTTTGAATATGCGCCCAACCGTCGCTTAACCAATATTGTGGATTGCTATATCCACCGGCATTTATAAAGTCTAAATATTCACCATTAGTGACCAATCTATTAGCAAAACTGAATGGATGAATTAGTACTTGGTGTTTGGGGCACTCGTTATCATATGCAAATTCATCGTCGGCATTTGTGCCAATATTAATAATAGCTTGTTCAAAATTGATAAAGTTAAGGGGTTTAATATCAGCTGATTTTTTTTGGCTATTTAAAAGCGATGTTTTATATTGAGGAAATAATGGATTTACTGAAAAGTTATATTTGATGTCCATAAGCATCAGTTCTTGATGCTGTTGCTCGTGGTGTACCCCAAGTTCAATAATATCTTTAATGTGCGGGTTAACGTCAGTCTTAAGTAATTCAATCACGCGGCTATCTACATGTTCTCTGTAAGCTAGCACTTCGTCTAAACCTGGCCTAGATAAGCTTCCTCTATTTGCCCGTTTAAATTGCTCTCCAATCCCATTGTAGTAAGAATTAAAAAGCATTTTGTAGTGAGGATTAAACACTGCGTACTGTTTACAATAAACACTAAGTAAAAACGTTTCAAAAAACCACGTGGTATGCGCTAAATGCCATTTAGTGGGACTGGCATCAGCCATAGCTTGTAATTGGCAATCTTCTACAGTGAGTGGTTCAATAATAGCTAGGCTTTCGTCTCTAACGCTGCAAAAGCGTTTAACAAGTTCGTTTTGATTGGTATCGTTTGTAACGCTTTCTCGCATAATAGTATTAATCCTTTGCCTATCTATTTATAAAATATAGCTTAGTGTTATGTTAAATCATATTCATATTACAACTTGATTAAAGATGCTTATCGGCTTATAAATTTATAATAGCCTTGAAGAGAAATTTGCTCTTTGCTAGCCGGTTTTTGATTATTTCTACGTGCATGCAAACATGAAAAATAACGCATAAGCTGTTACCGAACCACTAAGCTATAAAACTAGGAGCGATTAAATTGCGCCTAAATTAAACAAATTTCAATCCTAAAAAACTAACAAGTCCTAATATTTAAGCATTAATTAAGCTACTTAAAAATGATCTTTTTTTACTTAATCAAGTAAATTAATACTTTTAATAGCAAACTAAATTTTAACGTTCACTGAATTTTTAAATTTAGGGCTTTTAAATGAAAGAATAATGAATTCGGCCATATAAACAGCGTTTTAAATACAAATTCATTTACATTTAATATTTAACTCATACACTACTAGCTGTATGATCACGCTTCAAATTAGTTAGTCTTCAAATAATTACGGTATTACTTTTTACTTAATATTTAAAGACTAATGTAATTCGACATGACGCCGAATTTATTTTGGCTTGTTAGGACAACTAAAGAGGTATTGCATGAAGGAAAATCATGACAAATATAGTATTGACAACACGGATTACACCGTAGGTCAGGACAACGTACAAAAATGGGGGTTTGATATTCACAACCCTGTTTTTGGAACTAGTGCGGGCCTGATTGTCATCTTTTTAATCGCCATACTTGTTACCGACCCACAAACTGCAAAAACAGCGCTTGATAGTATCAAGACCGATATTATTAATAATTTTGATGCCCTATTTATGTGGGCTGCTAACTTCTTTGTACTCTTTTGTTTAGCACTTATTGTTTCTCCTTACGGTAATATTCGCCTTGGTGGTGATGACGCTAAACCTTCTCACTCTCGCGTTTCATGGCTTGCTATGTTATTTGCTGCCGGTATGGGTATCGGCCTTATGTTTTGGGGCGTTGCTGAACCAGTTGCTTACTTTACTGGTTGGTACGAAACACCGCTTAATGTAGCCGCTAATACACCAGAAGCTGCAAAATTAGCAATGGGCGCAACTATGTTTCATTGGGGTCTTCACCCTTGGGCTATTTACGCTGTTGTTGGTTTATCTCTTGCGTTTTTTACCTATAACAAAGGTTTACCGCTTTCAATTCGTTCTATTTTTTACCCTATATTAGGTGATAGAGCGTGGGGTTGGCCTGGCCATATCATTGATATCTTAGCTGTACTTGCTACGTTATTTGGCCTTGCAACATCTTTAGGTTTAGGTGCGCAGCAAGCTTCTGCAGGCATTAACCACGTATTTGGTACAGAAGGTGGCATTGGCTCTCAAATTCTAGTTATTGCGGGTGTAACACTTTTAGCTATTGTCTCTGTGGTTCGTGGTATTGACGGTGGTGTGAAACTACTAAGTAATGTAAATATGTTAATTGCGTTTTCATTATTATTGTTTGTATGTTTAGTAGGCTTTGCTGTAGCAATGGGTAATGTACCCACTACCGTGATGGGCTATGTAGAAAATATTATTCCATTGAGTAATCCTCACGGTCGTGAAGACGAAACATGGATGCATGGTTGGACTGTGTTTTACTGGGCTTGGTGGATTTCCTGGTCACCGTTTGTAGGTATGTTTATCGCGCGTGTATCACGTGGTCGTACAATTCGTGAATTCTTAATTGCGGTTTTACTTATTCCTACTCTAGTTACTGTTTTATGGATGTCTATTTACGGTGGTATTGCGATTGATCAAGTAGTTAATGGTGTTGGTGCGTTAGGCACTAATGGTTTAACTGATGTACCTTTAGCTATGTTCCAAATGCTTGATGAATTACCTTTATCTAATATTTTATCGTTTATTGCAATTTTATTAGTGTTGGTATTTTTCATTACGTCATCTGACTCTGGTTCATTAGTAATTGATTCAATTACAGCTGGCGGTAAAATTGATGCACCGGTACCACAACGTATATTTTGGGCATCGGTTGAGGGCGCAATTGCAGCTGCTTTACTTTGGATTGGTGGCACACAAGCAATTGAAGCACTACAAGCAGGCGCTGTCTCTACAGGCTTGCCATTTACTATTGTATTATTATTTATGTGTTTAAGTTTAGTTTTAGGTTTACGAACTGAGCCTCGCCCAGTTAAATAATACTTTTAGTAAGTAACACTTTTAATTAGTAACGAAAACGCCGCAATTTTTGCGGCGTTTTTTGTTTGGTCATTAAAAGCTAGAACCACAGCTCTGAGATTGGAGTATCTACACGATAATGATAACTCAGTTGCGCTTGTAAAAGTTCTGCTGTAGCAAGTGCATCCGTTAACGCATTGTGATTTTGATATGCTGGTAGGGAATAACGCGCACGGCAATCTGTTAGCCTAAGAGAACCTAATTTTGTGTTAAACAATCGGCCTAATAAACCCTGCCTTGCTTTTAGTGCTCTTTTTTCTATTTCCATTGTATCAACAAGTGCAAACTCAATACCTTCTTTAAGCCTTAACAATAACGCATTATTTAAAAAGTGACGTTCTATTGCGGCATAATGCACCACGACAACTTTACCACTGAGCGCTTCAAGTAAAGGCTCTATAATTTGATTAAAGTCGGGGGCGTCGTCCACCTCAGAGTGCGTTATTCCATGTATTAAAATAGACTCTTCATGAAGGTTGCGCCTAGGCTGCACAACCCAATGCCGACTGTGCTTACAATAAATGCGCTCTAAATTGAACGGCACTAAACCAACACTCACTATATCGTCGTTTTGGCTATTTAAGCCTGTTGTTTCAAAATCCATTGCTACAAAAGGTACGTCTTTTATTGCAGCTTTGTCTTGGTTATAAGCACCCGCATAAAAGTGTTTTAAGAGTTTATTTTTGGTGCTATTGGCAAGCTCGTTATACCTAGCTTGCCAATCAATTGCTTTATGATTACGCGGATTCATAGGCTACTTCACACCAGAGTTTGCTGTGTAGCTAAATTTTAAATAGCTTTGTGCTTTTTCTAAAATGGCGAATGCCTCTTTTAAGTTTCGTTGCTCGAACGGAGAAAGTAAATGCGGATCTAAGTCGTTATCGGGCTCTTCGCCCTTCTCTATTTGCCACGCTTGATGGCGAATTCGCATCATGGCAATATACTCAAGTGCATCACGTAAATCTTGCGCTTTACCCTGTGGTAAAAGTTTCGCTTCAATAATATCTTCTAGTCGTTCAAACGAATTTTGTTTACGTGAACCAATAGCCAATGCGTGCACGCGAATAACATCAGAAAGAGGTGCAGTCCCTCTTCGCTTTAAGTTCATTGAACGCTTATGTTGGCCATTATGCTCCATAACAAAGCCTTTAAAGAAACCTAGTGGAGGTGTTCTATTTCTAGCATTTGCTGCCATATTAGCTAAAAATACGCGATTTACTTTACTTTGTTTTGCTATAAATATTTTAAGCTCGTCGGCCCACTTGGTTTTACCCCACACACCGTCTAAGTCAAAAAATATAGAACTATTAAGCAAAGCTTGTGGTTTTGGCTGCGCGATCCAATCTGCAAATTGATCGAACCACTGTGAGCGAGTTTTACGCCATTTTTTAAACGACGCCATAATTTCTCCATCACAGTAGGTGTAACCACACTGCGCTAAACCATCACACACAAAATCGGCAATATTTTGAAAATACGCGTTATGTTTTTCGTCGTCATAACTGTCATCTAAAATAAGCGCGTTGTCTTGATCGGTTACAATAAGTTGCTCGTCTCGAGCCATTGAGCCCAGAGCAATAAAACAGTAAGGCACAGGAGGTGGCCCAAACTTTTCTTCTGCTAATACAAGTAGTCTTTGTTTAAATGTACGCCCTATAACAGCCATGGCTGTACCAACCATGTGTGAGTTTGCATCTTCATTCACCATACGAACAAACACATTGGGCAATTGGCGTGCATAATGCGCCAAATCCTCTATTGTTTGTTGAGCCAGTATGCCACGTACAAGTAATAAGCTGCTTTGGGATTCATAACGCAAAATATCAGAGAGGGAGATAACGCCTATTGGGCGTCTTTTTTGTACTACTGGCAAATGATGTAAGTTATCTCTAAGCATGGCCAATACAGCTTCGAAAATATAGTCATTAGCATCTAATAGTACTAAGTTAGTGGACATAATGTCTTTTGCTTGCGTGTTAAAGGCAAGCCCTTTAGCCACTACTTTAGTGCGTAAATCCCTATCGGTTATTATACCAACTACTTGTCCATCATCTTCTTCTGGGTCATCATTTATGGGTTTATTTACATCGGTTACCAACACTGATGATACCGCCTCTTCGGTCATTAATTTAGCGATATCTTGTATCGTAGAGGTTGCATCTACGGTAACTACATCTCTGTGAATTAATGATTTTACCTTCGCGGTTGTCAGGTCATTGCCATCAGCTTGCTCGACAATAGCTTGATGCAAACGCACGTTACCGTCTGTTTCGAAGTAATCAGCAAACGCATCAAACTCATCACAGTAACAATTAAAGAGCTCAACATTTATGCAATAAACTAACGTATCTTCCAGAGCAGTTGCAGGAAAACGTACCTTACGGTTCATCAATAAACCCATTTGACCAAATATACCTGCGGTAGCCAAACGATTGTACAGCTCGCCATTTCGGCGATACATTTCTACAGAACCACTTCTAATTACATACAAATCAGAAATGTCTTGTCCAAAACTCAAGATATCTGTTTTTGCTCTAAAATAAGCCACTTCTACTTGTTGAGCTAGCTCATTAAGCGCTTTTTGAGGTAAGTCATCAAAAGGAGGATGTTGTGCTAAAAATTGTGCGATTTCAACTTGTTCGGCTTGCATAAATCCCTTCCTGTATGCGCATTAAAATGACTAAATCTGTTTTGCAGATTAACACTATCATCGGGGTGTGAAAACAATTACTGTACAAATTTAGGCACAAAAAAAGAGCCTAAATAGACTCTTTAAATGTGATACTTATTGTATAAATTTATTTACCGCGCTGAGCGTCTTTTTGGGCTTTTTTAGCTTCTTTACGTTGCTGTAAAACAGCTTGTGCTTCATTACCAATATGGCCCTCACCACGCGCTTGCGCTAATTCTATTTGCTTTTGGCGCTCTGCAAAACGTGCGCGTTGTTCATCCGTAACTTCTTCAATACAATGATGACAAGAGACGCCTTCCATGTATTCAGGCTTTAACTTTTCGTCTTCTGTAATTGGCATACGACACGCGTGGCATTGATCATAAGAGCCTTTTTGTAGGTCATGATCAACCGCAACGCGATTATCAAATACAAAACACTCGCCTTCCCACATGGTTTCTTCTTTTGGCACTTCTTCTAGGTATTTTAAGATACCGCCTTCAAGGTGATAAACTTCATCAAAACCTTGCTCTTTCATGTAGGCTGTCGATTTTTCGCAGCGGATACCGCCGGTACAAAACATCGCCACTTTTTTGTGTTTTTCAGGGTCTAAGTTTTCTTTTGCCCACTGTGGAAATTCGCGGAACGTTTTGGTATTTGGATCGACCGCATTTTGAAATGTACCAATTTCAATTTCGTAATCATTACGTGTATCAATTAAAATTACTTCAGGGTCAGATATAAGTGCGTTCCACTCATTTGGCTTAACATAGCTACCCACAACTTTAAGCGGATCTACGCCTTCAACGCCCATCGTTACAATTTCTTTTTTTAGTTTTACTTTAGTGCGGTAAAACGGACATTCATCGTCGTAAGATTCTTTTGTAACGATGTTTTTTAAATTTGGTTGCTCATCTAGCCATGCTAATAAGTTGTCTATCCCTTCTCGTTTTGCAGAAACAGTGCCGTTTATACCTTCGGCAGCGAGCAATAAAGTACCGCGTACTTCATTTGCTTCCATCACTTCTAGTAATGGCTTACGGATAGCTTCAAATTCAGGTAAACCTACAAACTTATACAGCGCACACACTACAAAGTGATCGCCCGTTACATTATCTTTATGAACAACAGTCATTATATTTCCTATTTTGCCTTGTTAGCCAATATTGGCGTCTACCGAATCGTAAATCCGGCGCATATGGGGCGCGTATTTTACGCTTTTTTAGTTTAATTGCAAAAAATAGCGCTATAGATTGGTTTTTACTGTTAGCGACCTAGCTGTGTAAGCTATAATGCGCTGATAAATTTATAGAGTTAATTTGCTCATTTTGGAGAAACACACATTGCAGTTTACTGATCTTGGGATTGATACACGCCTTGAAACACAATTAGCACATCAAGGGATCACCCAGCCCACCGATATTCAAGCGCATGCAGTGCCTACCGCACTTGCAGGGCATGACATTTTCGCTCAGTCTAAAACTGGGTCGGGCAAAACCTTGGCGTTTTTATTACCTGCTGTACAAAGGGTTATGAAACAAAAAGCACTCAGCAAACGCGATCCCCGTGTACTTATTGTTGCTCCTACGCGTGAGCTTGCTACGCAAGTATTTACTCAGCTGCGTTTATTAATTGCTGGCACAGCGATTAAGGCAGTTAAAATACTTGGCGGCGAAAACTTTAATGACCAAATAAAAGCACTTAGAAACGACCCACAATTCGTAGTTGCTACACCTGGGCGTTTAGCTGATCACATAACAAAACGCTCATTGCAATTGAGTGGACTAGAACTGCTTATTTTTGATGAAGCCGATCGTATTTTAGATTTAGGCTTTACCGAGCAGTTAAAAATGATTAACGAGCAAGCTAATCACCGATTACGCCAAACGTTATTGTTTTCTGCAACACTTGACCATGCACAAGTAGATGCACTATCACGTAACCTATTAAAAAAACCAAAGCAAATTACGCTAAGTGCAGCAAATGAGCAACATAGTGATATTAAACAAACGTTATACCTTGCAGATCACCTTGATCATAAAGAAGCGTTATTAGAGCATTTTTTAAACCAAGATGATGTTGGTCAATGTATTATCTTCACAGCAACGCGTTCTGACACGAGCCGTTTGAGTGAAGCCCTTAATGCTAAAGGCTTCAAATCTGTAGCGCTTGCTGGTGATTTAACGCAAAACAAACGTTTAGATATCATGGATTCGTTTAGTCGCGAGAACTTTAAAATATTGATTACCACCGACGTTGCATCTCGTGGTTTAGATTTGTTAAGCGTAACGCACGTTATTAACTTTGATTTACCAAAACACGCTGAAGAGTATGTACACCGCATAGGTCGTACAGGACGTGCTGGCTTTAAAGGAAATGCAATTTCATTAGTTGGCCCAAAAGATTGGGCAAGTTATTTAGCTATTAAAGCATTTTTAAATGACGAATTAAAATTTGCGAGCGTAGAGAGCTTAAAAGCTAAGTTTAAAGGTTTAAAAGAGAAAAAACCTGAGGCAGCGTGGGACAAATCTAAAGAAAAAGCCGCCGCTGTTAAAAAGCCTGCATTTAAGCGCAAAGCTAAACCTAAAAAGCCTACAGCACCAATTAAAGCACCGATGAACATTGATGGCGATACACCAATGCGCCGTAAAAAAAAGCCTGAGCAGGAATAATTATGAGTTACCTAGGAACCACACAAACATTATTTGTAAAAGAAGTGAGTAACGAAGGTGCTTACTTAGACGGCCATGATTTAGGTGAAGTATTTTTACCAAAACAAGAAATAAAACATGAGCTTGAAGCGGGCGATAGTATTAGTGTATTTATCTTTTTAGACAATGCTAATTTAGCCACAGCAACAATAAAGAAACCACATGCTCAAGTTGGCGAGTATGCCCTACTACGCGTTAAAGAAATAAATAGTATTGGGGCATTTTTAGATTGGGGGCTTGAGAAAGATGTGCTTGCACCTTTTAATGAACAAAAGCCACGCATGCAAGAAGGCCATTCTTATTTAGTACGTCTGTACCTTGATAATGCAAGCCAACGTATTTGTGCCTCAAACAATTTTAATCGTTTCTTATCAAAAGATGAGCCGCAATATACTCACTTACAAGAAGTGGATTTAATTGTTGCTGGCAAAACAGATATTGGCTACAAAGTATTAATTGAAGAGTCGCACTTCGGTGTTGTTTTTTACAATATGGTATTTAAAAGCTTATTTGTGGGTCAAAAGCTTAAAGGCTATATTCAAAAAGTACGTGACGACGGAAAAATTGATGTTGTACTAGAAAAGCCAGGTATGGGAAAAGTAAGTGACCTTGGTGAAACTATTATGCAAAAGCTTAAAAACGAAGGCGGTGTTATTCCACTTGGTGATAAGTCTGATCCTGAAGCAATAAAAAAGATGTTTTCTACAAGTAAGGCTAATTATAAAAAAGCAATTGGTGGCTTATTTAAACAAGAGTTAATAGATATTGAAGCGAAATCCATTCGCTTAAGATCTTAATTATAATTGGCTGTAATTACTAATAATACCTGTTTGTGATTAACCTAAAATATATTTATAAGGCAATGTACATTGCGTATATTGCCTTGAATAATCAAGCACTTCAACTTCCGACTCAAGATTGAGCGGCGCCAAACGAAAAACCTTTTTTTCACATTCTGTTTTTTTATCATCAAGCTTTGATATACATTCACTAACGCTTACATGCTGAGATATGAGTGTATCTTCATTTTTGTAACACAGATGATGAGCATAATCTTGCATTGTTTTTTTAAAATCAAACATATCGACTGGGTACGTTGGAATTATATCTGTAACGGTTGTTACACCATCGTATGCTTTATTAGAAAAAACGTACTTATTTACTGAAAAACCCGCAATAACAATTACTATAGAACCAAAAAATAACTTCAAAACAAACCCCTACTACATTTTGATTTTATTAATGTAACATAAAACTCACATAAGGTAAGGGGTTTTAGCACTATATGACTGCTTATTGTTAAATTAAGCTATAGAGTTATTAACATCACTAAGCACTTTTACAGGATTATCTGCTTGAGTAATCGGTCTGCCTATCACTAAATAGTCACTTCCTGAATCTATAGCTTGCTTAGGAGTCATTATACGCTTTTGATCGCCGGCATCACTCCCTTCAGGGCGTATACCAGGCGTAACAAGCTTAAAGCTATCACCTAACTCTGTTTTTAAAGCTTTTGCTTCTTGTGCAGAGCACACGACACCATCAAGCCCAGCTTCCTTTGCAAGCTTAGCTAAATAGATAACTTGCTCTTGAGCTGATTTATCAACACCTAAACGCTTAAGTTCTGTTTCATCCATACTTGTTAATACAGTCACAGCGATAAGTAATGGCGCTTTGTCACCAAATTGCTCTAGAGCCGATTTAGCTTTGCTCATCATTTCAAAGCCACCAGAAGCATGAACGTTTACCATCCACACCCCCATTTTAGCAGCTGCAGTAACCGCTTTAGCTACTGTATTAGGAATATCATGAAACTTTAAATCTAAGAAAACATCAAAACCTAAATCAATTAACTCTTTAACAAATGCAGGTCCAAAATAGGTAAACATTTCTTTGCCGACCTTGAGACGGCAAGTATCAGGAGAAAGTTGTTTAACAAAGTTTAAAGCAACTTCTTGATCATCGTAATCTAATGCAATAAGAATTTTTTTTGAGTGTTCGAAAGACATAACTATCCTAGTGAATGGCAGTAAAGTTATAAATTATGGGGTTATTAAAATCCGTCTAAGCCTCGACTTGGAACAATGGTTTCCCAATGCTTACAAGAAGGGCAGTTCCAATATATGGTGTAGCTTGTAAAACCACAATGCTGGCATTGAAAATCTGGTTTTGTAGCAATATAAGAGGTTACAAGCTTATCAATTTCGTTAAGTACTTCCTTAGTATTTTTATTTTGGTCACCCATTAATTGCAGTAAAAAACTAAAACCACGAATAGTAGGTTGACGTTTTAAGCTATCAGTTAAAAATTCAAAGGCTTGCTTGGTGTGACCTTGCTCAAGTAATGCTTGGCAATGCTTTATTTTAATTAATACACCGCCCTTCTCTAACAAGTCACTGACTAACTCGTGAAATTGATGCGTCAAATTCAATTGTTTATAACTGTGTGCAAGTTCATCAATAAACAACGGAGCAAACAAGGTAAATTGAGAGACAAGTTCACGCCAGTAATAAATAGCTTTAACGTAATCTTCTTTTGCGTAAGCAACTAACCCTAACTCGTAAAGCGGACGCACGGCTTTATAATTTAAGCTAATCGCTTTTCTCATTAGTTGGGGTGTATTGTCACTTAAAGCTGACTCACAATAAAAATTAGCAATTGCTTTAAATTGCTGTTCTTTTGAAAATAGTTCGCTATGGGCTTCAAACATATTGATGCCTTTTTCCCACTCACGGGTTTGCGAATATAAAGTGATAATAGGGTCCAGCGCTTCTACATGCCCTGCTTTAACTAACCAAACTAAGTGCTCTTCCGCACTATCTAGTAGTCCGGCCATTATATAATCTTCGGCTAATTCTAAACGGCTAGTTGCAGCTTGTTGTTCATTTAAGCTTGGGTGTTTTAATAGAAGTTCGTGAATTTTTATTGCGCGGTCTAATTCACCTCTACGGCGAAACATGGTGGCAAGTGTAGAATAGTGTTCAACAGAGTCGGCTGAAACTTCAAGTAAGTTGATTAAATGCTCTAAGCCTTGATCTTCTTCTCTATCGAGTAGAAATTTTAAGCCTTTGCTATATTCAGAAGTGATCTGACGATTAAGTTGATGAGCTTGGTTTTTAGCACTGTTTTTACCCATAATCCAACCGTAACCAGCGGCAACGGGTAATAGTAAAAACAAAAGCTCAATCATAGTTAGGTGTCTTTATTCGCGGCAAGCTTTTTTTTATCTTTTTCAGGCGCTAATTGCTTTTTTAAGCGGTAGTTTTGCCACTTTAATTGCGAAAACAATTTAAAGCTAATAAAACAACCAATCAAAACACCTAATAAAAAGCAGATACTTATTATTACAGCTAAAGGTAGCGTATTACTGGCTATAATGTAATTTACTTGTACTAACTGTGGGTTTTGTGACCCTAATACAAATGCACTGATAAGGCATAGTGCAGCCAGAATAATTTTTAATACCTTGAACAAGTAACTACTCCACTAAGTTAACTAGGCAATGCTTTCATTCACGCGGTCGCGTAATTCTTTGCCTGGTTTAAAATGAGGTACATGCTTTCCTTCAAGCTCAACTGTATCGCCAGTCTTAGGATTACGACCTGTGCGAGGAGCGCGGAAATGCAAAGAGAAACTACCAAAACCTCTGATCTCAATACGATCTGAAGTAGATAATGAGCCGGCCATTTGTTCAAGAATTTCTTTTACAGCATTCTCAACATCTTTCACTGGAACGTGTGCGTGTTGTTCCGCAAGTATTTCTATCAATTCTGACTTAGTCATAGCGTTTCCTTAAAAAGAGATATAGGAAGGGCAAAAAATGCCCTTCCAACTAAAAACTAATTATATATTAGTCTTTTTGTGCATTTGCGAAAGCAGCTGCCATTGCGTTTTCAAACACTGGCTCTTCTTTCTTAAGCTTCTCTAGTACTTCTTTCTCTTCTGCTTCGAAAAGAGCTTTTACAGATAAGCTTAAAGTGCGGTTCTTACGATCAACACCAACGTATTTAACTTCAATCTCGTCGCCTACAGAAACAACAGTAGTTGCATCTTCAACGCGCTCTTGAGCGATATCAGCTACACGGATGTAACCTTCAACGCCTTCGATAAGTTCAACAGTTGCGCCTTTCGCATCAACTTCAGTCACTTTACCTTTAACAATAGCACCTTTTTTGTTTGCATCAAGGTAGTTATTGAATGGGTCAGCTTCGATTTGCTTAACACCTAGAGAGATACGTTCACGCTCTGGGTCAACTTGCAATACGATAGCAGTGATTTCGTCGCCTTTCTTGAATTCACGTACAGCTTCTTCGCCAGGTGTATTCCAAGAAATGTCTGAAAGGTGTACAAGACCGTCAATACCACCGTCAAGACCGATAAAGATACCGAAGTCAGTGATTGATTTGATCTTACCAGTAACTTGATCGCCTTTGTTTTGTAGACGAGCAAATTCCTGCCAAGGATTAGCAATACATTGCTTAAGACCAAGAGAAATACGACGACGTTCTTCGTCAATTTCTAAAACCATAACTTCAACAGTGTCGCCAAGGCTTACAACTTTTGAAGGATGGATGTTCTTGTTAGTCCAATCCATTTCAGAAACGTGTACTAAACCTTCAACGCCTTCTTCGATTTCCACGAAACAGCCGTAATCTGTAAGGTTAGTAACACGACCAGAAAGTTTAGAACCTTCTGGGTAACGACCAGCGATAGCAGCCCATGGATCTTCACCAAGCTGTTTAAGGCCTAGAGAAACACGAGTTTTATCTTTGTCGAATTTTAGAACTTTAACTGCGATTTCGTCGCCAACATTAACGATTTCTGAAGGGTGCTTAACACGCTTCCAAGCCATATCAGTAATGTGTAGTAGACCATCAACACCACCAAGGTCAACGAATGCACCGTAGTCAGTAAGGTTCTTAACGATACCTTTAACTTCTTGGCCTTCAACAAGGTTAGCAAGAAGCTCTTCACGTTCTTGTGAGTTTTCAGATTCGATAACTGCACGACGTGAAACAACAACGTTGTTACGTTTTTGGTCAAGCTTGATTACTTTAAATTCAAGCTCTTTGCCTTCAAGGTGAGTTGTGTCACGTACTGGACGAACATCAACAAGTGAACCAGGTAGGAAAGCACGGATTGAATCAACTTCAACTGTGAAACCGCCTTTAACTTTACCGTTGATAACACCAGTAACAGTCTCTTGCTCTTCACATGCTTTCTCAAGACGGATCCATGCTTCGTGACGCTTAGCTTTCTCACGAGAAAGGATAGTTTCACCGAAACCGTCTTCAATTGCATCTAGTGCAACATCTACTTCGTCGCCTACAGCAACTTCTAGTTCACCAGCAGCATTTTTGAACTGCTCTGCAGGGATAGCACTTTCTGATTTAAGACCAGCATCTACAAGTACAATGTTATTCTCGATAGAGATTACTGTACCTTTAACGATAGAGCCTTGCTCTGCTTCAAAACCCTTTAAGCTTTCTTCAAATAACTGCGCAAAATTTTCTGACATACGAATATACGTCTCATATATTAATACCAATAAGCAACCATGCTGCATGGGGTTGTTAAAATAGCACTGGCATCCTGCTGGCGCATAAAATGTGTTTAGCTTCGTTTAGGAAGCTTACCTTCAGAGATAGCAATATCCAATAAAGTTATTACCTTATCAAACACTTGCTGTGCATTAAGATCGCTAGTATCGATCTCAATAGCATCCTCTGCAGGTACAAGCGGAGCAACGGTGCGATTCATATCGCGCTCGTCACGAGCTTGAATGTCCTGTAATAGACCACTTAGTGTAACATCAAGGCCGCGCGTATTCAACTCAACAAAGCGTCTACGAGCACGCTCTTGTGCACTGGCTGTTAAATATATTTTTAACGGCGCATCTTGAAAAACCACAGTGCCCATATCACGGCCGTCGGCAATTAAGCCATTTTCAGTACGAAATGCACGCTGGCGACGTAATAACGCTTCACGAACGCGAGGTAATGCTGCAACTTTTGAAGCCGCAGCGCCTACTTCTTCATTACGAATAGTAGTGGTTACATCTTCGCCTTCTAAAATAACTTTTCCTGCATTAGTTTGGCTATCTACCAAAAACTGCACATCTAAATTTGCAGCAAGCGGGACAAGCCCTTCTTCATTGTCTAATGCAATTTGGTGATGAAGTGCAGCTAAAGATAAAACACGATAAATCGCACCGCTATCTAATACATCCCACCCTAACTTGTCGGCTAACAAGCGACAAACAGTTCCTTTACCTGAACCACTTGGGCCATCAACGGTGATCACGGGCATTAATAACGCCTGCATTTAAAACCTCCTGCAATGCACACCTAAATAAACCGCGACATTATACGTCAGTTATTAAAATATATCTGCTATTAGTGTGTAACTTTTGTAATTACTTCTAATTAGCTTATTCACTGACTGACCCTAAAACATTGAAAAATGTAGGAAATGTTTTATAGGTACACTTTGGATCATTAATTGTTATTGGCTTTCCACCAACGGCAACCATTGCAAAACACATGGCTATACGGTGATCGTCGTAAGTATCAACAGCAACATCATTAAATGTTTCAGGTGGGGTGATCTCTATAAAATCTTCACCTTCTACAACCTGTGCGCCTACTTTACGAAGCTCAGTTGCCATTGCATATAAACGGTCTGTCTCTTTTACTCGCCAGTTATAAATGTTACGAATGGCTGTTGGGCCTTTGGCAAAAAGAGCAACAGTTGCAAGAGTCATAGCTGCATCAGGAATTGCATTGGCGTCAATATCCACACCTTTTAGTTCGCCTTTGCGAACAACTAAACGCTCATCATACCAATCAATTCTTGCGCCTACTTGCTCCATTACTTTGGCAAAGCCTATATCACCTTGCACCGACTTGGCACCCACGCCCTTAATTTCAATCTCACCGCCTGCAATTGCAGCCGCAGCAACAAAGTAAGAGGCAGAAGATGCATCGCCTTCAACCATTATGCGATCTAATGATTGATACTGTTGACCACCTTTAACTTTAAAGGTTGCATAATCACTGTGCTCAACATTAACCCCAAAACGTGCCATTACATCAAGCGTAATATCAATATAAGGTTTAGAGACTAAAGTACCTTTAATAGTTATTGTTGTATCACCGTTAAATAATGGCGCTGCCATTAATAGAGCGGTTAAAAATTGACTTGAAATACTGCCGTCAATTTCAACCTCACCGCCTTTTATTTGGCCACCCACAATTTTAAGTGGTGGGTAGTCTTTGTGCTTTGTATAAGTAACATCACCACCCAATGCTTGCAGCGCGTCAACCAAGTGCCCTATCGGGCGCTCTTCCATACGTGGCTCGCCTATTAGCTCGTACTTACCAGCAACGGCAGCAAGTACTGCCGTTAAAGGTCTATAAGCAGTACCCGCATTACCTAAAAACAATGGCTCAGTCGGCGTATTAAACACACCACTAACACCCTCTACGGTGGCTACAGTGCGGTCATCATTTAAAGTTACATTTACACCTAATAACTTTAAGGCGCCCAGCATATGGCGTATATCGTCACTATCAAGTAAGTTTTCTACAACGGTAGTACCGCTTGCAAGTGCTGCTAATAATAAAATTCTGTTCGATAGACTCTTTGAACCTGGTAGGGTTACTGTGCCATTTACTCTAGAAATAGGTTCTAAACGAAGCTGCTCCATTAGCTGTGCTCCTTTGCAAAAGCAGCCATAAAGTCTACAAGTGCTTGAACACCTTCAATAGGCATTGCGTTATAAATACTTGCGCGCATACCGCCCACAATTCTGTGGCCTTCAAGAGCTAGTAACCCTGCATCTTTAGACTGAGCAACAAACTTATCATTTAAGCTTTCATCATTAAGCCAAAACGGAACATTCATACGTGAACGGCAATGTTTAGCTACTTTATTGGTATAAAAGCTCGATTCATCAATAAAGTCATAAAGTAGCTGCGCTTTAGCAATATTTTGAACTTCCATCGCTTTTACGCCACCATTACTTTCAAGCCATTGAAATACTTCAGCAGCTAAATACCAAGCAAATGTAGGAGGCGTGTTAAACATACTGCCTTGTTTTGCTTCTAATGCGTAATCTAAAATGCCTGGCTTAGGTAAGCCTTCACGCTCAAGTAATGCTTTACGAACAATAACGATTGATATGCCCGACGGACCGATATTTTTTTGCGCACCAGCGTAAATTAAATCAAATTTATTAACGTCTATCTCGCGTGATAAAATAGTTGACGACATATCAGCAACGATCGGTGCTGTTGGGTGGCTTGGTACATCAAAAATTTCTAAGCCGTCAACCGTTTCGTTAGGGCAATAGTGAATGTAAGATGCATCTTCTGGTAAAACCCAATCAGCAACCTGTTTAATAGAAAACTCGCCATTGGCGTCATTACGCACATCAATAGAGGTTGCTTGAGTAAACTTGTTGGCCTCGTCTGTTGCACTTTTTGACCACACGCCGTTTTCGCAATAAACCGCAACTTTGCCTTCTTGGTGTAAATTTAACGGCACAGCACTAAACTGACCACGACCACCACCATGCATAAACAGCACTTCAAATTCATCACTGATATTCATCAGGCGACGAAGGCTGGCTTCACATTTAGCTGTAAGGGCTAAAAACTCTTTGCTACGATGGCTTATTTCCATCACAGACACACCTAAATCTTGCCAATCTAGAAACTCTTTTTGTGCTTTTTTCATAACCGCTTGCGGAAGCATAGCTGGCCCCGCACAAAAATTATATTTACTCATTACCTTTGCCTCATTCCAGTAATTTAACTACTAAGCATGAACGCTCAATACCCACCCATTAAACCTTTGAGTTTTAATGAATGAATATAACTTCACACCCTATTAATTTTTTTCAACAACATTAAAAAAAGCGGCCAAGGCCGCTTTTTCAATATCAATTATTCTGAAGGAGGATTATCATCCGCTACTTCATCAATAACCGTATCTACAGTTTCAACGTCTTCAATATCAATCAAGTCACTTTCTGTAACTTCAATTTCTTCTATACGTTGTAAACCAACTACTTGCTCTTCGTCAATAGTTCTGATCAAAATAACACCTTGGGTGTTACGTCCAACCGTAGAAACTTCATTAACGCGAGTACGTACTAAGGTACCACGGTTTGAAATAATCATGATTTCGTCGTTGTCATCAACTTGTACAGCACCAACAACAGCACCGTTACGCTCACTCACCTTGATAGATACAACACCCTGTGTTGCACGGCTCTTAGATGGGTAATCTTCAAGTTGTGTACGCTTACCGTAACCATTTTCAGTAACCGTTAAAATAGCACCGTCAGTTTTTGGTACAATTAACGATACTACGCGTTGATCATCGGCCATTTTAATACCACGAACACCTGTAGCAGTACGACCCATTGGGCGAACACCTTTGAAGCGAATCTCAGGGTTACCTTCTTCGTCTAATACTGGGTTACCGTTTTCATCAACAACTGTTGTTTCTTCAGCTTCTTTAAAGCGTACAACTTTACCTGCATCAGTGAACAACATAATTTCGTTGCTACCATCGGTAATATCCACCCCAATCAGGCTATCGCCATCATTTAAGTTAACAGCAATAATACCGCTTGCACGTTGACGACTGTAAGCCGTTAATGGTGTTTTCTTAACTGTACCAAATGCTGTTGCCATAAAGATGTATTTATCTTCTGCGTACTCGCGTACTGGCAATATAGCAGTAATACGTTCATCAGCTTCAAGTGGTAACAAGTTAACAATTGGCTTACCGCGCGCTGCACGACTCGCTAGTGGTAACTGATACACTTTAAGCCAATATAAACGACCGGCCGTAGAGAAACACAATATAGTATCGTGTGTATTTGCAACTAATAGACGCTCGATGAAATCTTCATCTTTCATCTTCGTTGCTGACTTACCTTTACCACCACGACGCTGTGCTTCGTAATCAGACAATGCCTGATACTTCACATAACCTTCGTGAGAAAGCGTTACGACTACGTTTTCTTCAGTAATTAAGTCTTCAAGGCTGATATCGTGAGCAGCTGCATTAATTTCAGTGCGACGCTCATCACCATATTGCTCTTTAATTTCAACTAGCTCGTCACGAATAACTTCCATTAAACGCTCAGGAGTTGCCAAAATATAAAGTAGTTCAGCAATTAGTTCTAATAACGCTTGGTATTCGGTCAAGATTTTTTCGTGTTCAAGACCTGTTAGCTTATGTAAACGCAAATCAAGAATTGCTTGAGCTTGTTGCTCAGAGATATAATATTGACCATCGCGAATACCAAGTTCGCTTGCTAACCAATCTGGACGAGCAACATTATCTTCACCTGCTTTTTCAAGCATACCTTGTACATTACCTAATTCCCACGGACGCGCTGTTAAAGCAATTTTAGCTTCAGCAGGTGTAGGGGATTTACGAATAAGTTCGATAATTGGGTCAATGTTTGCAAGCGCAATCGCTAAGCCTTCAAGCGTGTGTGCACGGTCACGGGCTTTACGTAAATCAAATACTGTACGACGAGTTACTACTTCACGACGGTGAATAATAAACTCTTCTAACATTTCTTTTAAATTGAAACATTTAGGTTGGTTATTAATTAGCGCAACCATATTCATACCAAACACAGTTTGTAACTGAGTTTGTGAATACAAGTTGTTTAAAATAACTTCGCCTACGTCACCACGTTTAATTTCAATAACGATACGCATACCGTCTTTATCTGATTCATCACGTAGCGCACTAATACCTTCAATTTTCTTATCTTTAACCAGCTCAGCAATTTTTTCAATTAAACGAGCTTTATTAACTTGATAAGGAATTTCGTGAACGATGATTGTTTCACGGCCTGTTTTTTCATCGGTTTCGATGTCGGCGCGTGCACGCATGTACACTTTACCACGGCCAGTTAAGTAGGCTTGTTCAATACCCTTCTTACCGTTGATAATTGCAGCCGTTGGGAAATCAGGACCAGGAATATAATCCATTAACTCTAAAATAGTTAAATCTGGGTTTTGAATAAGTGCCAAACAACCATTTACAACTTCAGTTAAGTTATGTGGTGGTATATTTGTAGCCATACCTACTGCAATACCTGACGAACCATTCACTAATAAATTAGGAACTTTCGTTGGTAAAACATCAGGGATGAACTCAGTGCCGTCGTAGTTAGGAACGAAATCAACCGTTTCTTTTTCAAGATCGGCTAATAACTCATGCGACATTTTAGCCATACGTACTTCTGTATAACGCATTGCCGCTGCTGAATCACCATCAACCGAACCGAAGTTACCTTGGCCATCTACTAGCATATAACGCAGTGAGAATGGCTGAGCCATACGAACTATCGTGTCATAAACTGCACTGTCGCCGTGTGGGTGGTATTTACCGATTACGTCACCGACCACACGGGCCGATTTTTTGTAAGGCTTGTTCCAGTCATTACTAAGCTCGTTCATTGCAAACAAAACGCGGCGATGAACAGGTTTTAAGCCGTCACGTACGTCTGGTAATGCACGTCCTACAATTACGCTCATTGCGTAATCTAAGTAGGAGTTTTTTAACTCGTCTTCAATATTGACTGGCAGAATTTCATTGGCGAGATCAGTCATTTGATATCACATTCCTTCAGTATCAGCTCTCAACAACCCGGTATTGGGTATTAAGAGTATTGTTATTATTTCTAACAGCCATGCTATCACAATTAATTTTAATTTACAGGCGCAAAACTTTGCGATTTATCAATTTAGCCCTATATAATGGCCTCAGATTGACGAGGAAGTATTTTATGACCGAACATCAAAATGTAGATCACGTAGAAATAGCAAAATTTGAAGCCATCGCCGAGCGCTGGTGGGACCTAGACGGAGAATTCAAACCTCTTCACGAAATTAACCCGTTACGTTTAGACTTTATAGCAAACAAAACGCAAGGTTTATTCGATAAAGAAACACTCGATGTTGGCTGTGGTGGCGGTATTTTAAGCCAAAGTATGGCGCGCATGGGCGCAAAAGTAACTGGCATCGACATGGGGCAAGAGCCTTTAACTGTTGCTAAGTTGCACAGTTTAGAAACTGGCGTAAATGTAGATTACATAAAAGTGCCAGCAGAAGAGTTTGCATCGCAACACCCAGAGCGCTTTGATGTAATAACCTGTATGGAAATGCTTGAGCACGTTCCCGACCCAGCATCTATCATTCATGCTGTAGCTGCACTTGCAAAACCAGGCGCGCATGTGTTTTTTTCAACCCTGAACAAAACACCTAAGGCATATTTATACGCCATTGTTGGCGCTGAAAAACTTTTAAAAATGGTGCCTGAAGGTACACACGACCATAAAAAGTTTATAAAACCTGCACAACTTATTGCATGGGCAGAGCAAGCGGGTTTAAAAGTTCGTGCAAGTACAGGGCTTTCTTATAATCCACTATCAAAGCAATATACGCTCAATAGTGACGTTAGCGTAAATTATATACTTTATTTTGAGAAGTTAGCTTAATGGCTAACTCTCAACCCCCCCACCCCTTTATAGAGTACGATGCATTTTTATTTGATTTAGACGGCACTCTACTCGACACCGCAGATGATTTAGGTGCCGCTTTAAACGCAGTCCTTATTAACAATAAAATAGGACCAGTTAGTAGTGATGTATACCGCCCTGCGGCATCTAACGGCGCAGGCGCATTATTAGAGGTTGGTTATAAAGAGTTATGGGAAGCACAGCCCAAAAGCGAGCTTATTAAGCAATTAGTTGACGAATACGCTGCAAACATAGCAAATCACACACGTTGCTTCAGCGGTATTGAATCGTTGCTTATTGCCCTTGATCAAAAAAAGATCAAATGGGGGATCATGACTAACAAACCTGGGTTTTTAACCGATCCTTTAGTGGCAGCAATTCCCGCATTAAAAAATGCCAGTGTAGTAATAAGTGGCGACACCTTAGCTGAAGCTAAGCCATCCCCTTTACCGCTGCTACATTGTGCAAAGCTTATGGGAGTGCAACCAAAACGCTGTTTGTACATTGGTGATGCACAGCGAGACATACAAGCAGGCAAAGCCGCAGGTATGCACACAGCAACGGCACTTTGGGGTTACGTACCAAGTATTGATGAAGCCAACAGCTGGGATGCTGATTTTAACTGGCAAAGTCCAATTGATGGTTTTAACCATATATAGTGCCATGTTAATCAATAAACACTATATATTGTGATTGTGTTAGTTTTTACGCAAAGCTTGCTGATAAAAAAAGCAGTCAAAATTTATTTTTAAAATGCGTAAATTTAGCAGATCATTAGTTGATTTTTGCATATTTCAACTTAAATGATTGTTCGAAGGTGAGTGTCTACTAACACAAATACGTTATCCCGAAGTTATCCACAAATAGGGGCAATTATGTCCCTTGCAAAACAACTCAGACCACACTATCTTGTGATCTCTAAATTGAACAACACCAGATATTGTGGCCAAATGTTATTCAATTAAATTCGCAAATATGGCGAAACTTATAATAAATGAGTATATACCTTGCCTCGGCGAGGTATAAAGCATTGGTCAAAATACATAATTCCCAAGGAATACAGGCAAATGAACCAACAGTTATCTGTAAGCAAACGTGACGGGCGTAAAGAGCCTCTTGATCTGGATAAGATCCATCGCGTTATTGAGTGGGCCGCCGAAGGTTTAAACAACGTTTCGGTTTCGCAAGTTGAATTAAAGTCGCACATTCAGTTTTACGACGGTATTCGTACTAAAGACATTCACGAAACCATCATTAAAGCAGCAGCGGATCAGATTTCAAAAGAATCGCCTGATTACCAATACTTAGCTGCACGTTTAGCTGTATTCCATTTACGTAAAAAAGCGTACGGTCAATTTGAGCCACCACGTTTATTTGACCACGTAACAAAAATGGTTGGCGATAAACGCTACGATGCTCATTTACTAGTAGATTACACAGAGCAAGAGTTAGATGAGCTTGATGCATACCTTGATCATTCTCGCGATCTTAACTTTAGCTACGCTGCTGTAAAGCAACTTGAAGGTAAGTATCTCGTTCAAAACCGTGTATCGGGTGAAATATACGAAAGTGCACAGTTTTTATATATTTTAGTTGCGGCAAGCTTATTTTCAGATTACCCACGTGAAACACGTACTGATTACATTAAACGTTTTTACGATGCAGTATCTTTATTTAAAATATCTCTACCAACGCCAATTATGTCGGGTGTACGTACGCCTACTCGCCAGTTTAGCTCGTGTGTATTAATTGAATGTGGCGACAGCCTTGATTCAATCAATGCAACGTCGTCAGCTATTGTTAAATACGTTTCACAACGTGCGGGAATTGGTATTAATGCAGGTAGAATACGTGCGCTAGGTAGCCATATTCGTAACGGCGAAGCGTATCACACAGGTTGTATCCCTTTTTATAAGCACTTTCAAACAGCGGTTAAAAGTTGTTCACAAGGTGGTGTACGTGGCGGCGCAGCAACATTATTCTACCCGCTTTGGCATTTAGAAGTAGAGAACCTACTTGTACTTAAAAATAACCGTGGTGTAGATGACAACCGCGTTCGCCACCTAGATTACGGCGTACAGTTTAATAAATTAATGTACTCTCGTTTAATTAAAGATGATTACATTACATTATTTAGCCCATCAGATGTGCCTGGCCTTTATGATGCATTTTTTGAAGACCAAGCTGAGTTTGACGCACTTTACGTTAAATACGAACAAGACGAGTCTATTCGTAAAAAACGCATTAAAGCCATTGAGCTTTTCTCTATGTTTGCGCAAGAGCGTGCAAGTACTGGTCGTATTTATTTACAAAATGTGGATCACTGTAATACGCACAGCCCATTTATTTCTAAAGTTGCCCCAATTCGCCAATCTAACTTATGTTTAGAAATTGCATTGCCAACTAAGCCACTTAATAACGTGAATGACGAAGAAGGCGAAATTGCCCTTTGTACACTTTCTGCGTTTAACTTAGGTGCAATAGAGTCACTTGATGAGCTTGAAGAGCTAGCTGAACTTGCAGTACGCGCACTTGATAACTTACTTGATTTCCAAGACTACCCTGTACCGGCTGCTAAAAATGCAACTATGGGTCGTCGTACACTAGGAATAGGCGTAATTAACTACGCATACTACCTAGCTAAAAACGGTAAACGTTATTCTGATGGCAGCGCTAATGCATTAACGCATAAAACCTTTGAAGCTATTCAATATTACTTAATGAAAGCATCAAACGAGCTTGCTAAAGAGCGTGGCGCATGTCCTAAGTTTAACGAAACAACGTATTCACAAGGTATTATGCCAACAGATACGTATAAACGTGATTTAGATAAAATTTGTGATGAGCCACTTCATCTTGATTGGGATACACTACGTGCAAGTATTAAAGAGCACGGTATGCGTAACTCAACACTAAGTGCATTAATGCCATCAGAAACATCGTCGCAAATCTCTAACGCAACTAACGGTATTGAGCCACCACGTGGACATATTAGCGTTAAAGCAAGTAAAGACGGTATTTTAAAACAAGTTGTTCCTGAGTATGAGCGTTTAAAAGATCAGTACGAGCTACTATGGGACATTCCATCAAACGATGGTTATTTACAGCTTGTTGGCATAATGCAAAAATTTGTTGACCAAACAATTTCTGCAAATACAAATTATGATCCAAACAAGTTCGAAGGCGGTAAAGTACCTATGCAAGTCTTATTAAAAGACTTACTAAGCGCGTACAAACTAGGTGTTAAAACCTTGTATTACCACAATACTCGCGATGGCGCCTCAGACTCACAAGAAGATGCTCCAGAAGTGGAAGATGACGATTGTGAAGGCGGCGCGTGTAAAATATAACTGCTGATTTTTATTTTAAGCGGGCATTTAGCCCGCTTTTTCTGATAGTTTTTTGAGTGATAAACATGTCTTATACTACTTTTAGCCGAAACCATAATAACCAAATGCAAGAGCCAATGTTTTTTGGCCAAACTGTAAACGTATCTCGTTACGACCAACAAAAATACCCAATTTTTGAAAAGTTAATTGAAAAGCAACTGTCTTTCTTTTGGCGTCCTGAGGAAGTAGATGTAAGTAAAGACCGTTTAGACTTTCAAGCATTACCAGATCACGAAAAGCATATATTTTTAAGCAACTTAAAATACCAAACACTGCTTGATAGTGTACAAGGTCGTTCGCCAAACGTGGCTCTACTTCCAATTGTATCGCTACCAGAGCTTGAAACATGGATAGAAACGTGGGCGTTCAGTGAAACAATTCACAGCCGCTCATATACGCATATTATCCGTAACGTAACACAAGCACCTGAGCTTATTTTTGATGACATTGTTAGCAACGATAAAATTAGCGAACGTGCTGATGCCGTAACTAAATACTACGATGACTTAATTAACTCTGTATCGCTTTACAACTTATACGGTGAAGGCAAACACGAGATTAACGGTAAAACAGTTATCATTAATTTATTTGAGCTTAAAAAGAAACTTTACCTGGCTATGATGTCGGTAAATATTCTTGAAGCGATTCGCTTTTACGTAAGCTTTGCATGTTCGTTTGCATTTGCTGAGCGCGAGCTAATGGAAGGTAACGCTAAAATCATCAAGCTAATTGCACGCGATGAAGCGCTTCACCTTTCTGGTACTCAGCATATTTTAAACATTATGCAAGATGGTAAGGACGATCCAGAAATGGCGATTGTTGCTGCCCAGTGCCGCGACGAAGCAATTAAAATGTTTGTTGATGCTGCAGAGCAAGAAAAAGAGTGGGCTGAGTATTTATTTAAAGATGGTTCGATGATTGGCTTAAATAAACATATTTTATGTCAGTACGTTGAATACATTACCAATGCACGTATGACTGCAATTGGTTTGCCAGCACAGTTTGAAAATAACAGTAACCCTATCCCGTGGATAAACTCGTGGTTAGTGTCTGATAACGTGCAAGTAGCACCACAAGAAGCAGAAATAAGCTCATACCTTGTTGGTCAAATAGACTCTCAAGTTGATGCATCAGAATTTGGTGATTTTGATTTATAATGAGTGACAAGTCTACTGCAAGCATAACGCTTGCAGAAAACAGCCAGTGTATAGAATTTACCGCTGGCTGCCCTTCTCTTTTACACTGCTTAGAATCCATGAAAATAGATGTCGCATTTCAATGCCGTGAAGGCTATTGCGGCGCTTGTAGAGCAACTTTAGTGTCAGGCAGTGTTGAGTATAACGAAGAGCCACTTGCGTTTGTACGCGAAGGCGAAATACTGTTGTGCTGCTGTAAACCCAATGGCAATGTAAGTATTGATCTGAAATAAAAATCAATACTTACATCTATCGTTTATTAAACTTATCAATAGTGTGGAACGAACCGGTAATGTCCGGTAATTTTATAATCAAAAAGCATATCGCTTTTTTGCGGACCACGCCCTATATTATGCACAATAAGTGGGTTACCCGTATCTTGAGATAACTCATTGATCACCATACCTATATGAGGTAAATTACCTGGTAACATCCACGTTATTATATCGCCGGTTTTATAATCACTCACTTTGTTGGATATACTCAATACGTTTGCATGGCGCTCAAAGTAAGCTTGTAAATTTGGAACACGTCGGTGATCTATATTTTTATCAGGCTTAGTTAAGCCCCAAATACGTTTAGATGGATACAGCGCAAAGTTTTTTTGCATGTCTTCATGTACGAGTTTCTGTAAATCAACACCTAACTTTCTATAACTTCTAATTATTACATCGGTGCACACACCTATATTTTTAGGTACATCCCCACCAGGGTAGCCAATAGAGCGATAAGCGCCGTCGTAAGTCACATCATGAGTTGTACGCTCAAGCAGAGCTGAAACAATATCTTCTTCAAACGATGCTGCATTACTATTAATACACGCTAAAGTAAGTAAGCACCCAATAATTCTGTACATATAAACTCCTTTAAACCTAAAATTGAGTTACAGCGTTTGGGCTACGTGCCTAAGCACGTCTATTTTATTGCCTTTACTTGCAAATTGCGTATCCAGGGCATATGCCATTTTTTCAAGCGGAGCGTCATTGTATCCTACATGTTAGATTTCACTAATGTAACGCATCATAAACGCGTCTGGACCAAGTTTAAGCCACTGCGCTACATGCACAAGCTCATGAAAATGAACCCTCAAATCTTTTGCAACCTCAGGAAGTAGATAATAGGTATTTTTATACGTTATACCCGCCGCGTCCATATCGACAAAATCACCTAGACCCATTTCTCGCAGACCCGCAAAGTCTGGCTTTGGTATTTGGTCTACAACAACGTAATACGCGTTTTTTAAAAACTCGCTAGAATAAAACCCATAAAATTCATTACTGAATTTATCACAACTCACTTTTTGACTGGTGTATTTTAAATTTGTAGCGTCAATCCAATTTTCTATCTGTTTTAGCACAGCTTATCTCCTAAAGTACAAATGCAACACACCATGTGTAAACAGTAACCTAATATTGCAGTAAATCTTTTAACTAGCACTTTTACTATTAACACCTCGCAACTAGCTAAGAAAATAGAACGCATAGAATATCTAAACAAAAAGCGCTTAATCAAAATTATCATATAGGCATCAGCGGTCTATAAACAGTAAAAACCTTTTATATACTTTTTAAAGTGTTATTATTTGTAACTAAAATAGTAACACTTAAAATCATGTATAATTTTATTAATACACTCTTTCACATGAAAGTAATACGTTTCAGTCTTATTGTCTTACTGGTCATATTAAGTAATACAGTAAATGCTGAAAATATAAAACCGTTCACATCAGATGGCTGTAGTGCTTTTCCGGATGGCACCACAAAAGATAAAAAGTTGTGGCTTGCATGTTGCAAAGCGCACGACTACGCCTACTGGCAAGGTGGCACTTATTGGCAACGTTTAGAAGCAGATAAAGCCTTGCAACAGTGTGTTATTGAAGCCGGCGAAACGAGTATAGCAAACCTTATGCTTGTTGGAGTTCGATTTGGTGGCAGTCCTTATATAGCATCGACTTTCAGATGGGGCTATGGTTGGCCCTATCCTAGGTTATATCAAGCATTAACAGCTGATGAAATTAAGCAAATTGCTGCTTTAAAAACGCTATTAACTCAAACCAATTAACACATTGTGAAAAACTGAGTTATGCAAATAATATCAAAAGGAATTGAATCACTATGCTTATACTGCTAAGTATCATTTTAACTTTGTTTCCAACGGTAATATCTTATTTTGTTTCACGTAATTACGCTAAAAAGGCTAAAGCGACTAATAAAGGTGCTTACATCAGAGCAGTGATTTGGCCTAGTGTTTTCTCGTGGACACTATTTGCTGCTGTTGGGCACGGTGCAATAATCTTCCCCTTACCTTCAACGTTTGCGCTCGTGTTATATGTGTTTCTATATGACGAACGTGGTATCTATTTCCATCCTCACATATTTTTAAGCCCAACGATTCCAATAGCCGTTTATTTAATAAGCTATTTCAAATACAAAAAAGCGGCCAATAAGAGCTAACGCCCTAGCCCACTGTTGGCTCATCAGTATCTTGTAAGGTCCAAAGCTTCACTTACTCCTGCTGTACACTTCTTTGCTGTGAAACTACAACGTTATTATCTGAATATAAATGTGTAAATAATAGGTCTAGTAAATTAATAAAGCGTCATTACCAAAAATAACGAGTTTACTTATGCCCCCAGATATACAAAAAAGCCTTAAAGTAAAACCTGCTCACATCGTCTCATTTATTGTGTTTTTATTAGTTTCAATGTCTACGCTTACCGCTCAGGTATATGCCGCTGATGCTGTATGGCCTTCAAAAACCGCTTACAAATATGCAAATGTAAACGGTAAAAAGATATTTTACCGAGAAGCTGGCGCGCAGCATAAGCAAACCATTGTGCTTTTACATGGCTATCCGTCGTCTTCACACAGCTACCGAGAATTGATCCCGCTTTTATCAGGTCGTTATCATGTAATTGCACCCGATTATTTAGGCTCAGGATACAGCGAACGCCCAAACCCAGAAACTCAAAAATATACTTTTGAATTACTAGCTCAATACGTTGAAGGGTTACTAACAACGCTTAAAATAAAGCGCTACAGCCTATATATACAAGACTTTGGAGCACCTGTAGGCTTTAGAATGTTGTTAAATAATCCTAATAAACTTGATGCACTTATTGTACAAAATGGTAATGCGTATTTAGAGGGGCTAACCCTACCGAGGCAAGCATTTTTTAAAGCCGCGAATGAAGATAGTTCGAAAGCTCAGCAAGATAAAATTTATTCGTTCACGTCTGAACAAGCCATTATTAATAAGCAGTATTTACGAGACGTACAAAGTAACCCAGAAGTGATGAGCCCAGATAGCTGGACGCATGATCTTCACTTTTTACAAACCAAAGCCGATAGAGTAATTCAAGTGCAATTGCTACAAGATTACTACAACAACCTTCTCGACTATCCAAAGTGGCAAGCTTATTTACGCAAGTACCAACCACCAACGTTAATCATATGGGGTAAAAACGACCCTGCGTTTATAGCCGAAGGCGCTAAAGCATACTTAAAAGATGTACCGAACGCTGAACTGCATTTACTCGATTCAGGGCACTTTAGCGTTGAAGAAAAACCAGTAGAAATTGCAAAGTACATTGTCGATTTTATGAATAAGCTAGCTCAATAATAAGCCTTTCCTTTTGGTTTAGTATTTATAGCGAACATAAAAAAGCGCTGAGGCTAGAAACCATCAGCGCTTTATTAAGCTCAAGCTAAATCCACAAAAATCACATTTAATATGGATAAGTTATGCTTTTATGTATTTAACCTTCTTCTTCAATAAGCGACTCTAGTAGGTCGTGTATTTCAGCTTTAAGCTCTTTGTCTTCAATTTTATTGGCGCTGACTTTAGCATTTTGAAGGTTTTTAATAGCTTCATCTTTTTGTCCAAGCTCAAGCTGTAATGTAGCCATTGAAAAAGAAACCGACGACATGTGATCTTTGTTATTAATCGCAATCGACTTTTCTAATGCTTTTTCGTAAGTAGTAATTGCCTCTTCTAACTCTTCGGTAAAATCAGCTAAAGTTTCCCATTGTACAGGGTGATCTTTTGAGGTGTTTTCGTTTTCAATACAAATAGCTTTTAATTGAGCAAATAACGACTCAAACTTTTCACGGTTATTTTTGTTAGCCGCCGCCATTAAATCTTCTGCTAGATCATGTACCGCTTTATATACTTTTGTATTCATCATCACTGGTTATCCTTTAATGCAGCTAAACTCATTTACTCACTCAATTTAGCTAAAATGTATCATTACAGTCATTATAAAACGTATTTAAACAACTGATTTATTTAATTTGGTGTATAGCGTAATAATACATTAATAATGAACATCGCGTAGGCGTTAAACACTCTGTGATTAAACTTTATCGCAATTACTCTTGGTAACCTCATACACCGAATAAACTCGAAACCCAATCCAACGTAAAGATGGTCGTAAACACTTTAAGTGCAATGACAACTATAAATAATAAGATGATTGCCGCTTTGGCTTTGCTACTTTTGAGGTTGTTCCAATATAATAACTTTGCATTAAATTCCGTTTTTAACTTAGTAACAGCTTCTTTCATAATTACATCCTACTTAGGGATCCCGCTCAGCAACATTTAATAACTACATAGCTGCCAATTAGGTTTCATAATATTTTTCGCCACCTTAGAGTAAAGCATTAAATAAAGCCTGTACTATATAAAATGTAACAAAGGGTTTTAACTTAAGTTATTGTATCTAACTATTGTTTACACACCCAAAAATTAAAGGATGGGTAAATTCAGTAGAGCGTTAATAATAAATTTGGTGCTACACTAATAACTAACTTAAACTCGTTAACAGCCAACTAAATTAGCAAATTATGAAAGAATGCAACCAGTGTGGTAAATGCTGTATTAAATATGGCGGCGGCGATTTAAGCGCAACGAAAGAGGAAATAGATTTATGGGAGCTCTTTAACCCCGAAATTTATGAGTACGTTAAAAACAACGAAATTTGGTTTGACCCAAAAACAGGCTTAAGACTTCAAGTGTGCCCATTTTTAGAAATTACGCCTAAAAAGGAGCCTCTCGCTAAAAATATGTATACCTGCAGTATTTACCTTGACCGTCCAGAAGACTGCCGTCACTACCCTAGCCTTATTTCAGAGATGATCCGCGACGAATGCGAAATGATTGAATCTATAGATATAACAAACCAGACAAGAGCGCAGCATAAACTAGATTTGATAATGATAGATAGCCGCTCTTAAATACCCAGATAAACCTGCAGCGCTATGAGTCTCGCACTTAAATAAATAGGTATTTCAATTAACATACCTATTATTATAATTTTTATAAAATTGGTTTAATCGTCATTTTTAGATCATTCATCGCAAAACACAAAGTTATACTATAACATTGTTGATTCACTGATTTTGCGGTGTTATATTATATCACAACATAATAACCGCGAACCAATATATCCATGACAAAGTTAACATTAATCTCCTCTGCTATTTTTTCTGTTTTATGTTCTCAATCAGCTTTGGCTGCCACTGTTACTGGTAAAGTAATGGATGATAAAAATCAACCAATTAAAAATGCCTCAATTCATGTGCATGGCAAAAACCAAAGCGTTAAAAGTAATGATTTAGGCGAATTTGCTATAGAAATCGATGCAAATAGCCAATTACATATTAGTAAAGACAACTACGTAGACTCTCGTATAGCTGTAAGCGAATCTTCAAATAATCTGTCTGTGTCACTTAAACCAACATCAGTTGAGACAGTGGTTGTTTATGCCTCTGCACTTCATAAAAATAGCCTCGAGATGATATCGCCAGTAAGCGTGCTCTCAGGTGATGAATTAAGAAATAAATCAAAACCAACTCTTGGTGAAACTCTAAAAGGTTTACCTGGCGTAAATGCCAGTTACTTTGGCCCTGTATCATCAAGCCCAATTATTCGTGGTTTAGATGGCCCTCGCGTTAAAATCACACAAAATGGATTAGATGCCAGCGATGCATCACGCATTGGCCCAGACCACGCAACATCAAGCGATAGCCTAGCAGCAGAACAAATTGAAGTATTACGTGGCCCAAGTACCCTACTTTATGGCTCTGGTGCAATTGGTGGTGTTGTTAACGTGGTTGATAACCGCATCCCTACAGACAATATCGACGAGCTTACGGGTGCTGCTGAATACAGCCACGATACAGTGTCAAACTCAAACACAGTAGCTGCAAAACTTGAAACAGGTAATGAAGGCTTTAACTTTCATTTTGATGGCACTAAGCGCAGTGGCGATGATTACCAAACACCTACCTTTACTATTGCCGACGATGATGGCGATGTAGAAACAGAGAATTCTGTAGAAAACACATTTATTGATAGCGAAACACTTAACTTTGGTACCAGCTATGTTGGCGATCATTTAACGATTGGTTTTTCATACGGTAGCATTGATACTGATTACGGTATTCCTGGGCATGAGCATCATCACGATCACGATCACGAAGGTGAAACTGAAGAAGAGCATGCAGAACATGAAGATGAAGCAGCTGAAGAGCCAGTTTACGCACATTTAGAGCAAGACCGCTGGCAAGGGCTTGTAAGTTACGCCCTTCATAATAACTGGATTGAAACCATCAACCTACGTGTTGGCTATACAGATTACTCGCACAGCGAAATTGAAGATGGCGAAATTGGTACTACTTTTAAAAATAAAACGACTGAAGCACGTTTAAATGTAGAGCATAAATTTGCTGATTGGCACGGAATGATGGGCTATCACTACAGCGATTCTGACTACGATGCAATTGGTGAAGAAGCATTTACACCCGCGAGTGTAACTACAACTAACGCATTATATTTACTAGAAGAGCGTGAATTTGGCGACGTTACAATTGAACTTGGCGCACGTGTTGAAGATTACAAAATTGAAAGCCAAATCACGGCACACGAGCATAGCCACGATGAAGTAGAAATAGATCACAGCGACGAAGAAACCATTGGGTATAATGAAAGTTTTACCAATTTAAGTGCCTCTGCTGGTGCCATTTGGCAATACAAGCCGGGTCATAGTATCGCTACGAGTATTTCTCATTCAGAACGAGCACCGCTTTCGGCAGAACTTTTATCTAACGGTCTACACATTGCAACTGGCACGTACGAGCTAGGCCTTGGTTACAATATTGAAGATAATGAAGCGCATTTTGAGCCAGAAAATATCAAGCAGGAAACTTCAACAAACTTAGATTTAAGCTTTAGACGCTTTAGCGGTGATTTTGGTTACACCGTTAACTTTTTCTATAACGATATCAAAAACTTTTATTTTCAAGAAAATACGGGTTTAGTTTACGATGAAGAAGATGGTTTAGAATCAGCTATTGGTGCACATGACGATGCTGTTGCGGTTTATCAGTTTACAAGTAAAGACGCAGAGCTTTATGGAATTGAGTTTGACGCGCATTACCAAGTAACACCAAGCGCTATGGTTAAAGTATTTGGTGACTCAACTCGTGCAAAACTAAAAGACGACGAAGGTAATTTACCACGTATCCCTGCCAATAAATTAGGCTCTGAGTTACAGTACGATTTAGGTGACTTACAACTAACATTAACGGGTACTCATTACTTTGATCAAAACGATGTAACTGCCTTTGAAACTCAAACTGATGGCTATACGTTATTTGATGCACAAGCTAATTACCAATTAGGTTTAGGCAGTATCGATGCACAGCTGTATATAAACGTTGATAACATTACTGATGAGTTAGGTTTTGTACATAGCTCATTTATTAAAGATAAAGCACCACTACCAGGCAGAAACTTCCGCTTTGGTGTTCGTGGCTATTTTTAATAATTAAAAGTAGTTTTAGTTTATAAACCGCATTTTATTAATGCGGTTTTTTTATTTTTAGAATATATAATATCGATCGGCAATAATACTTGATCAATTCAAGGGATTAAACTTTGCACTAACTGCGTAAAAATTATGATATACGACTGCATGGATGCAAAAGGTAGAGCAATGCAGGAGCAATTAGTGATAACAATTAGTTAAAAAAGCTTTTGCCTTGTTATCAACCCAATTTTCTGAGCGTAAAGTAGATCACTTAATTAATCGAATTGGTATAAAACACTTAGATTACAGACACAAAAAAGCCGTATTCAGATTGAATACGGCTTTTTAAACTCTTAATTTTAAAGTTTATTTAAATTAAGAAATGATTTCGTGTAGTTCAACATCAAATACAAGCGTTGAGAAAGGTGCGATTGCAGCACCTGCGCCACGTTCACCATAAGCAAGCTCATGAGGAACGTAGATACGCCATTTAGTACCTACAGGCATCATTTGTAATGCTTCAGTCCAGCCTTTGATCACGCCACCAACTGGAAATTCAGCTGGTTGACCGCGCTCGTATGAGCTATCAAACACAGTACCGTTAATTAGTGTACCGTGGTAATCAACACGTACTGTAGACTCAGCTGTTGGCTTTTCGCCTTCGCCAGTCGCTAGTACTTCGTATTGAAGACCAGACTCAGTTACTGTGATTTCAGGACGTTTTGCGTTTTCTTCTAAGAATGCAATACCTTCGGCAGAAAGTACTTTAGATTCTTCTTCACGACGAGCTTGGATCTCTTCGTTAATCTTTTCGAATGCAGCTTGAATCTCAGGGATCTCAACTTGAAATGCGCTACCAGCGTACGCATCTTTCATGCCTTCAAATACTGAATTTAGGTTTAAGCCTTCAAAAGGATTAGACTTAAGTTGCTCACCCATTTGTAAGCCAATACCGTAACTTGCTTTTTCAGCATCTGTAGTAAAATTATCTGACATAATGTGTTTTTCACGTTTTGTTAGTTAAAAGACACGTATATGCTATCACAAAATAAACCCCGTTTGGGGCTAGTTTTTGCTGAGTTTTAGCTTAATTAGGCCAACAATATAACTACAAAGCGGTAAAGTGAATAAAATTCCAACAAGTAAAGGAATAGCTAATAATCCAGATTCACCAGACAATAAAAATGGCACTGCAACTAAGCCTACTAAACCAATAAAAGCAGAGCCAATTACTGGCCAATGTTTATCATATTTAGTAATAAGATGGGCAGCCAAAATATTAAAACCAAGACCATAAGCAAAAGCGGTAATTAATGGATATTCTGGTTGTGCGTCGACCGCCATTTTTGCCAACAAGCTAATAGCACTTTGATAGCAGTAACCAAATACCACCCATAATAAAAGATGTTTTATTAATTGCTGTGAGGTTGATAGGTTCGTTGCTTTAGTCATTAATTAAACTCCACAAAGCAAAAAACCGCCTATAAGGCGGTTTTTTTAAATAATGGTGGAGAGATAGGGATTTGAACCCTAGATGGGCTATAAACCCATGCCGGTTTTCAAGACCGGTGCATTCGACCACTCTGCCATCTCTCCGTACGGCGCGAATAATATGGTTAAACGTGTTACTTGTAAAGAGCTAAATATAAATTAATCATAAATAATAATTAAACGATTAAAAACAAGTCACATTGCTCTTTTGTTAAGCTATTTACTGCAACACGCTTATTAATTCAATACTCAGTAATATTGTTTGGGCCTGCGAGCAATCCAAGAACAAATCAAACAAGCCAATAAACTCAGTGCCGTGAATGTTACACTTTGAAAAATTAAGTCAAACCGATTTAAATCATCACTTGGCACTATTACAAACATAAAAGCGGGGAGTACACTTAGCGCTAGAACATAACAACACACTTTAAATGCCCGTCCAAAGTCAAAACGTTTAGACTGTTGCATCCACAAAGTTAACAGTATTAGCATTCCTATTGCAGAGCCTGCTATAAAATGCGCTGCATTTGTACTCATTGCAACATACAAGGTTACAAAAGCACCAACAATTCCCCAAATTGACCACGCAAGCCAGTTTTCTTTTTCCTGTAAAAATAAATTTCCCATTGTTTTCGTCTTCTTTATCGTTATTTTTATTAAGACTTTCCATAATGTATCAAAAAACAACCGATTAAAAAACAAACTGAAGAAGAATTATTAACTTTTGTGCTTCCAAGCGCTTCTCACAGCCAAACCACTAACTCTTTTATATTACTCTTGGTAACCTTAATGAATTATGACTATACAAATTGCATAAAGTTCATACTATTCACAAATTACTAAAATAATGTTCTGGTTTATGGCGAGGTGACTTTTTACACTCGACTTGAGGAGTACCTATGTATAAGTACCCTACAATTTCATCTTGCTCATGTAAGTTAAGCGCTTTTTTGACTGCTCTACTTTGTGCAAAGTAACCTGTGCGCCAAACACCACCTAAACCTTGAGCAAATGCAGCTTGTTGCATTGCTAATACACTACAGCCTGCACTTTGTACTTGCTCGATACGAGGAACTTTTGGGTGTTCTTGATATTTAGCGATTGCTATTACAATCATAGGCGCACGAAGGGGAAGCTCTTTAGCACGGTTAATTACTTTTTCTGTCTGTTGCTCTGCCACTGCACTTTGATGGTAAATTTCACCCAGTTTATTGCGTGCATCACCTTGAGCAATGATGAACTGCCACGGTGCTATACATCCATGATCAGGAACACGTAATGCTGCTTGCTTAATTATGTCGAGCTGCTCAGGCGTAGGACCCGGCTCTGTTAGTTTAGAGTCTGATTGGCGGGTAAGTAAAAGCTCGATAGCGTTCATAACGATTCCTCAAAATTCAAAACGATAGAGTAACATTTAAAACCTTAAATAATAAATACCGAGAAATTAAAAATGCAAAACGGCCGCAAAGGGTCAACTATGCAGCCGTTAATAAAATACATTTAATGCGTTATTTTTTTATAACGTTTCGCTTTAACCAGTAATCAATACTAACAAAACGCCCACCGCCCATAAAAAATAAACTTAGGAGCATAGCAAAATAAATTGCCGAAAATTCTATGCCATTATTTAAAATAGATGGTTTACCTTTTTCGTATAGGTAATCAGGAAAGCCGTGCTCTTCAACTAAGCCTCGAATTTTCCCTATCCTGTCTTGTACTTCTAATGAGTTTTCGAGGCTTTCTTTTGCACCAGGGATAGATAGCCAATCAAGTACTTGCGCAGCACTTGTTTCTGGATTAGTCGGCGCTATTGCAAACCACCCGTTATGCCAATGTACTGAAGTAGCCGCTACAACCATTGTGAACATAAGCGGGATACTGACTAAGCGAGTTAAAAGGCCAAATAATAACAACCAACCACCTAAAAATTCACTCCATCCAGCTAAGAAAGCTAGTAAATCAGGAAACGGTAAGCCTAAACCCCATTCACTATTACCAAACCATTGAACGACATCAGGCGATGCTAAAAAATTATTTAGAAAGCCTTCTGTTTCAGTGCTTATAGCAAGTTTGTTATAACCTGCGATGATCATAACAGGAGCTAAAATCAAGCGAAATAGTAAAGCAGGTAAACCATCTAAAAACGATAGTTTACCCAATATTATGTTATAAAAACTGATTAGTTTATTCATGCGTATCCTGTGTGTTCAATGTTTATTAAGTTATAGACTACAAACAACAAAGACCGTATAAATTGATAAACCATTTCAATTTATTTACAAAGGTTAAATACTTCTCGCCACTTGTAGGGCTTCAAAAATAGCGCGTTTAGCATCAATTGCAGCAGCCAATTTGGCTCCGCCTATCACATGCACTTTTGCGATATCTGTGTAACCTTCTAGCACTTCGCTATTGGAAACCTGACCAATACACGCAATAACAGTATCTACCGGCAGTACTTGAACTTCTCCAGCAACATTAATTGTTAACCCATTTTTATCAAAACTTTGATATTGGCACTCAGCAATTTGTTTAACACCATGCTGTTTAGCAACTTGGCGATGTATCCAACCAGTGGTTTTACCAAGCTCACTACCAAAACGACCCGAACTGCGTTTTAACATATACAATTGGCGCTCATCTTTATGAGGTTGTGCTTCACACTCAATCCCCCATTGCGTTTTAAACTCGCTAATAGATTGTGATTTATGTTCACTTAAAAAAGCAACCATATCAAAACCAATACCGCCAGCACCTAAAATAGCGATTGATTTGCCCAATTCAACTTCGCCGCGTATGACTTCGTCATAAGCAAACACACGCTTATCATCACTACATTTAATAGAGGCTTCACGCGGCCTAACGCCTGTTGCAAAAACAATATCATCATAATCTTTAAGCATTGAATCGTCGTAAGCTTTACTAAGCTCCACAGTTACTTTTAATCGCTCGAGCTCATTAGTGAAGTAAGTAAGTGTATGGTTAAAGTCTTCTTTACCCGGTATCTGCATGGCTAAATTAAATTGGCCGCCCATTTGCGATTTTTGATCAATTAACGTGACGTTATGCCCTTTTTGAGCCAAGTAACAACTTGCTGATAAACCAGCAGGACCTGCACCGACAACTAATACATTTTTAGCTTTAGCTGCTTGCTCTAGCGGGTAATCTAGCTCAAATGCAGCTTGTGGATTAACTAAACACGTAGCACGTTTATTTTTAAATACGTGATCTAGACAACCCTGGTTACAGCCAATACAAATATTGATTTGTTTAGATTGATTGTTTACGTACTTATTAAAAAACTCAGGATCAGCTAATAATGGACGTGCCATCGAAATTAAATCAGCCTCGCCTGCATTTAAAATATCGTTAGCAATTTCTGGAGTATTAATTCGGTTAACAGCAATCACAGGGGCATTAACTACGTCTTTTAAACGCTTTGATGCTTCTTTAAATGCACCCGGTGGCACCATACTCGCAATAGTCGGTACACGCGCTTCGTGCCAACCAATACCAGTGTTAAATATATCAACACCCGCTTTTTCAAGTTCGGTAGCTTGAATAACAACTTCCTCTGGTGTTGAACCGTTTGGAATCAAATCAATGACCGACAATCTAAAAATAATTAAGAATTTTTCAGATACTTTTGCTCTTACAGCTTTAACTATTTCAAGTGCAAGTCGCATTCTATTTTCTAAGCTGCCACCAAACTCATCATCACGTTTATTGGTGTGCGGCGCCATAAACTCATTAATCAAATACCCTTCAGAACCCATGACTTCTACGCCATCGTAGCCGGCTTTTTCAGCCATATAGGCAGAATGCGCAAAGTCTTTAATTGTTTTTTTAATCGAGCCAAGCGACATCGCTTTAGGTTTATAAGGATTAATAGGTGCTTTTATTGCACTTGGTGCTTGATTGAAAGGATGGTATGCATAACGTCCAGCATGTAATAATTGCAAACAAATTTTTCCACCGTGTTTATGCACAGCATCTGTGTAAGCCCGATGCTTAAACACATCGTAATAGCTATTAAATGAGGAAGAAATAGGTGTTAGCTTGCCACGTAAATTAGGGCTGTATCCGCCTGTAATTAACATTGCGGTGCCACCTTTTGCACGTGCTTCATAAAATGCGCGTAAGCGTTTGCGATTATGCCAGCCCTCTTCAAGACCTGTATGCATTGAGCCCATAACCAAGCGGTTACGTAATTGTGTGTGTTTTAGTTGTAATTGTTGTTCTAACATCTTGTGCCCCGTTAACTGGTCTAACCTGTATACATTAGCTAATTCTGCTTTAATGGCAAGTAATAAGCAATATGTGCATGCATTTAATTAAAAATAGCAGTAAAAACTTACGTTTATATAGGTTCATAAACACTTCGTTACGATTTAGCAGTTAAATTTATTTTTATTCTAGGCTAAGATGGGACTAATGTATTAACTGTACCAAATTAAGGAGCTATTTTGATAGCAAAGGTATTTAAAGGTATTTGGGCTGGAATTAATTTTTCTCGTCGCTTAATACTAAACATTTTGTTTTTATTACTGGTAATTGTTTTCTTTGTGTCACTCTCAAGTGACGATGATCAAATAATAGTTGAAAATGGCTCTGTACTTAGGCTTAACTTAAATGGCCCTATTGTTGAAGAGAAAACATATATAGACCCAGTTGAAGCCGCAATTAGTGATGCAACTTCTGGTTCTGAAGCACCAAGCGAAATATTACTCGACGATATTGTTGAAGTAATAAACGAAGCGACTAAAGACGATCGTATCACGGTGATATTGCTTGATTTACAAGAGATGCCTAAAGCACATTTAAATAAACTTAAGCAAATTACAAAGGCTATTGATGCCTTCAAGCAAGCTGGCAAAAAAGTAATTGCATCGGGTTATTACTATACTCAAGCACAATACTATATTGCATCGCATGCTGACGAAATAGCTATGCACCCATACGGCAGCGTAGGTATTGAAGGTTATGGCATGTACCCGCTTTACTTTAAAGATGCACTTGAAAAGCTTGAAGTAACGCAGCATATTTTCCGTGTTGGTACATTTAAGTCAGCAGTAGAACCTTTTATTCGTAACGACATGTCCGATGCAGCTAAAGAAGCTAACCGCGTTTGGTTAGGCGCTCTTTGGAGCGAATACAAACAAGATGTTGCCGCTGTTCGCCCGTTTGATGAGTCAAATTTTGACGAAACAATGGACGTATATCTAGAAAAAATGAAAGCTGCCGATGGCGATGCAGGTAAATATGCACTTGATCACCAGTGGGTTGACTCTTTAAAAACAAATCAGCAAGTTCGCAAACAATTAATTGATTTAGTGGGCACACAAGAAGATGGTAAGACATTTAAGCAAGTTTCATTTCGTGAATACTTAAGCTTAATTAAACCGCCTATTGAAATTGATAACCCTATTACCGAAAAAGTAGCGGTAGTTGTTGCTAAAGGTACGATTGTTGATGGTGAGCGTAAAGCGGGCGAAATTGGGGGTGACTCTACAGCTGCCCTACTTCGTAAAGCACGCCTGGATGATAAAGTTAAAGCGGTTGTACTACGTATAGACTCTGGTGGCGGTAGTATGTTTGCCTCTGAAGTTATTCGTGCTGAAGTATTAGCCCTTAAGGCTGCTGGTAAACCTGTTATTGCTTCAATGAGTTCTGTGGCTGCATCAGGTGGTTATTGGATTGCCTCTGCTGCAAACGAAATTTGGGCAGCACCAAGTACAATTACAGGCTCAATTGGTGTATTTGGTACGTTTATGACATTTGAGAAAACCTTATCGAAAATTGGTGTTTATTCAGATGGCGTTGCAACAACCGAAATGGCTGGCTTTTCTATCACTCGTCCACTAAATGAAAAGATGGGTCAAGTAATTCAAATGAACGTTGAGGAAGCATACGGTCGCTTTTTAAATGTTGTTGCTGATGCGCGTAATATGACGCCTGAGCAGGTTGACAAAATTGCCCAAGGCCGTGTATGGATTGCATCTCAAGCACTTGAACTAGGTTTGGTTGATAAGCTAGGCGACAAACAAGGTGCGATTGAAGCCGCGGCTGCACTTGCCAAGCTTAATCATTATGAAGTTAAAACTATTAAACAAGATTTAAGCTCGCAAGAAAAAATGATTCAAAACATTTTTGGTAATGCGTCTATTAAATCTATGCTTGGTTTGCAAACACAAAAAACATCTGTGTTAGCAACACAAGCTAATTTACAAAGTGTTATTAACCAATTAAGTACTGAAGTTGAAAACCTTAAGGATTACAACGATCCACAAGGTGTATACGCACGCTGTTTAGTGTGTAACGTTGCACAATAAAAGTGCATAGCTTCACCTAATCAGCTGTATTTAAAGCTGCTTAACGTTATACTAGGCCCAGTTTTTTTACTGGGCTTTTTTTATGAAACGTAAACGCATTTATATCGCTTATACTGGCGGTACTATAGGTATGAAAAAATCGAGTCGAGGCTATATTCCGGCTGAAGGTTTTTTAACAGAAACCGTAGTTAATAACGCAGAATTTAATCGTGATGAAATGCCTTTGTTTGATATTCACGAATACTGCCCTCTTATAGATTCTTCAGACATGTCTCCAGAGCATTGGCAACTTATTGCTAATGATATCAAAGATAAATACCAAGATTATGATGGTTTTGTGGTGCTCCATGGCACTGATACTATGGCGTATACAGCCTCAGCGCTGTCATTTATGTTCGAAAATTTGACTAAACCTGTGATTATAACCGGCTCACAAATTCCGCTCTCACAATTACGTTCTGATGGCCAAGTAAACTTACTTAATGCCATGTATTTAGCTGCAAATTATCCTATTGCTGAAGTAAGTCTCTTCTTTAATAACCAACTGTTTAGAGGTAATAGAGCAACTAAAGCACACGCGGATGGGTTTAATGCTTTTGCCTCGCCTAATCTAGACCCCTTAGCGTTATCAGGTATTAATATTCAACTTATTAAGGGTCAGCTTAGCCCATATGTTGAAAATGAGCTGCAAGTTACACCAATTACACCTCAACCTATCGGGGTGCTTTATTTGTATCCTGGCATTAGCCAAGAGGTAGTTAAAAGCTTGGTCAATGGCAATATTAAATCACTGGTGCTACTGAGCTTTGGTGTAGGTAATGCACCACAAGATCCGAGCTTTTTGTCAATACTCGAAGAAGCAAGTAAACGTGGCGTCGTAATTGTTAACTTAACTCAGTGTTTAAAAGGTCATGTAAACATGGGTGGCTATGCAACAGGTAATGCGCTATTAAATATTGGTGTAATAAGTGGGTATGATATGACCCTTGAAGCATGTTTAACTAAGTTACATTATTTATTTAGCCAAAATCTTGAAGTCGAAACGATTCGTCATTTAATGCAAGATAACTTACGTGGTGAGTTAAGCCGTTAATTTTTACGGGCTAAAAATACAAAAGGCACGCTAAATAGCGTGCCTTTATCGTTTTAAACAACTGTTTTTTATCTAACTTTAGCGTCTATATCTACTAAATCAGTTAAATGACACATTTCACCACTGTGGGTTTTTATGCCGTGCTCACCAAAGTAATCACGCTGGGCTTGAACTAAATGCCCATTACTCGGTGTAGTTAATGTTGCTAAATACGTTTGTGTAGCTCCCAATACAGGGAATGCTAAACCAGTCATTATTGCTTGACCGGTAATTTTTCGCAAAGAGTTAGACTCTTTTTCAAGAGTGTCAATAAATTCAACACCTTGTGCAACGCTATCAAGGTAATCAGCACGGATTATACAACCAGCGCGCCATGTTTGAAGCGTTTTAGATAAATCTACTTTCCACTGATGAGTACGTGATGCACCTTTAATTAGCGCTAAACCTTGACGATACGCAAGTAAGCTTGCAAGTAAGAACGCGTCTTTTAGCTCTTCTAAATCAATTTCAACATTGTTCGTTGATTTAGATGCATATGTCATCTCTTGTGCAGCCGTTGTGTTACATGCATTAGTTAAATGACGAGCTTGAACAGCAGCAACAAGTGAAGGGACAGCAATACCAAGCTCTAGTGCATTTTGCGCAGTCCAAAGACCAGTACCTTTAGCGCCAACTTTATTATCAATTAAGTCCGCAAGCGGTACATTATTATGATTTTCAAGTGACAATATATGGCTAGAAATAGACAGTAAGTAACTATTTAATTGACCTTCTGACCAGTCATTAAATATCTCAGCTACTTCTTGTGGAGAACGATTAGTACCTAAACGAAGTAATTGGTACACTTCTGCAATAAGTTGCATCAGTGCGTATTCAATACCGTTGTGAACCATTTTTACAAAATGACCACTTGCTGATTGGCCAACACGTGCAAAACATGAGTCGCCATTATAGCTAGCAGCTACTTTTTCAAACCATGGCTCAATACGTTCCCAACCACCTTCAGAACCACTTGCCATCATTGCAGGACCATGACGAGCGCCTTCTGCACCGCCAGAAATTCCCATAGTGGCAAATTCAAATTTATTTTGGTATTTGAGTTTACGCGTTATACCATCTTTATAATTACTATTACCGCAATCGACTATCATATCGTCACAATTAACGCCGGCCTCTACAAGTTCATTACAAACTGTATCAACTAACTCACCAGCAGGAACAAGTAATAAAATAGAACGAGGTGCCTCTAAACGCCTTACCATGTCACTTAAATCAGAGACAATGTGAAGCCTATCAGCCATGCCTTGTGATTTGGCACAACTTAGTAACTCTTCACCCGCATGTGGGTTTTTATCATAAGCGACTAGCGTTATCCCTTTTTCAATCAAGTTTAGGGCAAGATTTTTTCCCATAACGCCTAACCCTACTAATGCAACTTGCATCTAGTGTCCTCCTCGGTAACAACTATTTGGTTAGAAAATTCAGTGTATAAATTAAATAATACCGCGTGCATTATACTCATACAGTCATAAAATACTAACTATGAGCTCATACAACATGCTTTTTTATTACAGATAAATAAGCTACGTAAT
>NZ_JACJED010000022.1:0-86559 GCF_014163885.1 Pseudoalteromonas sp. SR43-2 | reverse complement strand
TGAGCATGAGCATGAGCATGAGCATGACGAACATAACAACCTAGTTGGTCACCCAAAGCAAATTACAGCATTTTTAATGGGATTTAATTCGCCTTTGTACACATTACAAATTAGGCGCAATATAAATCAATATAAGCAAGAAGCTTTACTTGGCATTATGCCAACCGTAACACTTAAAGAGTTATGGGAAATGCTCGCCATAGTAGAAAAAATACTATTGCTATTCTCAGCTGTTGTCGTGTTAGTAAGCTTACTTGGCATGTTAACAACATTGCTTGCGAACCTGAGTCAGCGTCGTCGCGAACTTGCTATATTGCGCTCAGTAGGCGCTCGCCCTTCGCATTTATTTACACTTATAAGTATTGAGTCATTACTGACAACTTTACTTGGTTGCCTAGTAGGTAGTGCGCTTTATTACTTAGTTATTTTTTCAGCTGGCGGTTACTTACAAAGCCATGCTGGTATAAGCGTAAATATCACAATGCTCTCTTACTATGAACTGGGCTTAATCGGGGTTATTATGGCCGCAGGTTTTATTATTGGCTTAATACCCGCTACTCGCGCTTATTTTTATTCACTCAGCGATGGCATGAGTATAAAAGCATAATTTTTAGGTATTTTATGACATTTTTTAAAACAGCTTTTCAATACATTGCTGCTATTAGCTTATTATTTATAAGCGTAGCGAGCTATGCCAATCCACCAAAAGAAATTTTTTGGGAAGACTTAATTCCCAAAGGTCATATGCAAATAGACACTCAAGCACAAGCTAATCACGAAGGCAGCGATCAAAACTGGGTGCAACCCGATTTAGATGCTCCAGTGGTAAAAGCGCTTGATGGTCAATCGGTAAGTTTGCCAGGTTTTGTTGTGCCACTTGAGGGCGATAGCGAAGTCATTACTGAGTTTTTACTCGTGCCTTATTTTGGCGCCTGTATACACGTACCACCACCACCGCCAAATCAAATAGTCCATGTAACGATTAAAGGTGGTGTGCCTATAGATAGTCTGTACGACGCAATCGTTGTAACCGGAATAATAAGCACAGAAACATGGTCAGGCGAAATAGCGCAGGTAGGATATAAAATGAAAGCAGTCGGTGTAGCACCGTTTGAGCTTTAAAATGAAGGGCCCGCTTTTAAAGCTGGCCCTTAAATCTCATTAAATTTAGAATCGATAAAATTTAAATAACTAAATATTTAAATAACTACTTTTGGCAATTTGAGCAAAAAATAGTACTGCGTTGCCCTAATCTAATTTCTTCTAATTCGTTTTCGCACGTCATACATGGCTTGCCTTTGCGCCCATATACTAATAACTCTTGAGCAAAATACCCAGGCTTACCATCACTTTGTGCAAAGTCTTTAAGCGTTGTACCACCTTGTGTAATAGCCGCTGCAAGAGTGTCTTTTATAATAGGGATAAGTGCTTGATAACGTTTGAGCGATACTTTTCCCGCTTCTCGCTTTGGATGTATACCCGCTTTAAATAATGATTCATTCGCGTAAATATTACCAACACCAACAACCACTGCGTTATCCATAATAAACTGCTTTACCGGTACTTTTTTATTGCGCGATTGTTCGTACACGCGTTTAGCAAAAAAATCATCGGTAAGCGGCTCAGGACCAAGCTTAGAGAGTAGCTTATGCACCTCACCGGGCTCTTGCCATAAGCAACAACCAAAACGACGAGGATCGTTTAAGCGCAGCGCTTTACCGTTGCCAAAAATAAATTCTACATGGTCGTGCTTTTTTAAAGGCTCACTTTTATCTACAACCCGCAAATTGCCCGACATACCTAAATGTAAAATAGTGCTCCCAAGCTCACAGTGTAAAAGTAAATATTTAGCTCGTCGCTCAATACTAGTAACAGTTAACCCTTCAAGTTGATACACATCATCGGGCACTGGCCAGCGCATACTGGCATTGTAAATATTTACCTTTGTAACAACTTGGTTTTGTACGTGGGGAGTGATGCCCATTCGGCTCACTTCTACCTCTGGTAATTCAGGCATTAATTAGACTCACTTTGTGAAAAATCAAAACTAGGGAATAACTGCTGAGCAGTTTTTAAATCGAGTGCGAGTATTCGCTGGCTTCTCTTTTCGAGTAAATAATATTGTCCATCGCCTTTATAGAGCAAATAAACCCACGGCATACTTTCGCCAGCTAACTCAAATGTAGCAACGTATAAAGGTGCATTTGGATTAAAAACAACAGACTCATTAACCCCCATTAGCGCCGCGCTTTGCCATTGGTTAACTAAATCACTAAGCTGCTGCTCAGACGCTTTCCACACGAGCGGTATATCTTTTTGTAGTGGTGTTGTACGCCAACTTGTTCCTATTCGCTCAATTTTTTGATCAACAAATTGCAGTGTAAGTACAAAACTTTGCTGGGGGAGTACAGCTTGTAACGCTGGTTTATCCTCCCCTCCTAAAAATTGCTTATGCCAGCCATTTAAAAAGAAGATCATAATCAACATCGAAAATATTATAACGTTGTTCCAACCTTTACGGCCCAGTCGCATATAAATACACCTAGTAAATTCAAGATTTTAAAGTGTAACTAAAACTTAATTGCGCTGTCTATATGTTAAAGGCCGCAGACTTTGTTAGAATATCGACAAATTTAAAGGAGTTCCGTCAATGTCTATGTATGTAGTGGGCCATAAAATCCCAGATTCAGATTCTATTTGTGGTGCAATTGCACTGGCTTATTTAAAAAACCAAATTGATGAGCCAGCAATTCCAACTCGTCTTGGTGAAGTTTCACCTGAAACTCAATTTATCCTTGATAGATTTGGTTTTGAAGCACCAGAGCTTAAGTTAAGCTACGCTGGTGAAGATGTGTATATTGTAGATCACACAGAAAAAACACAAGCGCCTGATGATATCGACCAAGCTCGCGTTGTTGGTGTGGTAGATCACCATAAATTAGGTGACTTAACATCATCGACTCCGCTTGAATGTTGGATTCGTCCTGTTGGTTGTTCAAACACTATTATTAAAATGATGTATGACTTCTACAACGTAGAAATCCCTAAAGACATCGCTGGTATCATGATGTGTGCAATTTTAAGCGACACAGTTATATTTAAATCGCCAACATGTACCACAGCCGATATTAAATGTGTTGAAGCGCTAGCTGAAATTGCAGGCATCGAAGACTTTAAAGAACTTGGTATGGATATGTTCCGCGTTAAATCTGCGGTAGAAGACACACCAGCACGTGATTTAGTAATGCGTGACTTTAAAGATTTCAACATGAACGGTAACCTAGTAGGCATTGGCCAGCTAGAAGTAATCGACCTTGCTGTTTTTGACGATATTAAAGCAGACCTTGCAGCCGATATTGCTAAGCTAAAAGTTGAGGGCAATCGCCACTCTGTATTTTTACTGCTTACCGATATAATGAAAGAAGGCTCAGAAATGCTAATTGTATCTGACGATGCAAACTTAGTTGAGCAGGCTTACGGTGTAAAACCAGAGAATGATAAAGTATGGTTAGATGGTGTACTGAGCCGTAAAAAGCAAGTAGTACCACCACTACAAGATGCATTCACAAAAATCTAATGATACCAATTTTATTAAAAACATGATTATTTTATCGCATTAAATAAATCACTAGTTTAATGCTATTGGTATAACGTTTTTTGATTTAAAAGCCTTGTTGGTTATGCCAACGAGGTTTTTTTATGTCAATTCGCTAATCATAGTTTAAAAACAAAAAACCCAGCCTAAGCTGGGTTTTTAAATTCTAAAAGAAGAACTAAAATTACTTAATTTTAGCTTCTTTAAAAAGAACATGTTTACGAATCTTTGGATCAAACTTTTTGATTTCCATCTTCTCAGGCATGTTACGTTTGTTTTTGTCAGTAGTGTAGAAAAAACCAGTACCGGCAGTTGAAACTAAACGGATTTTATCGCGCATGATTCAGATCCTTAAACTTTAACGCCGCGAGCACGGATTTCTGTAAGAACCGTGTCGATGCCTTTTTTATCGATAATACGCATACCTTTAGTAGTAGTGCGTAATGTTACAAAACGTTTTTCACTTTCAACCCAAAAACGGTGTGTTTGTAGGTTAGGTAGGAAACGACGTCTAGTCGCGTTTCTCGCGTGTGAACGGTGATTACCAACCGCTGGACGCTTACCTGTAACTTGACATACTTTAGACATGTCTATATATCTCCAATAACTTCGCTCGAGCTTAATTTAATCTAAGGCCGTGTATTTCCGCCCTAGAGATAAATCGAAGGGCGCTCTTTATACAGCTTTTACAGGCAAAGATCAAACACTGATCTATCCAATCAGCTCATATATGTAAATTTGATAGCGGCTAATTATAAAGATCGAATGCCCTTAGGGAAAGTAAAAACTGCATTTAAATTAAACTAATTTGCCAAAACACGTTAAACAGCTCATTTTTAACACACTTATGTGTCTGACAAAGCTAAATCAGGCCTCGCTCGGCAAACGAAACACAGGTTTCTCCACCAACAATGATGTGATCGAGCACACTTATGTCGACCAATTGCAGTGCTTGCTGCAATTTATTAGTAATAAGTTTGTCTGCTTGGCTCGGTTCTGCAATACCACTTGGGTGATTATGCGCAAAAATAACAGCGGCTGCATTATTTTTAAGGGCAGCCTTTACCACTTCACGCGGATACACACTGGCAGAATTAATTGTGCCATAAAAAAGTATTTCGTCTTTTACTAATCTATTTTGGCTATCTAGGTATAACACCATAAATACTTCTTGTTGCAAGCCTCGCATTTGAATTGTTAGATAGTCATAAACTGAGTTTGGCGAATTAAACACTGCATCTCGTTGGCAACGCTCCTGCATATAACGTTGGCTTAGCTCTAATACAGCTTGTAGCTGCACATACTTAGCGGTCCCTAACCCCTTTTGAGAGCAAAACTCCTCAATACTGGCATTAAACAAATTATGTAGGGTTTTATTTTCATTTAATAGATGCTGAGCCAACTCAATTACATTCATTCCCGGTAACCCTGTTCTTAAAAATATGGCAAGGAGCTCAGCATCAGTAAGCGCTTTAGCTCCTTTGGAGATGAGTTTTTCACGAGGTCGAAGTGAGTTTGGAAGTGAAGTAAGTTGCATTGTTCATCCTTGAGAGGCGAAAGTGTCTTATAAATGTAATGCAAATTTAAAATTTAGCCTGTTATTTCGAATTAAAAAACTTCGCTGTACGGGTAAAGATTTGTTATTTTAAGCCCAATATTTAATAAAAACTGATGAACATTCATGACTAACTTAACAAACAAAAAAATTGTACTAGGTATTACCGGCGGTATTGCAGCTTATAAATGCGCAGAACTCGTTAGGCGATTAAAAGACGCTGGTTGTGAAGTAAAAGTAGTTATGACTGAATCAGCTAAACACTTTATTACACCACTGACCATGCAAGCCGTTAGTGGAGAAACAGTCTCTGACTCATTGCTAGACCCTTCTGCTGAAGCTTCAATGGGGCATATTGAATTTGCAAAATGGGCTGACTTAATTTTAGTTGCCCCAGCTACCTGCAATATTATTGCAAAAATGGCAGCCGGCATTGCTGACGACCTACTAACGACGTTACTGCTAGCAACGCCTGCAAAAGTAGCTGTAGCACCAGCCATGAACCAGCAAATGTATGCACACGCAGCTACACAAGCAAATTTAGCCACATTAAAAGCACGTAACGTACTTATTTGGGGCCCAGGTAAAGGTGAGCAAGCCTGTGGCGATATCGGCGCTGGGCGAATGTTAGAGCCACATGAGCTAGTTGCACTATGTACAGCAAAAGAGCAACCGCAATTACTTGCAGGAAAAACAATTACAATAACGGCAGGCCCAACGCGAGAGCCTCTCGATCCGGTACGTTTTATATCAAATCACAGCTCTGGAAAAATGGGTTATGCACTGGCAGAAGCCGCTTTGCAATTCGGTGCTAAGGTTAATTTAATTTCGGGCCCTGTCACTATAAAAGCCCCTACTGGCGCAAACCTTATTAATATAGAAAGCGCTGAGGAGCTATTAACTGAGTCACTTACCTATGCACCACAATCTAATGCTTTTATAGGTTGCGCTGCTGTTGCGGATTATCGAGCTGCAAACATTGCGACTCAAAAAATGAAAAAGCAAGGCGACGAACTCACTCTTACTTTAACTAAAAACCCTGACGTAATTGCAGCTATTGCAAACCTTACACAAAACCGCCCTTATACGGTTGGATTTGCCGCCGAAACTCAAAATGTAGAAAGCTATGCTAAAGGTAAACTACAAAATAAAAATCTAGATATGATTTGCGCTAATGACGTATCAAAAAGTGGCTTAGGGTTTAATTCCGATCATAATGCTTTAACACTGTACTGGCACAATGAACAACTAGAATTACCAACAACAAGTAAAATAGAAATAGCTCGCAAGGTGATCGAACAGCTGGCTAAACATCTATAAAAAGGCTGGAAACAAACTGAATAAAACATTAACATACGCCAATCATTTGAACAAAAAATGACTAGGGTTCTTAACTGCGCCACTAAGAATAACTAATAAAAAGGAATGTTCATGCCTGCGACAAAAAGAAGTAATCGCAAAGAGCAAATACTGCAAGCACTCGCACAAATGTTAGAAACTAATTTAGGCCAACGTATCACCACAGCAAAACTAGCTGCTGAGGTGGGTGTGTCTGAAGCCGCGCTATACCGTCATTTTCCGAGCAAGGCGCGTATGTTTGAGGGCTTAATTGAGTTTATTGAAGATACCCTTTTATCTCGTATAAATATTATTATTGAAAACGAAAAAGAAAGCCAAACGCGCATTTATAACATTCTATTATTACTTTTAACCTTTGCTGAAAAAAACCCAGGTATTACTCGTATTTTAACGGGCGATGCTCTGCAAGGTGAGCAGGAACGTTTACGCGAACGTGTACAAACCTTGTTTGAAAAACTAGAAACTCAGTTTAAACAAGTGCTTCGTGAGCGCAAATTACGTGAAGGTAAAAACTTTCAAAGTGATGAGCTTACACTTGCAAACTTTTTACTTGCCTACGTTGAAGGCAAAATGAATCAGTTTGTACGTAGCGACTTTAAAGCAAAACCAAGTGTTCAATTTGAAAAACAATGGCTTGAGCTACAAAAAATTTGGCTGTAATGTTTGCTAAATTAATAAATTAAATACTAAAAAACGACCTGCGGGTCGTTTTGTCGTATGTAGCTGCCATTTATCTGATCCGCTCGAATTATGAACCAAACTCGTTACAATGAAACAATGTCATAATACGAGAATCAATAATGAAAACAAAACTCACCTTATTAAGCACGGCACTCTTTGCCAGCTTAACTAGCACCGGCATACACGCCAAAGAATCGCTACAATTTAAAGACGTATTCAGTTTTAAATCAGCTAAAAGCACACAACTATCTGACAATGGTCAAGTACTCACTTTTAGTGCAACGCCGTATCGTGGAAATGCAACTGGTCAAGTTTACTCACTACAAAGCAATACACTCATCGCAGAAGTAGAACGCGGCACTAAGCCTCATATTAATAAAGCCGCTAACTGGGTCGCTTTTACACAAGTACCTACATTACTTGAAATAGAAACAACCAAAAAAAAAGACACACTTAAAAACAATCTGGTACTCGTAAACACACAATCAGATGCCCAACAAGGCTTTGCTGATGTAAAAGATTACACGTTATCTGATGACGGTATGTGGCTTGCTTATCGTTTAAATAAAAAAGACGATGACGCAAAAGTAGAAGATAAAACCGATAGCACTAAAAACGAAGAAGACAACGCTATCACGCCCGATAAAAAAGATAAGAGCTATGCGCTTGTTATCGTAAATTTATCTGATAAACGCACTCATACAATAGAAAACGTATTTAGCTACGCTATTAACTCAGCTAACAGCCAGCTATTAGTGAGTCAAAGTTACAGCGATGGTAATAACAACCAAATAGCGTTAATTGAGCTCAGTGACTTTAATAGCAGCGTATTAATTGAAGAACCGGGCGTAATCGCAAATAAAATAGCGTGGCACCCCACTGACAATATTGCAGCGTTTGCATTGGGTAACTATGTAAATGATGACACGCGCCGCCGAAGCTACACTTTACAGCTATATAAAAACGAGAAGCTCTCAACTATAGATTCACCTAATAAAACATGGACTCTAGGTAAAACAGCCACCCTTGAATGGTCAGAAAATGGCGAGCGCTTATATTTTGAAAACCATCCAAAATTAGCAGCTAAAGTAAAAGCTAAAGAGTATACCGACGAAGCCTCACTATACGACTTTGATACCATACGTGAGCATAAAGGTCTTAATGTATGGCACAACAACGATGCGCAAATAAAACCACGTGAAGAGCAGCAATGGAACGAAGTTAATAAAAATCGCCATTACAGTGCGGTGTATCACGTTAACTCGCAAAAAGTTGCGCAACTTAGTACACCAAACATGCCCGAGGTTGCACTAAACCCTCAGCGAGATGTGTCTTTACTTGGCTCATCTAACATCCCCTACCTAGAAAAAATAATGTACGGCGGTTTTTTTGCTGATTACTTTGCAGTAAATATAAATACCGGTAAACAAACTCCAATTATAAGTAACTACCCGTTTAGACCGAGCCTTGCCCCTAATGGTGAGTTTGCAGCTTATTTTAGCGATAGCCAAATACAGTTAAAAGATTTAAAAAATAATAAAGTAACACCGCTTACAAAAGCGATTCAGGCAACCTTTGCTGATGATAAACACGACTACCCATCTACTCAACCTGGTTATGGTTTTGCAGGTTGGATGACCGATAGCAGCCAAGTGCTTGCTTATAGTAAATACGATATTTGGGCGTTTGATGTAAAAACTAAGCAAGCTAAACGCCTAACTAATGGTAAGCAAAGCAATACGCAGTACCGTGTTATTAAGCTTGATAAAACCAGAGTGGGCTTTAAAAAAGGCGATACATTACTTGTCTCTGCTATTAACTTACAAACTAAACAAAGCGAAGTTGCAAAGCTCGACTTAACCACTAACACACTAACTAAGGTGCTTAGCGGTGATAAACGCTTTGATATGGTTAAAAAAGCCAAAAAGGCTGACAAGTACTTATTTACCTCGCAAACTTATAGCCAATTTCCTGATTACTACCAAACAGATTTTAGCTTTAGTTCACCAAAACAAGTGACCACGCTAAACCCACAAATTAGTAATTTTGCCTGGGGCGAAAAGCCAGAGCTGATAAGCTATAAAGGTTTTGATGGCGAAGACTTACAAGGCGTACTAATAAAACCTGCGGGATATAAAAAAGGCGATAAAGTGCCTGTGGTTGTGTATTTTTACCGTTACATGAGCCAGCGTATGTTTGATTTTCCAAAAATGGAATTAAACCATCGCCCTAATTTCCCTATGTTTACCTCAAACGGTTATGCGGTATTTTTACCTGATATTCGTTTTGAAATAGGTCACCCGGGTAAATCGTCAACGCAAACCATGATAAACGCCACCCAAAAATTAATAGATTTAGGCATAGCCGACCCTGATAAAATAGGTTTACAAGGCCACTCTTGGGCGGGCTATCAAAGTGCGTTTATGATAACCCAAACAGATATGTTTAAAGCGGTTGTATCTGGCGCGCCAGTATCAAACATGACCAGTGCTTATAGTGGCATACGTTTAAAATCAGGTCTTGCTCGTCAGTTTCAATACGAAACAGGGCAAAGCCGTATAGGTAAAAACTTATTTGAAGCACCAGAACTGTACATAGAAAACTCACCGGTGTTTTTTGCAGATAAAGTAAATACCCCTATTTTAATTATGTTTGGCGATAAAGACGATGCAGTGCCTTGGCACGAAGGCGTGCAGTACTACTTAGCACTTCGCCGCGCTGGTAAAGATGCAACCTTTTTACAATACGAAGGTGAACCACACCACTTGAAAAAGTTTCCTAATCAGGTCGATTTTTCAGTACGTATGATGCAGTACTTTGATCATTACTTAAAAGGCAAACCAGCTGCAAAGTGGATGACACAAGGCGAAGCATTTATAGAGGAATAGATATAGCATTTATTCAGAGCTCTACGTAAGCGATAACGGCGAGCTCTGCGTCAATTAAATCAAGGCGAGGCATATTACATTTAAGTAATCAGTCACTACCTAGTCCTTCATACCTTTGAAAAATGCTGTAATGATCTTTAAACTTTTATAAACACCACCGTATATAAGCGTTTTAATCAAAGTAAAAAACTATAATAAAAGCCTAATATAAGTAATAATCACTAAATTCAGAGGCTAAAGAGTCGTTCATTATGCTAGGTTTTTGGTACAAAGAGTTTCCACAATACCCAAAAGACCATAAGGATTTTTGGCGTACTCGCTTAATAGCCCACTCTTTACTAATAACTACATGTTACTTTTTAGTTTTAACACTCCTCAATCTTTTTTATTTTAAAAGCTATGACATTGCTTTAATTGATGCCTTAGGACTTACGATATCGTTAGGTATTTATACTTGGTTTAATAAAACAGCCAACGTAAATGCAGCAGCGTGGGCTGTTACCCTTATGGTCGTTAGCTTAATAATGATGTTTGTGGTTTCTGTAGGTGGGCATGCGCATTCTTTATTTTGGGCGACGTTAATCCCGCCTTTTAGCTTTTTTTTAGTTGGAAGAAACTGGGGAAGCCTATTTAGTGCAGTCGCTTTTGCTATTTGTGCGTATCTTGTGTATTTACAACAACAGCAAACTGTAACAATTGGCTTAGGCTCTTTATTTAATCTTATAGAAGTAAGCCTTGCTCATATTTTAATTTTTAGGTTTTACGAAAAAACACGGTTTTCGGCATACACTCGATTATCTATCCGTAACTTAGAAATTCAACACTTAGCAGAAACCGATAAGTTAACGGGGCTTTATAACAGGCAAAAATTTGATTTTGAATTATCACAGTTAATTGCTAAAAATGACGTTTTTAAAACCCCACATTGCTTACTTATTTGCGATATAGACCACTTCAAAAATATAAACGATACCTACGGGCATTTGGTTGGTGATAACGTGCTAACTGAATTTGCAAAAATATTAAAAAGCCGTATGGGAAATGACGCACTTATTGCGCGATGGGGTGGAGAAGAATTCACTATTATTTTATCCAACACCTCTTTAAATGATAGCGCTAAAAAAGCCGATGACCTGAGAAAGTATATTGCCGAAAACACAGTTACAAATGTAGCATTTACTATAAGTATTGGATTAGCAACGATACAAAAAGACGATACAGTGCTAAAACTACTGGAGCGGGCTGATACAGCGCTATATAAGGCTAAAAATAATGGACGCAATAAAGTATGTGTTAGCGATAACGATTCAACCGTTATCGCTCAATCAACTTACTTAAATAGGTTTATAGCCTAAACTTAAGCGTGCTGCCCACAAGCAAATCCACAGCTCCACGCATATTGGAAGTTGTAGCCTCCAAGCCAACCTGTTACGTCAGTTACTTCGCCTATAAAGTATAGGCCTTTAGCTTTTTTAGCTTCAAAGGTTTTTGAGCTCAACTCGTCAGTATCTACACCGCCCAATGTTACTTCTGCTGTTCTATAACCTTCTGTGCCATTGGGTTTAATTTGCCACGCATGAATATAATTTACTAACTCATTTATTTGAGCATGGGTAAGCTGATTAATATTACAATCTGGTATCGCTTTGCTTTCGTGCAGTATTTCTATAAAGCGTTTAGGTAAAATAGTCGCAAGGCTATTTTTTAACGACTTTTGTGCTTGCGTTTCTCGCCAATCAGCAAGTTGCTGCCTTAAATCAATTTCAGGTAATAGGTTTATAGTTACAGCCTGCCCTGCTCGCCAAAATGAGCTTATTTGCAATATTGCTGGGCCCGATAACCCTCGGTGAGTAAAGAGGATGTTTTCTTTAAATACGGTGCCGTCTTCGCTTGAAACTTCACAAGGAATGCTAATTCCCGAGAGCCCTTCAAAACGCTCTTTATCATGCTGATGCAAAGTAAACGGCACAAGTGCAGCCATAGTTGGTAACACGCTTAAGCCAAACTGCTCTGCAATTTTATAACCTATTGGTGTAGCCCCTAGTTTTGGCATAGTTAAGCCACCTGATGCTATAACTAACGACTCACAGCTTAAGGTTTCTTGCTCTGTGGTAACGCTATAGCCGGTTTCGGTTTTTGATACGCTGATCACTTCACTGCGTAGTTTTATATTTACCCCGGCCCACTCACATTCGGTCAGTAAAATATCAACAATGTCTTGTGCATTGTTATCGCAAAAAAGCTGACCTAATGTTTTATGGTGATACGCCAAGCCATGTCTGTCTACCAGCTCAATAAAGTCATGCTGTGTATAGCGACTTAAACATGATTTAACAAAATGAGCATTTGCGCATAAGTAGTTATCAGGGGTTGCGTTTTCATTTGTAAAATTACAACGCCCACCACCACTTATTAAAATTTTACGACCTGGTTTTTTTCCCATATCAAGTACTGTAACGCTTCGGCCACGGTATCCAGCTTGCGCTGCACACATTAATCCTGCTGCTCCCGCACCTATTACAATTACATCTACTTGACTCATTATTTTACCCTACTAAAAAATTTTTCCGATTATAGCAAAGTTTGATAGCTAACAACGTAGCATTTAAATTATTAGCAATTACACAACAAAAACGCATCAGTAATAAGTCGGGAATAATTACTCGCACAACAAACCAACCCTTTATACTTATTTTTAATTTATATGACAAATACTAAACAACGAGTAAACCGCTAAAAACCTGAGTTATAACTAAATGAAAGAGGTACATAATAAATTGATATTTTAACCTAGTTAACAGATCGTTTACTTTTGTTCCCGCATCGTGATCCTACATCACGAAATAATAAATAAAAATCTAGGGATAATTATGACAACAAGTAAAACTTTTAAAAGATGTGCAATTGCAATTACAGTTAGTACGCTTTTTGCTGCAACATCTGGCATGGCTCAATCAGTTTCAAGTTCAATGGCTGAAACATCGGCTAAACTACAAAGCCAAGGCGGTTTCGAAACTCAGTTCATTATTAAATATAAAAATAATAACGAAATGGCGAGCCTCTCAACTGCAGACGCAAGCCCAGCTAGCATGAAAAAGCGCGCACAAAGCTTTGTTAAAAACTTCGCTTCTAAAAAAGGCAAAGTAAAAGCAAAATACGTTCGTGCAATGGCACTTAATAACCACCACGTAATGCGTGCTGATAAAAAATTAAGTGCGGCAGAGGCCCAAGAGTTTATGCAAGAAATGGTTGATTCTGGCAATGTTGAATACATTGAAGTGGATCAAATGTTAAAGCCGTTTTCAACTCCTAACGATCCACGTTTTGATGACCAATGGCACTACTACGAGCAAGCCGGTGGTTTAAACTTACCGACCGCATGGGATACCGCAACGGGTAGCGGTGTAGTTGTAGCTGTACTAGATACGGGCTACCGCCCTCATGCTGATTTAAACGCTAATATTTTACCGGGTTACGATATGATCTCTAACCTTTCGGTAGCTAATGACGGTGGTGGTCGCGATAGCGATGCACGTGATCCAGGTGATGCAGTTGCTGCGAATGAATGTGGCACTAACGGTGCACAAAACTCTAGCTGGCATGGCACGCACGTAGCCGGCACAGTTGCTGCGGTAACCAATAACGGTGAAGGTGTTGCAGGCGTAGCTTATAACGCAAAAGTAGTGCCTGTTCGTGTACTCGGTAAGTGTGGTGGTTTAACCTCTGATATTGCAGACGGTATTATTTGGGCATCTGGTGGAAGTGTTTCAGGTATTCCTGCTAACTCAAACCCTGCTGATGTAATTAATATGAGTTTAGGTGGCAGCGGTTCATGTAGCTCTACAACTCAAAATGCAATTAATACAGCACGTAGTAACGGCACTGTGGTAGTTATTGCTGCAGGTAACGATAACGATAACTCAGCAAACTACAATCCAGGTAACTGTAACGGTGTAGTAAACGTAGCCTCAGTGGGCCGTAATGGCGGCAGAGCTTATTACTCAAACTACGGTAGCAATATTGATGTTGCAGCACCAGGTGGCGCTCAAAGCTTTGCAAACGACTCTGAAGGCGTTCTATCAACTTACAATTCAGGTTCGTCTACACCTTCAAGCGACAGCTATGGCTTTTCACAGGGTACATCAATGGCTGCGCCCCACGTAGCAGGTGTTGCGGCACTTATTAAGCAAGCAAAGCCAGATGCAACGCCTGACGAAATAGAAAGTATTTTAAAATCAACTACCCGTTCGTTCCCTGCGACATGTACTAGCTGTGGTACGGGTATTGTTGATGCAGCCGCAGCTGTTGCAGCAGCAAGTGGCGGCACTACTCCACCTACAGGTGGCGATAGCGAGCTTATTAATGGTGAAGCTAAAACAGGTTTAAGTGGGGCTGCAAATGCACAAGCATTTTACACGATGACAGTACCAAGCGGTGCAACTAACGTAACATTCACTATGAGTGGTGGTACTGGCGATGCTGATTTATACGTACGTGCAGGCAGTAAACCTACAACTACTACCTATGATTGTCGTCCATATAAAGGCGGTAATAGCGAAGAGTGTTCTATTGATAACCCTACTGCGGGAACTTACCACGTAATGCTTAACGGCTACTCTGCGTATTCAGCTGTTAGCTTGGTAGGTAATATTACTGGTGGTTCATCATCGGGTGGCGGTTCAGGTACTCCACAAGCAGGCGGCGGCACTATAAGCGATGTGTCAGCCAATACTGGGCAGTGGAAACATTACACGTTAGATGTACCAGCTGGAATGAGTACGTTTACAGTAACAACATCGGGTGGCAGTGGCGATGCTGATTTATTTGTAAAATACGGTAGCCAACCAACAGCAAGCTCATACGATTGCCGCCCTTATAAAAATGGCAATGCAGAAACATGTACATTTACTAATCCACAAGCAGGTACTTGGCACTTAAGCGTTAACGCTTATAGCACTTTCTCTGGTTTAACGCTTAGCGGGCAATACCAACCGTAATTTAAAGTTTGAGTCTTTAATAAAAAAACCGATGTTGTTCCAACATCGGTTTTTTCAATAATAACTAGCTGATTAGTTAAAGCTAAAATCTACACTTTATTACTGTTATAGCTTCTCTAATACTGATTCTGCGCGGCTTACAACAAACTCTTTGTCTTGTTCTACAAATAAACCAGTTACTAGCGCATTTTCAATAATCATAGCGTAGCGCGTTGAACGTATACCACCAAAACTAGCAGTATCTTTATCAAGCCCTAACGATTTAGTGAAACTTCCATCGCCATCCCCAAGCATTGTAATTTCTTGCGCGTTTTGTGAGTCACCCCATGCTTTCATAACAAATGCATCATTAACAGATACACAGTAAATAGCATCAACACCTTTTGCTTTAATTTTATCAGCAAGGGTAATAAACTCAGGTAAATGGGCATTTGAACACGTTGGAGTAAACGCACCAGGTACTGCAAATAACACGACTTTTTTACCTTCAAACAATTCTTTATTTGTAAGAGATTGCATACCGTCGTCAGTTAATTGCGTTAACGTCACTGCTGGTAATTCTTGGCCTTGCTCAATCATGGTAATTCCTTGAAAAGATTAATACAGAATAAGTAACAATCGTACTACGTAGCCTACTACTAGGTATAAAAAGTACGGCTAACTTAGTAGCTCAAAATAGCCTACCATAGAACGAAGAATACGCGCTGTATTAAGGTAAATTCAAATCATTTATAAAACTTGAAAAATCATTACCTAGCTTTTCATCTCGCAGACTGTACTCAACAATTGCTTTTAAGTAACCTAACTTATCTCCACAATCGTGAGAGCGACCACTCATATGAAATGCTTCAACGGTTTCTTGTGCCATTAATGCGTCAATAGAATCTGTAAGTTGTATTTCACCGCCAGCACCTACAGACGTTTTTGCAAGTAGAGGCCAAATATTCTTACTCAGTACATATCGCCCTACAACAGCTAGATTAGAAGGCGCTAAATCTGCATCAGGTTTTTCAACCATTGCTTTAATTGCAGCACTTTTACCTGGCATTAACTCAACACCGTTTATATCAGCAATACCATATTTACTAACGTCTTCTTTAGCTACCGGCTCAAGCATTATTTGGCTTGCTTGAGTTTCTTTAAAGCGTTTAATCATGGCCGCTAAGTTTTCAGTTTCTTGATCCGCAGTATAGGCATCAAGTATCACATCTGGCAGGAGCACAACAAAGTTGTTATCACCAACTATTGGTTTAGCGCATAAAATAGCATGTCCAAGCCCTTTAGCTTCACCTTGGCGTACACTCATAATAGTTACATCATTTGGACAAATAGAGCGAATTTCATCTAATAAAGCTCGTTTAACACGCTTCTCAAGAGTCGCTTCTAGTTCATAACTTGTATCAAAGTGGTTTTCGATTGCATTTTTAGAGCTATGCGTAACTAACACAATATCTTTAATACCAGCGGACACACATTCGCTGACAATATATTGAATTAGAGGCTTATCGACTATTGGGAGCATTTCTTTTGGGATAGCTTTTGTCATAGGGAGCATTCTCGTCCCTAAGCCAGCTACTGGAATTACAGCTTTCATATCTGTCCTTAGTGATTAAGTTTGTAAATAATATCAATTCACTTAATTAAGTGATCTATTTTTAGGATGGAAAAACGTCTTGATAGCTAGGCAAAAAATTCGCTACTTAGTTGTTCTAAATGAGAATTTTTTAACACAGGTGCGACACATTTAGCCCCGCAAAATAATTAAGTATTATTGCGTATTGGTACAAACTAGCAGATACAAAATAGATACCAGCTGAATAAAGTTACCTCTTTTGAAGAAGTAAATTTGAAGCTGTTTATTAAACAGAGACTCTACATTTTTGGTTATTTAAAATGAGCAGGTAAGTTATGAAGTTTATTAATGATTTTGTTGTGGGGTGAGATTACATTAGCTAAACGAAAAAAGCCTGGGTTTGCTATAAATAACAAACCCAGACCAATAAATTTCTAACTAAAGGTCGCGTTACAAAACCTTTTTATAATTAAAGACCTGCACGCTCTTTAATTACTGCAATAAGCGGTGAGCTGGCAAAATTCCCTTCAGCCCAAGCAATATCAGCACCATCTGTTAACGCACTTTTTGATAAGTTTTTAACTATATACTCACCAGTATCTACTGCATTACTAGCAACAGCATGACGTAATAAGTTATTACCATTACATTGTACTGCATCATAAATATTACGAATTTTTACACGAGAGCTTTTAAGCTTGCTGCGTAATCGGTTTTTATCGTCTGCCGCAATATATTCACAAATAGATACTGCTAATTGATCTTCAGCATTTACAGGTGCTGTATACGAAAACGAACTAACAGCTACAACGGCAGTAAGTGCAACTAGCTTTGGTAATTTAAACATGACAAACCCTTTATAATACTTTGTTCTTATATAGACTATCGAATATTATATCAATCTATCAAAATTTACGCAATAATGTTAACGTTCTTTATATAAAGTTACGAATTTATAACTAGATAAATTCTTGTCATCCGGATGGTTTTCTTGCTCTTCTTTCACGTACCAATTAGCAACTTTATTGTAATCAGGAAACTGTGTATCGCCTTTAACATCTAAATCAATAAAAGTTAGATACAGGCGCTCTGCTTTTGGTAAAAATTGCTCATAGATATTACCACCACCAATAATCATTACTTCTTCAGCAGTAGCAACGAGTTCTAATGCGGCATCTGGCGTAGTTACTACTTCAATACCCTGTGCAGTATATTCGCTGTTTCGAGTAATAATAATATTACGGCGCCCAGGTAATGGACGGCCTATAGACTCAAAAGTTTTACGACCCATGATCACAGGCTTACCCGTAGTGACCTTTTTAAAATGCTGAAGATCTGCAGGTAAATGCCATGGCATTTTATTATCTAGACCAATTACACGGTTATTTGCCATTGCTGCTATCATTGAAATTATCATAATAAACACCTAGTACTTTATTCTTAAACAAAGAAAAAGGAGCATAAGCTCCTTTTTAGTAAATTCTATTTAATTAACGCTCGTAGACAACTTCTACGTCGTAATCATCTTCATCCCAGTCATCCCAATCATCATCATTGCCCTTACCTTTAGTGGCTTTTTCATGATAGGTATCCCACTTAAATTCAACTTCTTCATCTTCCACTTGTACAAACTTCTCTTTAGGCATGCTATCAAGTAGTGTCATTATGTTGTGGATTAATGGTTGAGTGTTAAGTTTATTAATTGCTGAAATGTGATAGATATTTTCAGTTTCGCCCAGCTCTTCTGCAATCGATTCGCATAACGCTTTTGCTTCATCCTCTGGTAATAAATCTATTTTGTTAAATACTAACCAGCGTGGCTTCTCAGCTAATTTAGGGCTGTATTGGTGCAGTTCGTTAATAATCGAAAACGCATTATCAACAGGGTTTGAACCATCTACCGGCATTACATCAATAATGTGTAATAACACACGACAACGCTCTAAATGTTTCAAAAAGCGAATACCTAGGCCTGCGCCATCAGATGCACCTTCAATTAGACCCGGAATATCGGCTATAACAAATGATTTATTTGCTTCAGGACGTACTACACCTAAATTAGGAATAAGCGTCGTGAATGGGTAATCAGCTACTTTTGGTCTTGCTGCAGATACACTGCGGATAAACGTAGATTTACCGGCATTTGGTAATCCAAGTAAACCAACATCAGCTAATAATAGTAACTCTAATTTTAAGTTACGTACTTCACCTGGTGTGCCTAATGTTTTTTGACGAGGTGCTCGGTTAGTACTTGATTTAAAACGCGCATTCCCCAAGCCGTGGAAACCACCTTTTGCAACCAAAATTCGTTGACCATGTTGCGTTAAATCGCCAAGTCCCTCTTGGGTATCAACATCCATGATGCGCGTGCCTACAGGCACCATAACAAATAAGTCATCAGCTTTTCGGCCTGTACAGTTACGGCTACGACCGTTAGTACCACGTTCAGCTCTATGGAAGCGCTCAAACTGATAATCAATTAAGGTATTTAAGTTTTCATCAGCTTGTAGATAAACACTACCACCGTCTCCACCGTCACCGCCGTCTGGTCCACCATCTGGAACATATTTTTCACGACGGAAAGACACGATGCCGCTGCCACCGTCTCCAGCTTCTGCGCGAATTTCTACTTCATCTACAAACTTCATGATTACTCACTTTAGGGATTGGCTTGTTTAATAACTCTATTATATACCCAAGCCAGCACAAATGCAGGCTTGGGTATATATTGGCTGACTACAAAACAAAAAACCCCGCAAAGGCGGGGTTTTTAACTACCTTACTGATTACTCAGTTACGATAGTTACGTATTTACGGTTTAAAGGACCTTTTTGTTCAAACTGAACTTTACCATCTGCTTTTGCGAAGATAGTGTGGTCTTTACCGATACCTACGTTAGTACCAGGGTGGAAACGAGTTCCACGCTGACGAACAATGATGCTACCCGCTAGAACTGATTCGCCACCAAAACGCTTAACACCTAGGCGTTTGCTTTCTGAATCGCGACCGTTACGAGTACTACCAGCTGCTTTTTTATGTGCCATTTCTAAGTACCTCTAATTAAGCGCTAATGCTAGTGATTTTAACTTCAGTGAACCATTGACGATGGCCCATTTGCTTACGAGAATGCTTACGGCGTCTAAATTTAACAACCTTAATCTTCTCACCGCGACCATGTGAAACAACCTCAGCTGTTATCTTGCCACCGTTTACGACCGGTACACCGATCTCGATTTTCTCACCATCAGCAACTAAAAGTACTGAATCAAATTCTACTGCCGCACCAGTTTCAACGTCTAATTTTTCAAGACGAATCGTTTGACCTTCAGTCACACGATGCTGTTTACCACCACTTTGGAAAACCGCGTACATAATTAACTCCGTCTGTGCACCCTCAAATCGGCGCAACTAAAATATTCTTCGATAGGGCGCGAAGTTTACGCTAACGCGAAATAACTAGCAAGCCTATTTTGTAATTAAAATGAATAAAAAGTAGCTGCTTTGAGAGCAATTCAATATTTACCCCATTTTATATTAATTGGCCCTTTTGCCAAGCGCTTTTTAACTCTTAGCCGAAATAAATTAATGTACTCAAATATGACCCTCACAGCTCAATATCTAAGCACACCATAAACTGTATATTGATTATCAATTAATCAGTTATCTTGGCTAATTCAGTCTAAATTAAGTACTTTAATAGTGTTTTTTCAATCAATCGTCACAAAATATCGAGCTAGTGCATTTTTTGTTGTACAATCTGCGCCGTTCACACATAAAAATTGGCTCGGAGATCAATGGATATAAAAGCTATCCAGGCGTTAATCGAAAGCGATATGAATGACGTCAATCAACTTATACATGCGCAAATGCGCTCAGATGTGGCGTTAGTTAATCAGCTTGGTTTATATATAGTTAGCAGTGGCGGCAAACGCGTTCGTCCAATGCTGGCTATTTTAGCAGCCAAAGCGCTCGGTTATCAGGGTAAAGATCACATAACACTTGCAACAATTGTTGAGTTTATCCATACAGCAACGCTATTGCATGATGATGTTGTAGATGAATCAAACTTACGACGTGGCACGCCTACAGCAAATGCTGAATTTGGTAATGCTGCTAGCGTATTGGTTGGTGACTTTATTTACACTCGCTCATTTCAGCTTATGGTTGGCCTTGGAAAAATGCAGATTATGCAAGTACTTGCCGATGCAACAAACATTATTGCTGAAGGTGAAGTATTGCAGCTGATGAACTGCAATGACCCAGATACGACTGAAGCCAGCTATATGCAGGTTATTTACTCTAAAACGGCTAAATTATTTGAAGCAGCTACAGGCCTTGCTGCCATTATCACAGAGCAAGACCAAGCGACACTTGATGCACTAAACCTATACGGTATGCATTTAGGTACTGCGTTTCAACTAGTAGATGACGTACTCGATTACAATGCAGATGCTGAGCAGCTAGGTAAAAACATTGGCGATGATTTAGCTGAAGGCAAACCAACCCTTCCGCTTATTTATGCTATGCAACATGGTAGCGAGCAGCAAACACAGCTTATTCGTGATGCAATAGAGCACAGTAATGGTATGGAGCATTTAGAGGAAATTTTAACTGCACTAAAACAAACTAATGCGCTTGAGTTTACAATGCAAAAAGCAGAGCTTGAGGCCGAAAAAGCCATTGCCTGTTTAGACTTTTTAGCTGAGTCTGACTATAAGCAAGCACTTATAAGCCTTGCCCGTATTGCGGTTGACCGCGACCACTAGTTTTAACTAGTTACACAGTGTGACATTAATTCTGAGCAATAAAAAAGCCTGCAAATGCAGGCTTTTTTATATACCAATTTTATCAAAACATTAAGCATTCTTTCGGGCTAAATAACTCATTAGCTGCGTTAAATATTATTTATATAGAACAACTATACATCGTAGTATTTGCCTTGCTAACGAGCTATTTATCCATCGTAATAACTGCTCATTTATTTAATGCTATTGGTATCGCTCAAACCGGCTATTACGCCATGAAATCAACACCTTCTTTGATGTCTTTTTTCAGAGTTTCAAGCATGTCATTTTTTGCTTTTGTTTCAAATGCGCTTAGTTCGCCGTAAGAAAGAATTTCTTCTACTCCGTTTTTACCTAAACGTACTGGATGTGCAAAGTACTCTGCATCGCCATTTTCAACAGCAACGTAAGCGTAATCTACAACTTCTTCACCTTGTAGGCCTTTAACTAAAGACATACAAAAACGAGCTGCAGCAGCACCCATAGATAGCGTAGCTGAACCACCGCCTGCTTTAGCATTTACAACTTCAGTACCCGCATTTTGGATTCGTGGAGTAAGTGCAGCAACTTCTTCATCAGTGAAAGAAACACCTTCAACTTGAGAAAGTAGAGGCAGAATAGTTGTGCCTGAGTGACCACCAATTACTGGTACTTTTACAGTTGCTACGTCTACGCCTTTAAGTTCAGCAACAAATGCTTCTGAACGAATAACGTCAAGCGTAGTAATACCGAATACGCGTTTAGCGTCGTAAGTACCTGCTTTTTTGAATACTTCAGCAACAATTGGAACTGTGCCATTTACTGGGTTAGTAATAATACCTACTAACGCTTTAGGACAGCTGGCAACAATGCCTTCTGCTAACGTTTTGATGATGCCAGCATTTACATTGAATAAATCAGCACGATCCATACCTGGTTTACGCGGCATACCCGCTGGGATAAGAACGATGTCAGAGCCTTCAAGCGCTTTATTTAAATCGTCTGCGCCAAAGCCTGCAACTTTAACATCTGTTGGGATGTGAGAAAGGTCAACCGCAACACCTGGTACTACTGGTGCAACATCATAAAGTGATAATTCAGAGCCAGCTGGTAAGCCTGTTTTTAATAATAAAGACAACGCTTGGCCGATACCGCCTGCAGCACCTAATACAGCAACTTTCATTGGAATTCTCCGTAATTTGAGGTAGGAAACATTTGTGGCTCTTAAGATAATGAAATTAGCGACTAAAAACAAATTTATCCTGTCTATTTCAAGTATATTTTCGACCATAGTCGTAAACTTATGTGATTTAACGCATCAAACTGGCAAGTTAACTAAACAACTGCTGCATAATTATTCATTTTTGTGTAGAATTTGCGGCATAAATAACAAAAACGAATAAAGACTATGCAACCACAAGATAAACAAGAAGCACTGGTAAAAGCATTTAAATCACTATTAAAAGAAGAAAATTTTGGCTCTCAAGGCGAAATAGTTGATGCGTTAAAAGATCAAGGTTTTGACAATATAAGCCAAAGTAAAGTTTCACGCATGTTAAGTAAATTTGGCGCTGTACGTACACGTAATGCCAAGCAAGAAATGGTTTACTGCTTACCTGCTGAAATGGGTGTACCTACGGCTAAAAGCCCATTACGCCAATTAGTAATCGACATTATGCACAACGAAATGATGATCATCATTCGTACCAGCCCAGGTGCTGCTCAGCTTATTGCACGTTTATTAGATTCATTAGGTAAAGCAGATGGCGTACTAGGAACAATTGCAGGCGACGATACTATTTTTATCGCTCCGGCTAAAATATCTGAAATAGATGTAACACTTGAACGCGTTCGCATTTTATTTGATACGGTTTAATAGCAAATTAAATTTGTTTTAAAAACCCTATTGAAGGGGCAAAGAAAGCAGAGCCCATATCGGCTTGGGTAAAATCAAGCCAGTGGTCGTAGCAATCCCCTTCCCCTAAACGACTATTAAGTACTTTTTCAAACGCGGTGCCCGTACAAGCGCATGTAATTGATAACATTCCCTGCTCATACACGTCGCCATAAGGCATGCTTTGATTTAATAGTAGCGGTTGTCCGTGTTCGTCTTTTAGCTCACTTCGCGAAGCATGGCTGGTTTCGACCGCTGGGGTAATTAGCGTGTTATCAAGACGCGTACGTCCCATTATTTGCTCTTGCTCACTCAATGATAAGTGCTGCCACATAGTTAAATCATGTTTATAACGTTGAACATGAATATAACTCCCCTGATCTTCAAAGCTACCAGGGTTGCTGATTAAAGCCGTAGCGCGCTTTTTTCTTCCATGTGCGGTGTCGCCACCATAAATAAAACCGTTAAAATCACGACCATCTAAAAAGCGAAAATTCCGAATTTGCTCCACCAGCTCTACATCGGGGGCAAATAATTTTAAAATTTGCAGCGCAAATAAATGGTTAACATCTTCACGGTCAGAGCGAATTTGCACAAATAAATCGCACGGTTGTACGCTCATTTGGTGATCGCTATGGGTTATATTGGGAAAGCTCTGTAATTCGCTTGGAATGTATTCAGGGAGGATATGCGGCCAGTATTGCGCACCAATAGCAACCATACAAGAGAGCATTGATTCTGAAAATTGATCGCTAAACTCTTCTTCTATAGCGCTTACTTGTTTTAACTTTGCGCGAAGTGATTCGTCTTGACCATCAAACACATTAAAAAATAAGTGCAAACCGTGTAAGTTTGCTTCAGCACAAATCCCTGATTGCGCTTGCGCCATTGTTATTCCTTAGTTTTACAGATAAAAACACAGCGAATAACAAATTAATTACGATTCGAAAAAATTCACCGTGTGAGGTTTTATTTTTATTATAACCTGATCATTATTTTCAAATGACTGGCCATATTGTGCAGCAACTTCAATTTCTTGTTCATCAATAACAAGCGAATAAACATACGCCGAACCAATAAAGCGACGACTTATGATTGTAGCTCGCTTGCTGAATTTGTCACTTTGGTTATCTGCCACTAATTCTATTTGATGAGGGCGCACATATATAAGCCCTGCACTTACATTATGCTTACTCTCAACATAAGATTCGACTAAACCAAATGGTGTTTTATATTCAGTTGCGGTTAACACTTCTGCGCTTAAGTATATGCCCTGACCCAGAAACTCTGCAACCTCCTTTGAACACGGAGCTGCAAAAAGCTGCTCAGGCGTGCCTTGTTGCTCAATTTTACCGCGATGCATAATGGCAAGTGTATCTGAAAACGCAAACGCCTCTTCTTTTGAGTGTGTAACAAACACAGCAGATACTTGTGTTGCCTTAATAATTCGACGTATATCGGCGATTAGTTCAAAGCGTACTTGTGTATCAATGTTTGAAAAAGGCTCATCAAGCAATAACAAACTAGGTTTATAAGCTAATGCACGAGCGATAGCGACGCGTTGCTGTTGGCCACCCGATAACTGATGTGGAAACCTGTCAGCACAGCCAATTAAATGTACAAGCTTAAGCATTTCATCAACGCGTTGCTGCTTTTGAGCTTTACTCATTTTACTAAGCCCAAATGCGATATTATTTGCCACCGTTAAATGCGGAAACAACGCATAATCTTGAAACATCATGCCGATGTTACGATGCTCAGGTGAGACAAACGATTGCTCATCACTCACTAATTTACCGTCTATAAAAATAGACCCTTGCTTGGCTTCAATTAAACCTGCAATCGCTTTTAATGTGGTTGTTTTGCCGCATCCACTCGCCCCGAGTAGGCAAACAATTTCATCTTTACCCACTGTTAAATCTAAATCGTGAATAACCTTTGTGCCGTTATAGTGATAGCTCACGCCTTGTAAAATTAAACTACTCATTTAACTACGCTGCTCCATAGAACGATTAATAAAGTACAAAGGAATAAACCCAACAATAACAATAAATAATGCAGATATTGAAGCAAGCTCTAATTGCTCATCACTCACATACTGAAATACATGAGTAGCTAAGCTTTCAAAATTAAACGGTCTGAGCAATAGCGCAGCTGGCAACTCTTTCATACATTCAATAAATACCAATAAGGCAGCAGTGAGTAACCCTCTTCGCAGTAAAGGTAGATGCACTAAACGCAGCGTTTGCCCTTGGCTTTTACCCATTGATTGGCTTGCCATATCAAGTGATGGACTAATACGTAAAAAACTCGACTCAATTGCTCCGTGTGCAATGGCGTAAAACCTAACAATATAAGCAATAATAATAGTAAGAATGCTACCTGTAAGCAGTAAGCCAATGTCTAAGTTATACTTCTCGAGCGCTGTGTTAATGGTGTTCTCTAATAATGTAAGAGGTAATAAAACCGCAATAGCGAGTACTGTGCCAGGCAACGCATAACCCGTGCTTGCTAAGCGCCCAGGAATAAGCGGATACGCTTGCTTTGCAACACGCTGATAAAAAACCACAAAAACACTCAATGTAATCGTTATAACACTTACAACCCCTGCCACTTTTAAACTTTGCCAAGCGTAACTAAAAAACTCTACATCCCATGCTTTATCAAAGTAGGTAATGGCGTAATTTATAAGTACTGCAATAGGAATTACAAAAGCGATAAGTAAAATAAAGCTACAAAATGCCGTTCCGAGCCAAGCAGACTTTCCTTTTAATACATAGAGAGATTCGCTATTTACACTTGATTGGCGCTCAAATACCGCTTGGTTTCGGCGACTAAAACGCTCTGCCATTAATGCTAAAAATAACAGCAGTAACATCACACCCGATATTTTAGCGGCCGCTGTAAGTGAGTAATAACCAAACCACGTATCGTATACGGCGGTTGTTAATGTACTTACGGCAAAATAACTCACTGTTGCAAAGTCGGCCATGGTTTCCATACTAATAAGTGCAAGGGCCGCCACAATTGCCCCACGAGAGAGTACTAAGCTGACTTTAAAAAAGCTTTGCCCAGGAGATAGCCCCATTAACTGACTAGCTTGTACTAATTTGAATGACTGCTCGCGAAGGGCTGTTTTAAAAATTAAAAATAAATACGGGTAAAGTACCAAGGCAATCATAACTATGGCGCCGGGTAATGTTCGTATATCAAAAAACCAATAGTCGTTAGGTGATTGCCAGCCAAACCATTCTCTCAATGCTATTTGCACCGGGCCCGCATAATCTAATAAATCAGTGTATACATAGGCAATAATATAGGTGGGCATAGCAAGGGGTAGTATAAGTGCCCATTCAAACTGTTTTTTACCCGGGAAACTACAGTAAGCCGTTAACCACCCAAGTGGCAAAGCTATGGCGCAGCTAAGGACGCAAACACCTAAAACTAACAATACGGTATTGGTTATGTAATCCCAAAGCACGGTATCCCACAGGTGAGAAAACACCTCAGAGCTACCTTGTAGAGATTCAAAAAGAAGAAAAAACAACGGGGCCGATAGTATTAAGCCAGTCGACCACGCAAAGAGCTGCCATTTAGACAGCTTAAATTTATTAGTCATTAAAGATCGAACTTCACCTCATCAATTAGCTTAAGTGCTAACGGACGATATTTACTAATCTCATCAAGTGGCAAGCTGTCTTCTTTAAAGCTACCCCAAGAGGCAACCAAAGTTGATAATTCAACACCCGACTTAACTGGATACTCCATATTTAATGAGGCATACATGTTTTGTGCTTTGCTGTCGGTCATATATTCTATGAGCTTTAATGCATTTTCAGGGTTTTTAGCGTATTTGGTAATAACCGCACCCGATACATTTATGTGTGAGCCACGATTAACTTGATTCGGAAAGTTAATATTTACGGCCTCTGCCCAACCTTTTTGTTCTTTATCTTCTAGCATTTTGCCAAGGTAGTAACTATTACCTAATGCCAAGTTACATAAACCTTCTTTAACAGCTTTAACTTGAGCACGATCGTTACCTTGAGGCTTGCGCGCTAAATTAGCCTTAACACCTTCAAGCCACTCTTTAGTTTGCGCTTCACCATGGTGTGCAATCATAGAAGCTACTAAACCTAAATTATATGGATGTTTGCCAGAGCGCGTACAAATTTGTCCTTTGTATTTAGGGTCTGCTAAATCTTCATAAGTGAGCTTAGGTAACTCACCAACTCGCTCTTTTGATGAATACACATTACGCACTCGCTTAGTAAGCGCAACCCATTGGCCATTACCGTCACGAAAGGCAGCTGGAACATTATTATTTACACTGTCACTTTTTATAGTTTGTGTTAATTTTAAATCTTCTAATTGAATAAGCGCACTAAAGTTAGAGGTTAATACTAAATCAGCTTTACTGTGCTTGCCTTCGCGTTTAACACGCTCAATTAGCCCTTTTTTAGCAAAAACAACATTGGTTTTTATGCCTGTTTGCTTTGTAAAGTCTTCTAAAATTGGCTGAATTAAAAACGGTTGACGAAAAGAGTAGATGTTAACAACATCGTTTGCAAAGACTGGTGCCGATGCAACTACCCCTAAAACAAGTGCAAATACTTTCTTCATTATTCCACCTAAATAACTGTTATTATCAACGAATTCTACCGTGCTCATTCTAAAAGTGCACACTTTAAATAAATGTAAATATGTAAATAACGCCCAAAAAGGAAATACGGTGTAAGAGATGTCTTACGGATGTGACAGCTAATGAGTAAAAAACAAGATAAAAAACAACCTAAAAACAGTTAAATCTATGAGTAATATGAAATTTATTTTTGTTGCTATTGCAAAAACACTAATTGAATGTAGTTTTATCTCTATTTTAGTTGCTGTATTGCACTATAATTTACACATCAACCAAGCAATGACGCTTATTGAGTAAAAGGAAATGGACTGCTTACTCAACCAACCAATGATTAGGTTATCAGGACAACACGGATTTTAGGACAGGCTCAGGATGAGTATCACAACGCAATGTTGTAAAAAGGACAGCGTCAGGAAGATGCGAAAAGGATAACAACAAGGCTAAGTTGTTCAACAGGATGTTGAAGGAATAAATGGACAGGCCTTTAAGGCAACACAAGGGATTGGTTAAAACAAGGATACACTAGGAAGTGTAATTAAGGATTTGGTAATAGTATTTACCCTACAGGATGTTTAGGAATTAAAGGATACAGGCCCGGATGGTCTACATTACATAGAACTAAAAAGTAATATAGTAATAAACATGGATTAGTGAAAATTGGAGTTGATTAAGTTCAATTGCAGGATGCAGAAAATTAGAAGATTCCGCAAGCGCGCCTAGAGATAGAGCGCGCTTTTCTTTGCCTAAAATTTGGGTGAGTAAAGCACTGAGCAATTATCACAAATCTTTACTGAGTAATATCGCATCACAGCCAATCAATGCTAAGACCTTAAAATACTTTATTAATGTTTTAAATTTCGCTAAGTTTTTTATTAATTGCGCCGATAACTAAATAACGCAAGGATCATAAATACTCAATGGATATGAATTTTAAAACATCTCAAAATAATACCTTTTTATGTAAAGTATCAGACGCAATTACAGCAAAACCAATTGGTGTTTTTAGTGCCCGAACTCCCGACGAAAATCCCTATAAAGCTTTATTTAACCCCAAAGGTTATAACTTTTTAAATATGCCAATGAGTGAGTTTAAAAATATACTTAACGAAATTATTCAGTTAGAACGCGACATTCGTATTAGCAAGTGGGGTGAAGGTGCTCGACCTGATGAGTTTAGTTATCAACTTAATAGAATAGCAGACGCAATTGCAACGACTCAATTTAATGGCAAAATAGACATTAGCTGCTACTTTTTAAAACGAGTTGAAGAAGCAAAAGAAATGATTGGTGCAGACTGTATCTCGTTTATTCAAGTGCATAATAGTATAAGTCAATTGTATAATACTGTTTTACAATTAACATCTGAAGAAGGCTTCAGAGCAATTCAAAATAAAGCACTTGCTCACTTAAAAAATCAGCAAGCATTTGCTTAACTTCGTAAAATTAACCTTCTAGCGGTCGGCCTTTATTGCGCTTACCCAATAAATACGCATCACGAAACTTAATAAAATGCTGCTCTAATTTTGTCGATGCATCCATTTCGCCCGCAAGTGCTAATACCATAATAGCCACTTCAGCGGTGCCTAGTTGATGTGCATGAGGGGCTACACGTAATCGGTAATCAGATAGTTTATCAGCAGTAACAGAAAGTACAGGCAAGTTATCTAAATAAGGGCTTTTGCGAATCATTTTTTTAGCTTCGCGCCACGTACCATCTAAGAATATAAATAGCGGCTTTTTACCTGATTCAATACTCACTTCTGTAATGGCTCTGCCCTCTTCTACATCTTCTGCGGGAAAGACGACCATAGGCTGATACTGCGAATCACTTATTAAAGCTAAAAGAGCGGGGTTAGGATCTGTTCTATCCCATCTAAATGCGTGGTTATCTGGCACTATTTCAGCAATTAAACGCCCTGTATTAGAAGGTTTAAAGCTTTCATTATGATACATCAGTAAGCATACAGCGGCCTTACAATCTGCATGCTCAACACCTTTACAAATACAGTAGTGCTTAGCAATCAGGCATTGTTCACAGCGATCTAATTTACCGCCTCGAGCATTAAACTCTCGACGAGATTCACTTATTTGTTGAGCGCGTAATGCTAAAACTGAGTTTTTCACTGTATTTACCTTCAATTAATTAAGCGCGCATTGTAACGACTTCTTGTTATTTAATCTTATATTTATCTAGGTTAAAAATAGACATAAAAAAACCCAACCGAAGTTGGGTTTTTCAAGCAAATACTAAAAAGTTAAATTACTTCTTTTTAGCTGCTTTTTTGTTTGGTAAATCAGTGATTGAACCTTCAAAAATTTCAGCTGCAAGGCCGATTGATTCATTCAATGTTGGGTGAGCATGAATTGTAAGCGCTAAGTCTTCTCCATCAGCACCCATTTCAATACCTAAACCGATTTCGCCAAGCATTTCGCCTGCGTTAATACCGATCATAGCACCACCGATTATACGGCCACTTTCTTTATCAAAGATAAGTTTAGTAGAACCTTCAGTACGAGCAGATGCAATTGCACGACCAGATGCTGCCCACGGGAATACCGCAGTTTCAACTTTTAAGCCTTGCTCTTTTGCTTCTTTCTCAGTAACACCTACCCAAGCGATTTCTGGGTCTGTGTACGCTATTGAAGGAATACATTTAGGGTCGAAGAAATGTTTCTGACCAGAAATAACTTCTGCAGCAACATGACCTTCATGAACCGCTTTATGCGCAAGCATAGGTTGACCAACTAAGTCACCAATTGCAAAAATATGGCTTACGTTAGTACGTAATTGCTTATCAACATTAATAAAGCCACGCTCATCAACGTTTACGCCCGCTTTTTCAGCATCAAGTAAGTTACCGTTTGGAGTACGGCCAACTGCAACTAGTACTTTGTCGTAACGTACTGGTTCTGCTGGTGCGTTTTTACCTTCAAACGTTACGTATAAGCCGTCTTCTTTAGCTTCAACACCAACAACTTTAGTTGAAAGCATTACGTTGAATTTTTTGCTTACGTATTTTTGGTAAATTTTGATAATGTCTTTATCAGCTGCTGGTACTAATTGATCAGCAAATTCTACAACATCAATTGCAGAACCTAGCGCACGGTAAACCGTACCCATTTCAAGACCGATAATACCACCACCAAGTACAAGTAGCTTTTCTGGTACGTCTTTAAGTTCTAATGCACCAGTTGAATCAATTACACGGTCATCTTCTGGGATGAAAGGTAAGTTAACTGGTTTAGAACCTGCTGCAATAATCGCGTTATCAAACGTGATAGTTGTAGCGCCGTCTGCGCCTTCAACTACTAAAGTATTGCTGCCAGTGAATTTGCCGTATCCAGATACAACTTTCACTTTACGCATTTTGGCCATGCCTTCTAGTCCACCAGTTAACTGGCCAACTACAGAATCTTTCCAAGTACGAACTTGGTCAAGATCGATTTTTGGTGCGCCAAAAGTAACACCGTGAGATGACATTTCTGCTGCGTCATCAATCACTTTAGCTACGTGTAAAAGTGCTTTAGAAGGAATACAACCAACATTAAGACATACGCCACCTAATGTTTCGCGAGATTCTACTAATGTAACTTCTAAGCCCAAGTCAGCAGCACGGAAAGCCGCAGAATAACCACCAGGACCACCGCCTAGTACAACAACTTGAGTTTTTAATTCGTTGCTCATGCTTTTACCTTAATTGTTTGAACGGGACACTGCCCTAAAATTTAACTGCCATGTTTCTGCAAGGCAGAAAGAGTGAGCAGCGCACAAAGTGATGCAATTCGTACAAAGATTGTATCATTGCAAATGGTAAAAATCCCAGCTAAAAACAACTGGCTGGGATTTGATTCTATTTATTTTATTGCGTATACCAATTTTACTAAACTGGTTACATCACCAACTGGCGAATATCGCTCATGTAACTTGCAAGAGTCACAGTAAAGCGTGCAGCTAATGCTCCGTCAATAACCCTATGGTCGTATGACATAGACAGCGGAACCATTAGTTTTGGTTCAAACTCTTTGCCATTCCATTTAGGTTTCATTTCAGATTTAGATACACCTAAAATAGCAACTTCTGGCGCATTAACAATCGGCGTAAATGCCGTACCGCCGATACCGCCAAGGCTAGAGATAGTAAAACAGCCGCCTTGCATATCAGACGATGTAAGCTTACCGTCACGTGCTTTAACAGATACTTCCATTAGTTCACGTGATAATTCAATAATGCCTTTTTTATCAACATCTTTAAACACTGGCACTACTAAACCATTTGGCGTATCAACAGCAACACCAATGTTAATGTACTTCTTAAGAATTAAACTTTCGCCGTCGTTAGACAGTGAAGAATTAAATGTTGGGAAGTCTGCAAGTGCTTTAGCTGCTGCTTTCATCACAAACACAAGTGGTGTGATTTTAACGCCAAGCTTTTTCTTTTCGCTAAGTGCATTTTGCTCTTTACGGAATACTTCAAGGCTTGTGATATCAGCTTCATCAAACTGTGTAACATGTGGGATTTGTACCCAGTTACGGTGTAAGTTTTTACCTGATAGCTTTTGAATGCGAGACAGTTTTTTCTCTTCAATTTCACCAAATTTAGCAAAATCTACTTTAGGCCATGGAATAAGACCAAGCTCACTACCACCTGCACTACTACCTGCAGATAATTGACCAGATTCAACTTGCTTAACTAAGTTTTTAACGTAGTTTTGCACGTCTTCTTTAACTATACGGGCTTTGCGACCAGTGCCTTTAACGTTAGCTAGGTTAATACCAAACTCACGCGCTAAACGGCGAACAACGGGTGATGCATGAGCATACGCGCTGTTCTCTGTGAAGCTTTCATTACTTGCTTTTGCAGGTGCCGCTTGAGCCGGTGCTGACTCAGTTTTAGCCGCTGCTGCAGGTGCTGATTTTTCAGCTGGCGCACTGCCTGCAACTTCAAATACAAAAATTAATGAACCAGTCGATACTTTATCGCCTGCAGCTACTTTAATTTCTTTAACTGTACCTGCAAATGGAGCTGGTACTTCCATTGCAGCTTTGTCGCCTTCAACGTTTAAGATTGATTGATCTTCTGAAACCGTATCGCCAACGGCAACCATAATTTCAGTTACTTCAACTTCATCGCCACCAATATCAGGTACATTAACTTCTTTAGTGCTTGGTGCTGAACTTGCTGTTGAGCTCTCAGCTGGCGCTTCTACAGGAGCCGACTCTTTAGCCGGTGCTGCAGATTCACTTCCTGCTACTTCAAAAACAAACACTAACGAGCCAGTTTTAACTGTGTCGCCAGCGGCTACTTTAATTTCTTTAACTGTGCCGGCAAATGGAGCTGGAACTTCCATTGCTGCCTTGTCGCCTTCCACGTTTAAGATAGATTGCTCTTCTTCAACAGTGTCACCAACAGCAACCATGATTTCAGTTACTTCAACTTCATCATCTCCAATATCTGGTACCGTTACTTCTTTAATAGAAGAACCTGTAGAAGCAGCTGGTGCTGCATCTTCAGATTTGGCTGGAGCAGCGGCTGATGTATTTTTCTCATCAGTGCCTTCACTCTCGCCTTCAAACAAAAATACTAAAGAGCCTGTTGTAACGGTGTCTCCAACGTTAACTTTAATCTCTTTTACAGTCCCCGCTTGAGAAGCAGGTATTTCCATTGATGCTTTGTCGCCTTCAACATTTAGTAATGATTGGTCAACATCTACTTTATCGCCAACGCTTACTAATATTTCAGTTACTTCTACTTCATCGTCACCAATATCAGGTACTTTAATTTCAATACTCATTGCAAACCTCTTATGCGTACAGTGGGTTAAGTTTGTTAGTGTCGATGTTGAACTTTTTAAGTGCTTCAACAACTACTGACTTCTCAACTTCACCGCGTTTAGCAAGTTCAGATAACGTAGCAACAACAACGTAGCTTGCGTTAACTTCAAAGTGACGACGCAGGTTTTCACGGCTATCAGAACGACCGTAACCATCTGTACCTAACACTTTGTAGTTGCTGCTTGGAATGAATGAACGCGCTTGTTCTGCGTAGTTTTTCATGTAATCCGTTGCTGCAACAGTCACAGAGTCGTTTAATACGCTTGTGATAAATGCTGTTTTTTGCTCGCTTTCAGGATTAAGCATGTTGAAACGCTCAACATCTTGACCATCACGCGTTAGCTCATTGAAAGATGTTACTGAGTAAACATCTGATGCAATACCATATTCTTCGCTTAAGATTGAAGCAGCTTTGCGCACTTCAGTCATAATAGTACCTGAGCTTAATAGCTGTACGTTGGCTTTTTTACCTTCGTAACTTTCAAGCTTGTAAATACCTTTACGAATACCTTCTTCAGCGCCTTCTGGCATAGCTGGCTGATGGTAGTTTTCGTTCATAAGCGTTAGGTAGTAGTAAATATTTTCTTGGTCGTCACCGTACATACGACGAATACCGTCTTGTACAATAACTGCAACTTCAAACGCGTAAGTTGGGTCATAAGAAACACAGTTAGGAACCGTGTTTGCAAGAATGTGGCTGTGACCATCTTCGTGTTGTAAGCCTTCACCATTTAGCGTTGTACGACCCGCTGTAGCACCTAATAAGAAACCACGTGCTTGTTGATCGCCCGCCATCCATGCCATGTCGCCAACACGTTGGAAACCAAACATAGAGTAGTAAATGTAGAATGGGATCATTGGTAAATCGTTAGTGCTGTATGAAGTTGCAGCAGCAACCCATGACGACATTGCACCTAACTCATTGATACCTTCTTGCAATACTTGACCTGAAGTTGCTTCTTTATAGTAAGAAACAATATCACGATCCTGTGGCGTGTAGTTTTGGCCATGCGGATTGTAAATACCGATTTGACGGAATAAACCTTCCATACCAAATGTACGCGCTTCATCTGCAATAATTGGTACGATATTTTTACCAATGCCTTTATCTTTTAATAAGATATTAAGTGCACGAACAAAGCCCATAGTAGTAGATATATCACGCTTTTGCTCTTCAAGTAGTGGCTTAAATGCATCTACTTCTGGCAACGTAAGTTTTTCACTAAAACGTGGGATACGCTTAGGTGTGTAACCTTTAAGCTCATCACGACGCGCATGTAGGTACTTGTACTCTGGTGAACCTTTTTCAAGCTCTAGGTATGGTAATTCTTTTAATTGCTCTTCAGATACTAAGTCATCAAGACCAAGGCGTGAACGTAAATGTGCAACATGCGACATGTCCATTTTTTTCACTTGGTGCGCAATGTTTTTACCTTCAGCGGCTTCGCCCATGCCGTAACCTTTTACAGTTTTAGCAAGAATTACAGTTGGACGACCTTTTGTTTCTTCTGCTTTTTTAAATGCAGCAAATAGTTTTGATGGCTCATGACCACCACGCTTAAGCGCAAAAATTTCGTCATCTGTCATATCTGCAACAAGGGCAGCTGTTTCAGGGTAGCGACCAAAGAAATGCTCACGCACGTATGCACCATCTTTAGCTTTATAAGTTTGGTAATCGCCATCAATTGTTTCGTTCATCAATTGTAGTAATTTACCTGTTGTGTCTTTAGCAAGCAGAATATCCCAACCGCTGCCCCACACTAGTTTAATTACGTTCCAGCCAGCGCCTTTAAACAAGCCTTCTAACTCTTGAATAATTTTACCGTTACCCATAACTGGGCCGTCTAAACGCTGTAAGTTACAGTTAATTAAATAACAAAGGTTATCTAGTTTTTCACGTGCAGCAAAAGAAATAGCACCACGTGATTCTGGCTCATCCATTTCACCGTCACCTAAAAACGCATATACACGTTGGTTTTTAGTGTCTTTTAAGCCACGACCATCTAAGTATTTTAAGAAGCGTGCTTGATAAATTGATGAAATAGGACCTAAGCCCATTGATACCGTAGGGAACTGCCAAAACTCAGGCATTAACTTAGGGTGTGGGTACGATGGTAAGCCTTCGCCATCAACTTCTTGGCGGAAGTTATCTAGTTGCGCAGCCGATAAACGACCTTCAACAAATGCTCGTGCATAAATACCTGGAGAAATATGACCTTGGTAATAAACTAAGTCACCACCGTCTACATCATTTGGTGCTTTAAAGAAGTGGTTAAAACACACTTCATAAAAAGCAGCAGATGATTGGTAAGACGCCATATGGCCGCCTAAGTCGAGATCTTTTTTAGATGCACGTAGAACGATCATAATCGCGTTCCAACGTATAATTGAACGAATACGACGTTCAAGATTTACATCACCTGGGTAAGCAGGCTCTTGATCTACAGGAATAGTATTAACGTAGTTCGTGGTAATACCCGTTGGCATATCAACGCCGTCTAAACGGGCTTGCTCTAATACTTGCTCAAGTAAAAACTGAGCTCGTTCAACACCTTCTTCGCGCACAACTGATTCAAGAGCTTGTAACCACTCTTGTGTTTCTAGCGCGTCTACGTCAATTTTATTGACTTCAGACATATGGAGGTTTCCTTATGTTTAAAATACGAATATTGTTAATTTAATATCACAGCTACTTAATTTGTGTGTTCAAAGTAGTTATGTACTAACTTAATTTTGTTTAGTGCGTCTTAAACTACGTTCAATTCGCGAATGTTCTTTGCCTGCTTCAAGTAGTGCTTCTTCGATAAATGCTAAGTGCGCATTACTTGCTAAACGGGCTTGTTCTGGATTACCGTCAATAACGGCATCCATTAATAAACGCCTGTGTTGGGCTAACTGACTGCTAATATCTGACTTTTTTAATAGAACAGTTAAATTTTGCAATACATTTTGCTCAAGCAGCGCTTTCATACCTCTAACTAAATGCAGTAACACCACATTGTGCGAGGCTTCTGCCACGCTAAAGTGAAATGCATTAATTGCTTTTGCTTTTTGCTGTAAATCATCATTAACTAAGGCAATTTCATCAAAGCTTTGTTTTACTTTGCTAAAATCGTTGCTGGTCCCGCGCAGTGCTGCGTAGTAAGCAGCAATCCCTTCTAATGCATGACGAAATTCGAGTAAATCAAACTGCGACTCAGGGTGCTTACTAATCAAATCAAAAAGTGGATCAGTAAGCCCTTCTTCGAGCTGATTTTTTACAAACGTGCCGCCACCTTGGCGACGCGTAACTAAACCTTTCGCTTCTAATTTTTGAATTGCCTCACGCAGTGACGGGCGAGACACTTCAAACTGCTTTGCTAGTTCACGCTCTGGTGGCAACTTTTCACCTGGTGCTAACGAGCCTTCAAGAATCATATTCTCAAGTTGCTGTAAAATAACATCAGATAATTTTGCTGCTTTAATCTTTAAAGACATGAATCAACGTCCGCGTTGTATAAATACCAAGAGCCCATAAAACGGGGCTTTAAGTAGTATGATTTACCCAAAAGGTAAATTGGTCATACCAAAAATTTTCAATACGGTATCAAAAACACTATTAGCTGTCAATTTACAGGTAGTTTGAGCAATTAAAGTAGCGTAACGCATTTTGAACGAAGATCAAACAATGCGCAATTTGCAAAAATTGTTATAACGTATTTGGGATGAAAACAATTGGTCTGACCAGAATGAATTAGAATATTAGCTCTATTTTATTGAATTTAAAAACTGCAGGAAGAGATTAAAGCACCTTACATTGCATAAGGTACTTTATTAAAAAGGCATCAACTTAAGACAGCCCACCAAATAATGTAAGCAACGCTATAAGTACTAAGTAAAATAATACATTGCGCTTAACAAGTTTAATCATACACGTGGCTTCGTAGGTACAGCCGTAATAACGCTTTTCAACTTGCTCTGCAGCAAGTGCAGTACACGTTACTACTTCGCGATTTGGAGATTTAAAGTTAAGTACGTAACGTAGCCAACAACTTGTGCCTTTATTAAAGTTACCTATTACTAAATAACCAAAGCTGGTGATGCGTGCAGGCAACCAGTCAAGCCAGAACAGTAGTTTATGTATAAGTTTAAAACGCTTAGCAAATATTACTTTATGATCATCTCGTACTAAATCAGCTAAAGTACGTACCAGTGCATATAAAACCGCGCCTGGCGCACCTAAAACAACAAACCAAAAAATCACCGCACAGTAAAATCTAAAGTTTACCCACGCCAATGTTTGCCCAAAGGTTTCGCCACCCTCTTGATCATCAGTACGCTTTTGACCTATTTGCAACGCATATAAAGATGCAGCAGTACCGTCATCTCGCGTTAAGGCATTTAAGTACGACTTATATAAAGCACGCTGCTTGGCACAACCAAAGCAAACCAAAAGCACGGCAATATTAATAGCTAACTGCCATAGTACAAAATCAGATAAACAATAAATAAACGCTATTGCTATTACTGGGAGTAAAAGCCAAATTAAAAAACCCGGTGCAGAACTAAATAAGCCTTTGTCACCTAGTAGCTTACTAGAGCGATTTAAATAACCATTTGTGTAATAGCTTATCTGCCAGTAATTAGACCGAGCCCCTAAACGCTCCAGTATTAATGCAATTATTATAGAAACTAAAATCATGGGAATAACTCTCTTAACTTAGTTGTTCAAGCATATTAAAAAACAATGGCCAATTAAAGCTACTGCCAGGATCGGTTTTACGTCCCGGGGCAATATCGCAATGGCCAACAATACGCGAAGGGGTAATTTTTGGATAGCGCTGTATTATAGATTTACTAAGTGTAGCTAATACTTCGTATTGCGCTAAAGAGTATGGCGTGGTGTCGGTACCTTCAAGCTCAATGCCAATGCTAAAGTTATTACAAGCTGGTACGCCCTCAAACTTAGATTGGCCAGCATGCCAAGCACGCTTTTCAAAAGGCACGTATTGTATAACCTCACCGGTGCGCTTTATAAAGCAATGGGCCGACACACGTAAATTTTTTAAGTCACTAAAACTCGAGTGAGCATTACAGTCAATACTACCCATAAATAACTCATCAACAAAAGAGGTACCAAACTGCCCTGCTGGCAATGATATATTGTGAATAACCAATAAAGAAATATCAGCCTCATCAGAGCGTTCATCAAAATACGAACAAGGCCGCTGCGCTACAGTACTTAAAACACCGTTTAAATCTATTTTCATGATACGTTTATTATATAAATATCAAGATATACATAGCACTGATGCTAAAGGATTTATTAAAACAATGATAGTAACAAACAGGTATAAAACCCTACCTGCAAATAATTCAAACCCACACGTAGGTACTAATTTACGTCCGCTCATATAACGTAAATTTTGAAATTAAAAGCGAGGTATAAAACCTCACCTACAGATAATACAAACCTACACGTAGGTACTAATTTACTATACGCGCTTATCTTTATATTGGTGAAAAGGCAATCCCTTCTCTTTCTTTTATAAACATAGTAAAATTTGCTTAATTTATTAACGCTTATGAGCATTCCATGTCTATTTCGCACACTCTTATTACTCAGCTTGTTACTCTAGCACTTGACGAAGATTTAAATTATCAAACCGCACAAGAAGGCGATATTACCGCGCAATTGATCCCTCAAAATGAGCAAGCAAACGCCAAAGTAATCACCCGCGAAGACTGTATTTTTTGCGGAAAAGACATCATCATTGAAGTATTTAAACAAGTAGACCCAAGCGTTAAGGTTAATGTACTTATTAATGATGGCGACGCAGTTAAAGCAAACAGCACATTATTTACAGCCACTGGTTCAGCTCGTTCAATATTAACTGCCGAGCGCACTGCACTTAACTTTGTGCAAACGTTATCGGGCACAGCCACTACTACAGCACATTATGTAAAAGAGCTAAGCGGCACAACAACGCAACTACTCGATACACGTAAAACCATACCAGGTCTGCGCGCTCTTCAAAAATACGCAGTAAAATGTGGCGGGGGTGCAAATCATCGTATTGGTTTATTTGACGCATTTTTAATTAAAGAAAATCATATAGCGGCTTGTGGCACAATAAACAAAGCAGTAGCTCAAGCTAAACAAAATCACCCAAACAAACCTGTCGAAGTAGAAGTAGAATCACTCCCAGAACTTAAGCAAGCAATTGAAGCTGGCGCCGACATAATTATGCTAGACAACTTTAGCGTAGAGCAAATTAAGCAAGCTGTAATTTTAACCAATAAGCGCGCAAAACTAGAGGTTTCAGGCAATATGACCCTAGAAACGCTCAAAACTTATTCACAAGCAGGTGTCGATTTTATATCAAGCGGAGCATTAACAAAAAACTTACAATCAATCGATTTATCGATGCGTTTTGAGTGATTTTAAAGCAATAATGGGTAATTAATACCGCTAATTAATTGACAAGTTAAGTAAAAAAGCATTAAATAACCCAAAAGGCTTACTTTGTAACAAATTGTTAAATAAAATCGCTTTTTTATAAGAAGATACGTGCTAAACACTAAAATAAAATGGTAGACTAATTCTGTTGTACTATTTTATTAAAAAAGGTAGTCATAAATAACTAGTGCCTTTAGTTTTTAAAGACATAATTAAAAACTAAAGCAACTAAACTACTTACTTTATGCCTATACTATTTGCTGCTACAACATGTAGTGCACTTAGTAAACTTTTATAATTAGTACTAAACATAATGAATCCACATTCGGCTTTTGTGTTTCATACTCTAAAGCTAAAGTGTAATAAAATTAATTTTAAGTAAAACTGTAAAGTAAATCAGTTAAATTAAGTGAGGCATTTGCCGCTTAAGTGATTTAAGTTACAAAAATCTATCCTTTAGGAGAGGAAACATGAAAACAATGACTCAAAAACAACAGGGTTTCACCCTAATTGAATTAATGATTGTAGTAGCAATCATCGGTATTCTTGCTGCAGTAGCGTTACCACAATATCAAAATTACACAGCTAGAGCACAAGCAGCTGAAGCAGTATCTTTAGCAGCAGGTTCAAAAACTGCAATAGCAGAGTTTTACCAATCTAATGGAAGTTACCCAGCAGCAACTACGGCTCCAAAACATACAGAATTATCAGTAACAGGAACTTATGCAAGTTCAGCAGTTACGGCTGCTACTGGTGTTATTGTGGTAACCATGAATACCACAGATGTCTCATCAAAACTACAAGGGAAAAAGTTTACATTTACCCCTGATCTTACAAATAATGCATTCAAGTGGACTTGTACAAATAACCTTGCAACTGGTGACGAAAGTATCGCACCTAAAGGCTGTACAGGAACAACAACTCCTTAATAGTATTAATAGAAAGAGGGGTTCTACCCCTCTTTCTGATACACTCGAAATCTAAGGCTACTTCTTAACCTACTAATACCAGTAACTGTCTTGAAATCCTAAAGTAACAAAAAACCTGTAGTCAAAAGAAAAATCAAACTATTTTTGAGGCTTTATATTGTGGCAAAAAAGCAAGAAAGCAAGGGCTTGGATACTTTTCAATGGGTCGGTGTAAGTGCTCGTGGTAAGAAGCTGGAAGGAGAGTTGACAGGAAATAGCATAGCACTTGTTAAGGCTCAGCTTCGTAAACAAGGCATAACACCTTCTAAAGTAAAGCGTAAGGCAAAGCCTCTTTTCGGTATTCAAAGCGTACAAAAAGTCACCCCTAAAGATATTGCTTTAGTTACTCGGCAAATAGCAACCATGCTAATGGCAGGTGTACCTCTTATACAGGCAATTGAAATGATAGGCTCTGGGTCTTCCAATAAAAGTGTATCCAAATTAATGGAGACTATTGCTGATGAAGTAAAAGCGGGCCAACCATTATCTACAGCTCTTAGAAAACACCCCCGCTATTTTGATGATTTATATTGCGACTTAGTTGCATCAGGCGAACAATCTGGCGCACTCGATAGAATTTTTGACCGTGTCGCAATTTATAAGGAAAAGTCTGAAGCATTAAAATCAAAAATCAAAAAAGCAATGTTTTACCCTGTAGCTGTTCTAGTGGTAGCACTTATTGTGACTTCTATATTACTTATTTTTGTCGTACCACAATTCCAGGATATCTTTAATGGTTTTGGTGCTGAACTACCTGCATTTACTTTATTTGTAATTGGTATATCTGAATTTATGCAAGCATATTGGTGGATGATACTAATAGCGATTGTCGCTTTTGGCTATACCTTTAAAGAAGCTAAATTAAGAAGCTTAAAGCTCAGAGATGCAACTGATCGGTTAATATTAAAAATGCCTATTGTGGGTATGATCTTAAATAAAGCCGCAGTTGCTCGTTATGCACGAACCCTTTCGACCACGTTTGCTGCTGGTGTGCCACTTGTTGATGCGCTTGACTCTGCCGCAGGCGCTTCAGGTAATGCTGTTTATCGTTATGCCATTTTAGATATCAAAGCAGAGGTTAGCTCAGGTAATCAGATGAACTGGGCTATGCGTAACTCTAAAATATTCCCTGATATGGTTATACAAATGGTCGCGATTGGTGAGGAATCTGGCTCACTAGACGGCATGCTTGCTAAAGTAGCGACTATTTATGAGCAAGAAGTTGATGATGCAGTAGATGGCCTTTCAAGCCTGCTTGAGCCACTTATCATGGCTGTACTTGGCGTACTTGTTGGTGGTTTAATTGTTGCGATGTATTTACCTATTTTCCAACTTGGTGCTGTTGTTTAATTATCAAAAATAACAATTTACAAGAAATAAAAGAGAGGCTTACTTTTTGGTAAGGCATAGCTATTAATGTCTTCTCATTTACTCTCTTTCACTTCTCTTTGTGATGAATACTTCACTTAATTTTTAAAAGAATTTTCAGGTAATATGATGCAAAGTATTATTGAAGTAATGCAAAGCCAATTGTGGTTTTATTTAACCACCGTTGGCTTAGTCAGTTTGTGTATTGGTAGTTTTTTAAATGTGGTTATTTACCGCTTACCGCTGATGATGCAACGTGAGTGGCAAAGCGAATGCAGACTACTGTTGGAAGATGAACTTACAGCTAATAAATCTAAACAAGCCAATATCAATAAGCCTTTTAACTTAGTAAAACCCAATTCTACCTGCCCTAAATGCAAAACTGCCATTAAGCCTTGGCAGAATATTCCTATTATTAGTTGGTTAATACTTAAAGGTAAATGTGCAAGTTGCAGTAATCCTATTTCGGCCCGATACCCTGCTGTAGAGCTAATTACTGCCCTATTAAGTTTAATTGTTGCCTACAGCTTTGGTACGACCGAGCAAGCCCTTTTATATATTTTTGTAACGTGGACTTTAGTAGCACTGACCTTTATTGATATTGACCACATGTTACTGCCAGATCAACTTACACTTCCGCTTGTTTGGCTTGCACTTATTACCTCGGTAATGGGTTACACAATTACACCTACCGATGCCATTATTGGCGCAGCTTGTGGTTATTTAAGTCTATGGAGTGTGTTTTGGCTATTTAAGTTATTAACCGGTAAAGAAGGCATGGGTTATGGCGACTTTAAACTACTCGCTGTATTTGGTGCTTTACTTGGCTGGCAGTCATTACTTACTATTATTCTGCTTTCGAGCGTAGTGGGTGCCATTATAGGTATTGCGCTGTTGAGCATACAAGGTAAAGACAAAGCGACCCCTATCCCTTTTGGCCCTTATTTAGCGATAGCAGGCTGGATCACAATGCTTTGGGGCAACCAAATTCAAGGCACTTATTTTAATTTAATTGGTTATTAAAATGAGTGAGCAAATTACTAAAGTAAACAGCTGGGTACTAGGTTTAACTGGTGGTATTGGCTGTGGTAAAACGGCCATAAGTGACATGTTTGAAGGGCTTGGTATTACAATAGTTGATGCCGATATAATTGCGCGCGAAGTCGTACTCCCTAATAGCAAAGGGCTAAAAGCGATTACAGCCCGCTTTGGCAAAGATATTTTATTGCCAGATGGCACATTAAATAGATCAGCGCTGCGCGCAAAAATATTTACTAACAACAGTGACAAAGAATGGCTTAATGCGTTGCTACACCCTCTTATACGGATAAAAATACTAAACGATTTAAATAATGCAACTAGCCCTTATGTTGTTTTAGTAGCGCCTTTATTGTTTGAAAACAACCTTGATAAATATTGCGACCATACCTTACTTATTGACGTACCAACCTCTGTACAAATAGCGCGTACAGCAAAACGTGACAACACAAGTAGTGAGCAAGTTAAAAGTATTATTGCCTCGCAAATGTCACGTGCCGATAAGCAGCAAAAAGCGGATGATATTTTAAATAACGACCGTAGTTTAAACCTAGTGCATATAGAACTTGTTGATCTTCATAAAAAGTACCTACAATATGCATTACGCAACAAAACTAACTCACATTAACACAGTCCTAACTCACACAAACTCGTATTTTAGTTAGTAAAATCACAACAAAGAATGAAAGGTGATGTAATCACCTTCTTTTTTCTGATAAATTGCTTACTATTGAAGGAATAAAACAGGTGCGCAATGAATATTAACTCACCGTTATTGAGAAAATTTATAACCCTTGGCCGCATTGATGCCGACACGGTTAAAAACAAACAAAATGAATTTGCCTCAACAGCTGAGCTTATTTCTAAATGTGGAAAAATCGATAGTAAAGATTTAGCTGAACAATGTATTGATTTGTTTCGCGTACCTTATTTTGATTTAAAAGACTTTGATCCTACAAGAATCCCGGCCGACCTCGTAAAAGAAAAACTCATACGTAAACATCACATTTTACCGCTTGTTCAAAAAGATCGAAAAGTTTATATAGCAGCATCAGACCCAACAGATTACGGCGCATTCGAAAACTTTGAGTTTAGTACCGGTCTTTCATGCGAAATTGTTGTTGTTGATTATATTCAACTCGATACCAAAATTGAGCAGTTGCTAGATGCCACTGGCAGCTTAAATCTAACTGATGACGAGTTTCAAGAATTTGCTGATTTAGATTCAGAAAGCCAAAGAGATACAGCACCACAAGATGACGACAAAGATGATGCGCCTATCATCGTATATATCAACAAAATTTTAATGGATGCCATTAAAAAAGGCGCCTCTGATTTACACTTTGAACCGTATGAGCACAAGTACCGTATTCGCTTTCGTATTGATGGCATTTTGCATGAAGTGGCAAGCCCACCTAATACATTAGCAACCAAGCTTTCTGCGCGTATTAAGGTTATGTCGAGACTCGATATTGCCGAAAAACGCAAACCACAAGATGGTCGTATAAAGCTAAAAATTACTGAACGCAAAAGTATCGACTTTCGTGTAAGTACCATGCCTACCTTGTGGGGCGAAAAAATAGTAATGCGTATCCTTGATTCATCAAGCGCTATGTTAGGCATTGATGTATTAGGCTATGAGCCTGAGCAGAAAAAGCTCTACATGGATGCGCTTGCCCAACCTCAAGGGATGATACTAGTAACAGGGCCAACGGGTTCTGGTAAAACAGTATCGCTATACACAGGCTTAAATATATTAAACCAACCTGAGCGTAATATTAGTACTGCGGAAGATCCGGTTGAGATTAACCTTGAAGGTGTAAACCAAGTACAAATAAATATTAAAGCCGACATGACTTTTGCCAACGCACTGCGCGCATTTTTACGTCAAGATCCTGATGTAGTTATGGTAGGTGAAATACGTGACTTAGAGACCGCAGAAATATCAATAAAAGCGGCGCAAACAGGTCACTTGGTTTTATCAACATTGCATACAAACTCAGCGCCGGAAACAATCACTCGTTTATTAAATATGGGTGTACCCGCTTATAACGTAGCAAGTTCGATTAGCTTAATAATAGCCCAGCGTTTAGCGCGTCGCTTGTGCCCTAAATGTAAAACGCCAGAACAACTTCCGAGTGAAGAACTTGCTCGCCAAGGATTTAGTGCCGAGCAAATTGAAGAAATGACGTTATATATGCCTAAAGGGTGTGATAGCTGTACTGATGGTTACAAAGGGCGTGTGGGTATTTACGAAGTAATGCAAATTACTCCTGAAATTGCCCAAATTATTATGCGCGGTGGTAATTCGCTTGAAATAGCAGAGGTATCACTTAAAGCCGGTTTTAATAATTTACGTTTATCGGGTTTACGCAAAGCAGCCGATGGCCTTACATCCCTTGGTGAAATAAACCGCGTAACCAATTTTTAAAGGCCCACAGTAAAATATATGAGTCTCTAGCTTTAAGCTTAGAGCTAGAGACTCATATTTAAGTAATGTAATATGCACCAAAAATTTGTAGAGAGTAATTTATGCCTACTGTTGTAAACTGCCCAACCTGTAAAACTAAAGTTGAATGGTCAGAGCAAAGCCCATTTCGCCCTTTTTGCTCAAAGCGCTGCCAACTAATTGATTTAGGTGAATGGTCGTTCGAAAATAATAAAATTTCTGCACCAATTACCTCGGCACAAGAGTTTAGCCAAGACATGATTGAAGATATTGAAGCAATGATGGCTAAAAATGAAGATGACTTTTTTAAGTAATTTATCTTCATAATGCCCTAATACAAAAACCAGCATTACGCTGGTTTTTTAGTATTTACAAAAAAGTAAAATTAGCTTTTTTGTTTACGGTGCTTTTTATTCATACGCTTTTGCATTTTAGCAAACTTCTCTTTTTGCTCAGCGTTAAGCACTTGCATTACTTGGTGTTGTGTTTTTAGTTTAATTAAACCAAATTGCTCACCTTTTGCATGACGTTCATTTAATAGCTCTTTTGCTGCATTTTCGTCAAATGTTGCAGCAGAAAGTAATGCATCCATTTTTGCTTTGTGCGCTTCACGCATCGCTTTACGGGCTTCTTTATCGTCGCCACGCAGTGCTTTCATTTGTGTTTTTTTCGCTTCAAAAATAGCCTTTAGCTTAGTTTGCTGCTCATCTGTTAGGTTTAATTTTTCAACGCCTCGCTCAGAAAGTAAAAAACGAGCTTGAGAATGGCCTTGCTTATGTCCGTCGCCTTTAGCTAACACGCTACCAGCACCAAGCGTTGCTGTTGCTAAGCCACAGATAAGTACTAATTTTGAAAGTGTGTTTAATTTAGTCATAATCATTACCTTAATATTGGGTTGGTTGTGGCTAACATACCCAATCAACCGCAAGAAACGAGTTTCAGTTGGAATTAAAAACTATTTAGGCAAGGCATTGATTGTAACCAATGGTTGCTCCCTTGTTAAAATCTATAACGCAGAATAAATCGTTTTAAAACCAACCCTTTGGGCGTTTCACAGCAACTAGCTCTCGGTGTTGTGACTTTTTAAAAGGGAATGCCATTCTTGCAAAGTCACGCCTTGATAGCCAGCTGCTGTGAAACGCTGAACTCTGTATCTTGAGGCTGACTGGGTATACGCCAGTGAGTTAACTATACCTAACTCAACGCAAAGTAACGCAAAGCAGTGTAAAGGTTGTGTAAAGATTCACCTTTGCACTATTTAGCGGGTAAAATAACGCTATAAACAACTCTAAGGGTTTGTAAATGAAACTATTAATGATTGATGACGACACTGGCCTTTGTGAGCTATTAAGTGAATATTTAACTGCCCAAGGTTTTGAAATACAAAGCGTATACGACGGTGAACAAGGCCTTAAACTAGCACAAGCAAATGACTACGCCCTGATATTGCTAGATGTAATGTTACCAACGCTTGATGGTTTTGAAGTACTTAAACAACTTAGGCAAACAAAACTCACACCGGTAATAATGCTTACAGCAAAAGGTGAAGACTTTGACCGTATTTTTGGTCTAGAGCTAGGCGCTGACGATTACATTCCAAAGCCTTTTAATCATCGTGAATTACTTGCCCGCGTAAAAGCGATAACTCGCCGTATAGAGCACATTAATAGCTTAAATGTAGCTACAACGAGTAAGTTACTCGTTAATGGCATTACTGTTAACCTTGCAGCTCGAGAAGCTTCAATAGACGGCTCTACACTAACGCTTACTGGTACAGAGTACGAAATACTCACGCTATTGTGTAAAAATGCAGGTGAAGTGGTTAGTAAAGAGCAAATTAGTGAAGAAGTACTAGGTAGGCGCTTAGCTTCTTTTGATCGCTCTATCGATATGCATGTAAGTAATATCCGCAAAAAAATAGCAGAGCATATTCCAGGTGAGCGAATTAAAACAATGAGAGGTACGGGTTATGTCTTTATCCAAGGCGAATAAAAGCACTTACTTTGCTTGGTTAAAACACCCTGGGCACTACCTGTTTTTTAAAATATTTATTTGGTTTTGGTTAACTATAATCGGCACCGTTGCAGCGCTTATATTTTTAAGTAACATTACCGCTATTAACGCGGTAACTAACGAGCCGCTTTATGGCCCTATGAAAAAAAACTTAATATATACCGCCAAAAGTATTGAGCGCACTGCTATTAAACATAAGCGCAGCCTAAGCGATGTATTAGTACACCCTCGCCTATCAAAGCGTAAGCTTTTATACTTAAGCGCAGCTCAAAGCGAGGACTCTCTTAGCAGTAAAGAGGTGCCAGAGAGCATCGACTTAAGTTTATTAAACTTTACTCAAAATATGTCACCACAAATTATTTTTACTGAAAAATATCAAGCCTTCGGCCCTGTTAATATAAACGTGCCTGAAGGGAGTTTTTATCTTTATGAAATAGATATTAACCATCAACCGCCGCTATTAATGCGCTTTAAGCTTATGCCTAATTGGATGAAAATAGTCATCGCAATTGTTGCCTCTCTTATTTTAAGCTTTGTATTTAGCCGTAACTTAATAGCCCCTATAAATAGTCTTAAAAAAGCAGCTATTAAACTATCAGCGGGCAACCTAAGCGCAAGAGCCGACATTTCTGTAAACCGAAAAGATGAACTGGGAATACTTGGGCGAGACTTTAACAGTATGGCCAATCAGTTAGAGCTTTTAATTAGTTCACAAAAACGCTTATTAGCCGACATATCACATGAGTTACGCTCGCCCCTTACGCGTTTAAAAATGGCTACCGGTCTTGCACAAATGCAAGCTAACGACGCTAGCCAATCGTATTTATTACGCATAGAAAAAGAAGCAAACCAACTTGATAAGATGATTGCCGACGTGCTGCAAGTTTCTCGCTTAGAAGCAAAAAGCCAAGCGCTTTCACTGCAAAAACAATCATTACAAATAATTGTAGATCACGTTATTAACGATGCGCAGTTTGAAGCAAAACAAAATAATAAGCAGCTCAATATAGTGGGCACTGTAGACGTAAATATTAATTGCGACGAAACACTTATTGCCAGTGCGCTTGAAAACCTACTTCGTAACGCTATTAAATATGCAAACAATACAATTAGCATTACTCTAAAGCACACAGATGCCATTTATATAGAAATATGTGATGATGGCTCTGGTGTGCCCGATGACCAACTGAGCAAGCTTTGTGAGCCCTTTTTTAGGCAATCAGATGCGCGGGATCGCGTAAGTGGCGGCACGGGTTTAGGGCTGGCGATTGCTAAAAATGCTATTACTGCGCATGGCGGCAGTTTAGTATTATCAAATAAAGAACTAGGTGGCTTGTGTGCTAATATAACCTTGCCATTAATAAAAGAGTAAAGCATGTTTTATAGTTCAGAAGCCCAGCTTGAGAGCAATCAAGAGGCCATTAATGTTTTTTATACTGAAAATTTAATTAAAAGCTACTTAGATACGCCATCAGGAAAGCTATTTTACGCATACGCAATCCCTAAAAACGCGACAATCGCAATAGTAGTAAGTACAGGGCGTATTGAAGGCCTAGAAAAATATAAGGAACTGCTATGGGAGCTGTATTGTAATAATTTTGCTGTGTTTATTATGGATCATCAAGGTCAGGGTCGCTCTTACAGGCACCTTAAAAATAAACATAAAGGCTTTGTAAAACATTATAATAACTACAGCAGTGACCTAAATAACTTTGATCAGCAAATAGTTTCAAAGCATTGGCAAGGTAAAAAAGTCATGCTGGCTCATTCAATGGGTGGCGCCATTGCTATTGATTATTTAGCAAATTTTGAAAATAGCTATAAAGGCGTGTTTTTGTCTGCTCCTATGTTTGATATTTTTACAAAAGACGTACCAAAAATACCAACGAAGTTTATTGTTAAATTAGCCACTTTACTTGGTTTACACTCTTGCTATGCATTTGGACAAGGCAACTACAACCCGATCCCATTTACCGAAAACGTACTTACTAGCAGCGAGAAGCGTTACACCTACTTTAGGCAAACCTATAAATTAGAACCTAACATACAATTAGGTGGCGTTACGTTTGGCTGGTTAGCAGCTACAATATCGTTTTTAAAGTCTGTTGATAACCTAAACGTACCAATCCCTTTGTTTATAGCAAGTGCAGCTAGCGATACAGTGGTAAACAACGAAGCACAGTACAGTCTTGCAAAAAGGCATGCTCATGCAACGATTGAGAGTTTTGAAGGCGCTAAACACGAGCTACTTTTTGAACGTGACGAAATTCGAAAGCCGCTATTAACTAACTTTTATCAATTTTGTGAGTCGGTGACGGCTTAACAAGTACTGACAAAGGGTCGAGGTGGATCAGTATATCTACCTCAGACTCAAAACGTTCTTTGAGCATTGCCTCTACTTCATCAGCCACATTGTGCGCGCGAATCAAACTTAAATGATCATCAAGTTCTAAGTGCATTTGAATAAACTTAACTTTTCCGCCTTGGCGAGTACGAATATCATGCACGCCATGCACATCAGCATGGGCTCTGGCTATGTCAAATATGCTTTGTTTTTCATCATCAGGGAGTTCTTTATCCATTAAATGATCGGCACTATCGCGAGCAATATCCCAACTGTTATAAAGTAAGTAACCCGCTACACCTATTGCAAAAATAGGATCTGCATACAACACGCCATAATAAGCTAACAAAATAGCTAACAGCACCGCAGCGTTTAATATTAAATCGCCTTTGTAATGTACTGAGTCGGCTTTTATAGCAATTGAATCGGTATACTTAACCACTTTGTTTTGTACAAATACAATGACGAGCGTACACGCAATAGCAAAAATACTTACCCACACACCTAATAAAGAATGGCTTAACTGTATAGGGTTAAATAATCGCTCAATACCATGAAAAGCTAGTAGGCAACCTGAGCCTGCAATAAATGCGGCTTGGCCAAGTCCTGCAAGTGCTTCAGCTTTTCCGTGCCCAAACCTATGGTCATCATCTGCTGGGCGCAGTGCGTAACCCAATACTAAAAAGCTCATAGCGGTGGCAGTAATATCCATTAACGAATCAGTTAACGAGCCAAGCATTGAAGCCGAGCCAGAAGCCAGCCAGGCCCATGTTTTTGCGCCGATCATTAAGCTAACCATGACCATGGTAACAATGCTGGAAGTTTTAACCCAAAATTCGTAGCTACGGTTATGCACGCGTGTATCCATTAATCACTGTATTGAATGTGTTGAGTATATCATTTTTTTAAAAGGTTTCGTGTATACTGCCCTTCGTCAAACTACAGATTATTTTATAAGGCTCATTATGCTGGATATTGTTTTATACCAACCTGAAATACCGCCTAACACAGGTAATATTATTCGCCTATGTGCCAATACTGGCTATGCATTACATTTAATTGAGCCATTAGGTTTTGAATGGGACGATAAACGCGTGAAACGTGCGGGCCTTGATTACCATGAATTTAGCCATGTTCAACGCCATGCCTCATTTGAGGACTACCTTGAAAAATGCAAACCTAAAAAAGTGTATGCCTGTACAACTAAAGGCAGTCAATTTCACCATGAAGCAAGTTACGAAGCTGGCGACTGTTTGGTATTTGGTCCTGAAACACGCGGCCTGCCTGATGAAATGATTCAAGCATTACCAAAAGATCAGCGTGTACGTATTCCTATGCAAGCAAATAGTCGTAGTATGAACCTGTCAAATGCAGTCGCGGTGTTTGTCTACGAGTCGTGGCGTCAGTTGAGCTTCCCTAACGCCCAGTAAATATAATCCGTTAGGCAATAAAAAACCGACATAATGTCGGTTTTTTAGTTAAGGCCTAGCTCAAGCGCTTATTCAGCGCGTTGTTCTCGTCCTAAAAGAGCCATAGCGGCTTCTTTCATGTCTTTATTTTCATAAAGTACTTTATAAATTTGCTCTGTGATTGGCATTTCTACGCCCGCACGCTGCGCTAGTAAATACACTTCTTTAGTGTTTCTAAAGCCTTCAACTACTTGGCCAATAGACTCAATAGCAGCATCAACACTCTCGCCTTTACCTAACGCCAAACCAAATCGACGATTACGTGATTGGTTATCTGTACAGGTTAGTATTAAATCACCAAGGCCTGCCATTCCCATAAAGGTTTCTGGCTTAGCACCCAGAGCACAACCTAAACGAGTGAGCTCTGCAAGGCCTCGGGTAATGAGCGCGGTACGCGCATTAGCACCAAAACCTACACCGTCCGAAATACCGGCACCAATTGCAATTACATTTTTAACCGCACCACCGAGCTGTATACCAATAAAGTCATCATTGTTATACACACGGAATGAGCGACCACAATGAAGTAAATCAGCCAGCTGCTGAGCAAATTCAGGTGACGTTGAAGACACTGAAATAGCTGTAGGTGACCCCATCGCCATTTCTTTTGCAAACGTAGGACCCGAAAGTACCGCAAGTGGAATGTCATCACCCAATTCTTGCAAAGCAACTTCTTGTAACAAACGTCCAGTATTAGGCTCAAGCCCTTTAGTTGCCCACGCTACTTTAGCACCCTCTTGCAGTGCAGGTTTTATCTGCGCAAGCGTGTCGCCAAAAGCATGGCTTGGCACAACAACAAGTACAATAGCACTGCTAGCAACGGCATGTTGTAAGTTAGCTTCAAGAGTAAGAGTATCTGGGAAAGGAGCATCAGGTAAGTAACGTTGATTTTTCCGCTCAGCTGCAAGCGTGGCAACGTCGTCGCTATTTCTTCCCCAAAGTGTCACCTGGTGACCATTTCGGGCTAAACAAATAGCAAGGGCGGTGCCGTAAGACCCCGCCCCTAATACAGTAACAGCTGTAGTTGCTGTACTCATAAGTTATGCGTCTGCTGAAGCCTGGTCAGCTTGCGCAGTACGTTGTTGCATGTATTGTGCAAATAACGCATCAAAATTAACTGGCGCAAGGTTAAGCTGTGGGAAAGTCCCACGGTTAACAAGGTTTGAAACAGCTTCACGTGCATATGGGAATAATACGTTAGGACAAAATGCACCTAGCATGTGCGCAAGTTGCACTTCTTCAACTTCAGCAATAGTAAAAATACCTGCTTGTTGAATTTCACATAAGAACGCAGTTTCTTCACCAATAGATGCAGTTACAGTTAGCGCTAAAACAACTTCAAATACACCTTCGTCCAACTTGTTTGAGCGTGTATCTAGGTCTAGCTTAACTTCTGGCGTCCATTCTTTTTGAAAGATGGCCGGAGAGTTTGGCGTTTCAAACGATACATCTTTAGTGTAAATGCGTTGGATAGTAAATTGTGCGCCAGCTTCTGCAGCTGCTACGTTTTGATTTTCTTCGTTCATTGTTATTCCTAACTTGTTCGTTATTATAATTAAATTAAGCGTTTAGCTTAGCATCAAGTTTACCTTGCGCTTCAATAGCCATCATGTCGTCGCAGCCACCGATATGTTCATCATTAATAAAAATTTGCGGTACTGTGCTTGCACCACCTGCTTTGGCAATCATTTCATCGCGTAGCTCAGGCTGCACACCAATATCATAATTTGTGTATTCAACGCCTTTGCTGTTTAAAAGCGAAAGAGCACGCTGACAAAATGGACAATACGCCTTGGTGTATAAAACAACATTACTCATAATAAATCCTCTATCGGCCTAGCTAAACTGATTAGCGACCTGTTGTAGTTGGTAAGCTGGCAGATTGCCACGCACCCATGCCACCTGCTAATAAGTAAACTCGTTCAAAACCAGCTTTACTCATAGCGGCTGCAGTACCTTGGGCAGTCATACCTGTAGTACATACAACTATAATGGGTTTAGTCTTGTACTTTTCAAGGCTTGAAAAGTCAGATTTTTTCGCATTCTCTGGGCTTAAGTGCTCAGCACCAGAAATACGCCCTGCATTAAACTCTTTTTGCGCACGTATATCGATTACTTGACCGTCATCACGGTTAATAAGTAACGTAAGCTGCTGGGGATTTATTTGACGAACAGCTGAAAGCTTACTTTTTATCCAGCCACTAACAATAAGGAAAACAATACCAACCCAAGCAAGGCTTAAAATGGGATGATTTGTAACAAATTCAATATATTGATCCATTCTACTTCCACTATGAAATTATGTTTTAAAACGTGATGTTTTAAATGTTTTGTACTTTAGCCACGCAAGTATACCCAAACCAACCTAAAATGCGAGTTTAGGAGCACTTAGAGACGTTTAAAAAACGATAAAGCCCCCCATATATAGTTAACAGAACTCTGGATAATAAATCTATCTCAAGCAGAGTTCATGTTAGTCAATAAGGTATAAGTAAAAATATTTAATATCTTGTTTTCAATGCTGATCCTAGCTTAAAAACACGGTATGCTAAAACCACGCTAATAAACCTTTTTAGGTGCACAGTATCCATCAACAGATACTAATTTTCAGGAGCTATTATGACAGAGCATAAAAAACCACTGGTATTAATGATTTTAGACGGTTGGGGACACCGCGAAGATACGCAAAGTAATGCTATTCTTGCAGCTAACACACCTGTATTAGACAACTTATGGGCCACCCGCCCACACACATTAATATCTGCTTCGGGTTTAGATGTTGGTCTTCCTGATGGTCAAATGGGTAACTCAGAAGTTGGCCATGTAAACTTAGGTGCTGGGCGCATTGTGTATCAAGATTTTACCCGTATCACCAAGGCAATTAACGATGGCGAGTTTGATTCAACCCCAGCCTTAGTTGAAAACATAGACAAAGCAGTAAGTGCTGGTAAAGCGGTTCACATAATGGGTCTTTTAAGCCCAGGTGGTGTGCATAGCCATGAAGATCATATAGTTGCAAGTATTGAGCTGGCGGCAAAACGTGGTGCTAAAGAAGTCTATTTCCATGCATTTTTAGATGGCCGTGACACACCTCCACGTAGCGCAAAAGCATCAATAGAACGAATTGAAGCGTTATTTAGTAAACTTAAGTGCGGACGTTTAGCATCACTTATTGGCCGTTACTACGCAATGGACAGAGACAACCGTTGGAACCGTGTAGAAAAAGCTTACAACGTAATGACGCTCGCCGAAGGCGACTTTAATTTTGATAATGGTGTTGAAGCACTTAATGCAGCGTACGAGCGCGACGAAAACGACGAGTTTGTAGCAGCTACGACTATTACGCCAACAGGTGCCACTCCGGCTTCAATAAACGATGGCGACACCGTTATTTTTGCTAACTTTAGAGCAGATAGAGCCCGCGAAATTACCCGCGCTTTTGTTGAGCCTGAATTTGATGGTTTTACTAAAAAAAGAACGCCAGAGCTTAGCGCATTTGTAATGATGACAGAGTATGCAGCCGATATAGACGCACCTGTTGCATTTGGACCTACACCACTAATAAACGTACTTGGTGAATGGTTTGAAAAAAATAATAAAACACAGCTTCGTATTTCAGAAACCGAAAAATACGCACACGTTACATTTTTCTTTAGTGGCGGACGTGAAAGCGAATTTAAAGGTGAAACACGCGAGCTAATTCCTTCGCCGCAAGTAGCAACCTACGACCTACAACCTGAAATGAACTCAGAAATGCTAACCGACAAACTAGTAGAAGCAATTAAAAGCGGTAAATACGATGCTATTATTTGTAACTACCCTAATGGCGATATGGTTGGTCACTCAGGTGTATTTGAAGCCGCGGTTAAAGCTTGTGAAGCTGTAGATAGCTGTATCGGACGTGTTGTTGATGCACTTGAAGAGTTTGGTGGTGAAGCACTAATTACAGCCGATCATGGTAATGCTGAGCAAATGGCTGATCTCAAAACAGGCCAAGCACATACTGCCCACACTAGCGAACCGGTGCATTTTATTTATGTTGGTCGCGATGCAGAGCCAATGCAAGGTAAAGCCTTGAGTGATGTAGCCCCAACAATGCTTCACTTAATGGGTATGGAGCAACCAAAAGAAATGACTGGTACGCCTATCATGATGTTGAAATAACACATGAACAAACGTATTAACCGGTTAATTAAGTGCGGTTTGATACTAACTTCATTAGTGGCTGCATCTGCAGTTGCTAATGAAGATCGTACTAAAAAAGACTTATCAGAGGTTCAAAATGCACTTGAGCATAGCCAAGCTGAATATAACGCCCAAAGAAAAAAAATAGCGTCGCTACAAAAAAATCTAAAGAGCCATGAACTCGATATAGCTAAAAATGCTAAAGCACTTAACATGGCAGAGCAATCCGTAAAAGAGACCAAAACACAGCAAAAAGAGTTACAAAGTAAAGCCGATGAGCTTGATAAAAAGCACACTCAGTTTCAGAAAATTTTAGCCGCGCAACTCAAAAGTGCCTATATGGCCGGTGGCGACGACTACTCTAAAATGCTGTTGAATCAAGAAGACACAGCCAAGTTTGAGCGCACACTTAGCTATTACAATTACTTAAATAAAGCCCGTATTGAACAAATCGAAGATCTAAAAGCTCTTCAACAGCAAATAGTACAAAACCAAGAAGAGCTCGTTAAAACACAAGAAAAACTAGAGCTTTTATTTGATGAACAAAAAAGGCGCCAAACTGCATTACTTAATGCACAAAGTGAACGCCAAGCTAATCTTAAAAACTTACAAGCTCAGCTCAACAGCACTAAAAGCTCGATAAATTATTTAAAAGAAAACCAACAGACTTTAGTAACAACGATTAAAGAGCTCGAAAAAGAAAAAACACAAAAAATAGAATTACTTGGCCTAAATAAGAGTAAGGGCAAATTAGACTGGCCGAGCAAAGGCAAGTTAGAGCACACATTCGGCCAACGTAAACATGGTGGTATTGATTGGAAAGGCGTATTAATTGGTGCAAAAGAAGGCACTAATATTAATAGCGTGCAGAACGGGCAAGTTGTATTTGCCGATTGGCTAAAAGGTTATGGATGGGTAATTGTTGTAGACCATGGTGAAGGTTTTATGAGCCTATATGGCCACGCTCAAACGCTACTAAGAGATGTAGGGGATATGGTACGTGAAGGCGAAACCCTCGCTTTGGTAGGCCAAAGCGGCGGACAGGCAAGTTCTGGTCTATACTTTGAAATACGCCACAAAGGACGCGCAGTAAATCCTGTAAAATGGTGCAAACGTATTTAATTAGATAAATCGCTGCACCGCCCTGGAGCAGCTGATGACAACTAAAAAACACACAATATATACAGTTAATAAAAAAAGTGCAGGCTTTTATATAAGTCTGTACTTACTTGTGTTACTAACCCTAATTACCTTTACTAGTAATGCACTAGCAAGCTCAATTAAAGATCTTAAAAGACAACAAATAGACGAAATACTCTTTAACATTCATACCTATTACGTTGAAGATCTCACCTTACAAAATAGCCACCATATTAAATATAACAACCAGCAGTTTGAGCGTTTATATTCAAAACTTGACTCCTATTCTAAGTACTTAAATGAGTATGAATTAGCCTCATTATTTGATAACACAAATGGTCGTTACACAGGTATTGGTATAGAAGTTAAGAACATAGACGAGAATATGACTATTGTTAACGTGGTTAATAATTCGCCCGCAAAAGCGGCAGGTATTTTACCAGGCGATATTATTGTAAGTGTAAACAACAACGCAGCCCAAAACCGTACTATCGACGAAGTAGCAACACTAATAAGAGACAGTAAATTTTCGAATATAGATATAATTGTAAATCGCGATAACAATAAAAACCCACTCACTTTTCATGTTACACGTCGCCAAATAAACCTCGAAAGTGTAACAAGCGAACTTTTAGATTTTGGAACTGGCTACATAGCTATCAATAACTTTTCTAACCACACATTACATGAAGTTGCACTACAAGTTGCCGCCCTGCAAAGCCATTTTGGCTACCCACTTAAAGGCTTAGTAATTGATTTACGTGATAACCCAGGGGGGACATTACAAAGCGCAGTGGCGGTATCAGACCTATTTTTACAAAGTGGCACTATAGTGACGACTAAAGGACGTTTTTACGATGCCAACCAAGCATTTTATGCAAAGCGTGGAGACATTCTAAAAAATGCGCCCATAGTTGTGCTTATAAACGAAAATTCAGCCTCTGCAGCCGAAATACTTGCAGCAGCACTTAAAGATAATAAACGAGCAACCATTGTTGGCAGCCAATCTTTTGGGAAAGGCTCTGTACAATCACTCATTCCACTCGGTGATGGCAATACCGCATTAAAGCTCACCACAGCGAAATACTTCACACCGTTAGGTAAATCGATTGATGGAATAGGAATAACCCCAGATGTGGCGGTTAATCAAACAAACCTTTCACAAAGTAATAAAGCCGTTATAATAAAAAATGAACACACTAACAATAATGCGCAATTACTTACCGGTAATCTAACCGATTTACAGTTGGTTAAAGCAAAACAATTACTCAGCATGCAGTAGCTTGTATAAGCTGTTAAACAAAGCTAAAAAGATAATAAAAACTATAAACGTGAAAATAATAAAATGGCTAACATTAGCTATTTGTTTTAGCTCTGCAACCATTAGCGCCAAACAAATAGCAATAGTGATAGACGATATAGGCTATCATCAACGGGACTTAGAGTTCCTTTCCTTACCTGGGCAATTGTCGTATTCAATTTTGCCCCATACCCCTTATTCGCAAATTTTTGCAACACTTGCCAGTCAATCAAATAAAGAGTTATTGCTTCATGTACCTATGCAAGCACTTAACGGTAAAGAACTAGGGCCTGGTGCGCTTACTTTAAATATGAATAAAGAGCAGCTTCAGCAAACTCTTGGAACCGCTCTCGCTAGTTTACCGCAAGTTAAAGGCGTTAATAACCACATGGGCTCAGCGCTTACGCAAAAAAGCCAAGCTATGAAGTGGACAATGGAAGTACTTAAAAAGCGTCATTTATATTTTTTAGATAGTCGCACAACCGATTTGAGCCAGGCACAAAATGCCGCTAACTTTTTGGGTGTTGCTAATATTAGTCGCCAAGTGTTTTTAGACAACATAACTACACCAGAACAACTGCAGCTAAGGCTTGAAGAGTTAAAACAATTAGCCATTTCCCATAGCTTTGCCATTGCAATTGCTCATCCCTACCCTGAAACCATCGAATTTTTACGCCATGCCTTACCAGAGCTAACTAAGCAAGGTTTTGAACTCGTACCGGTTTCGCAATTAGTTGAACGTAAATACATTCAGTTAGCGCATGCTGAGGGAAAAGGAGTGAGTGCTCGGTAATATAAGCTTTAAATAATGCTATATCCGAATAATAAACTAATACCAATTCGCTTAATTAAGTGGTCTATTTTAAGGGCGGAAAAACGTGTTGATAGCTAGGCAAAAATTCGCTATTTAGTTGCTCTAAATGAGAATTTTTTAACGCAGGTAGCGACACGTTTAGCCCCGCAAAATGATTAAGTATTATTGCGGACTGGTATAACCATTCAATAATGCAGAGTATCGGTATTACTTAATTAGATATTTTATCGTTGGGTTTCGCTTCGCCCAAACCAACCTACTCAAAAGCAAAAAGCCCCGCATTTTCATGCAGGGCTTTTTAAATTTTGCTGCTTGAGCAATATTAGCTCATAGCGCTTTGTAATTTTTTCATCGCTGTTTTTTCAAGCTGACGAACACGCTCAGCAGATACACTGTACTTTTGTGCAAGCTCCTGAAGGGTCGCTTTATCATCAGACAACCAACGTGCGCTAACAATATCTTGTGAACGCTCATCTAGTGTTTTAAGTGCGCTAAATAAACGAGTATGCGCTTGTTCTTTCCACTGCTCTTGTTCAACGTCGTCAGCTAAGTCAGCTGCGCCATCTGTTAAATACTGTACTGGAGAGTATGTACTTGTTGGTGCATCGTCGTTATCGTCACCAGTTAAGTCAAAGCCCATGTCTTGGCCGCTCATGCGCGATTCCATTTCACGTACTTCTTTTTCACTCACACCTAGCTCGCTAGCAACAGTGCTAACCTCAGCTTGGTTGAACCAGCCTAAACGCTTTTTGTTTTTACGAAGATTAAAAAACAATTTACGTTGCGCTTTAGTGGTTGCAACTTTAACTATGCGCCAGTTTTTAAGAACAAACTCGTGAATTTCGGCTTTAATCCAATGCACTGCAAACGACACTAAACGTACACCCACTGTAGGGTCAAAACGTTTAACCGCTTTCATCAGGCCTATATTACCTTCTTGAATAAGGTCAGCTTGTGGTAAGCCGTATCCCGAGTAGCTTTTAGCAATATGTGCTACAAAGCGTAAATGCGACATAATGAGTTGCTTGGCAGCACTAAGATCGCCTTCTTCCTGAAGTCTTTTAGCAAGTTCTTGCTCTTGTTCAACTTTAAGCATAGGAATAGTGCTTACCGCTTGAAGGTAACCGTCCATGCTTGCGCTTTGTTGTCCGACTGTAAGTGCCATTGCGTATAAATCTTTACTCATTTTTCACCTCGGTGATAAACATTTGAAACTATCTTAGCACTCTTTCTCTAAGAGTGCTAACCCCAATTTAAAACTTTTTAAAAGTATAAATCAAGCAGTTTTTAGTATGTGTTTAGTCTACTACAAGCGACTGAATAAGTGATGAATTGAGGGATTGCAGCCAATTAACCTAACCGCATCACCTTATTTACAACTCATTACTTTATGGGAGGATAGTACACAAATATGACAGTTTTAATAACGGGAGGTACAACCCAGTCCGATACGGTACGCATATCAAGCTGGGTTGGTTCACTTATAGTTTGCAGGGGTTTTTATACTTTATCGGGTTCTATTTCTTTAATATATCGATTTACAGAAAGGTACGATCCTACAAATCCTAAGCTTGTTGCTAGTAACACTAAAAAGCCGAGTTCATTAAGCGATAATCCTATTAACGAAAAACTGGTTTGATACACCCCCGCCACACTGCTCACTGCGCTTGAAAGCCACCACATCATCAAACCTACGCATATAAAGGCAAACAAACCACCTATTACACCATACCAAATACCGGTCCACAAAAATGGGGCATGTATAAAGGTGTTCGTAGCGCCTACTAGCTTCATTACTTGTATTTCTTCTTTTTTATCCATGATCGACAAACGAATGGTGTTACCAATAATAAGTGTCACTGAGGTAAGTAGTAATAATGCGATGGTTATTACACTTTCTTTAAGTAAATCTAGTAATGCATTTAAACGCTCTAACCAGGCTATATCGAGCTTACCAAAATCAACTTCACGTTCACTTTCTAATTTAGTTAGCAGTACTTTAGCGGCATTTGTGTGTCTGTGACGTTTTGTTGGAGTAACGAGCACCACATCCGGTAATGGATTTTTATCTAAATACTCCAAAGCTTGCCCAAAGCCAGATACGTCTTTAAATTCAGTTAATGCCTGTTGTTTTGAAATAAACTCAACACTTTCCACTTCTGGGTAAAGTGCTAAACGCTTTACTAATGTTTGCGTTTCTTGCTCGTTCATACTTTCTTTAACGAACAACGATATTTCACTCGCCTCTTCAAAGCCACTACTCACTTGCTGTACGTTTTTAACGACTAAGTAAAGTGTTGCAGGTAACGTTAGGCTCAAACCAAGTACAGCGATAGTCATCATAGATGCAAGCGGCGTGCGCCACATTTCACCTAAGCTATGCACACCTTGGCGAAAAATATTAATAATAAAAAAATAACTGCCAGCTAATATTGATTTTTTTTGCTTGTCGTTACTATTTTGGCGACCTTTAAAAAGTAAACTCATAGTGCCCCCTCAGCAAGCGGGTCTTGAAGCATACGGCCATCTTTTAAGGTTAAACTACGATACTTCATACGTGCAACCAAACCCAAATCATGCGTTGCGATAAGAACAGTGGTACCGTGTTTATTAAAGTCTTCAAACAACTTTAGTATTTCCATTGAAAGCTCTGGGTCAAGATTACCTGTTGGTTCATCAGCTAGTAAAATTGGTGGGGAGTTTACAATAGCTCTGGCAATACCAACACGTTGTTGCTCGCCTCCAGAGAGCATTGAAGGATGACATTTCACTTTGTCAATTAGGCCTACCTTGTCAAGCGCGCCATGGACCCGTTTAGCTATTTGCTTATGGTGAGTCCCCTCAATAATGAGAGGTAATGCCACGTTATCAAAAATAGTGTAGCGCTCTAATAACCTATGATTTTGAAAAATAATACCTATATCACGACGAGCATAAGGAATTTGACGCGAGTTTACTTTGTTTAAATCAACACCGTTGATAAATACACTACCTGCTGAAGGACGTTCCATTAAGCTAATTAACTTAAGCAACGTACTTTTACCCGCACCACTGTGGCCAGTTAAAAAGGCAAGTTCACCCGGTTTAATATGAAAATTAACTTTTTCGAGGGCGCGGTGCCCTCCAGGATAGGTCTTACTTACTTGCTGAAAATTTATCATCTTTTTATTATGCCAACTCCATTAACACATTAATGAAATTAGTATTCCTCGCAATTAAAAAGGGAGCTAGCTCCCTTTTTTGGTAAATTAAACGTCGTCCTCATCTTGGCTAAATAACGCATCAATAAAATCATCGCTTTTAAAAGCGCGTAAATCATCAATACCTTCACCAACACCAATGTAACGAATTGGAATATTAAACTTATCTGCAACCGCAAAAATAACACCACCCTTTGCAGTTCCATCAAGTTTTGAAAGCGTAATACCAGTTAAACCAACACATTGATTAAACAGGTTTACTTGGCTAATTGCATTTTGCCCTGTGCCTGCATCGATAGTTAACATCACTTCGTGCGGCGCATCAGGATCAATCTTTTTCATTACACGAGCTATTTTTTCAAGCTCTTGCATTAAATTATCTTTATTTTGCAAGCGTCCAGCTGTATCAGCAATTAACACGTCTATATTACGTGCTTTAGCCGCTTGGAATGCATCAAACACAACTGATGCACTATCTGCACCTGTATGCTGTGCAATAACGGGAATGCTGTTACGTTCACCCCAAACCTGAAGCTGCTCAACAGCTGCCGCTCTAAACGTATCACCAGCAGCCAGCATAACCGACTTACCTTCGTTTTGAAATTGCTTAGCCATTTTACCAATAGTCGTTGTTTTACCAACACCATTTACGCCTACCATTAAAATAACAAACGGCTTTTTATCTTCGCTTATGACTAAAGGCTGTTCTGCCGTTTTAAGCATCGCAGCCATTTCTTGTTTCATTAACTCATAAAGCGCATCACCATCTTTTAACTGTTTACGGTTCGCTGCATCAGTTAAACGATCAATCAACTTCATGGTGGTATCAACGCCTAAATCGGCGGTGAGTAATTGAGTTTCAAGATCTTCAAATAATTCGTCGTCTATTTTTTTTCCACTAAAAATAGACGCAAAACCAGAACCTATATTAACGCGAGTCTTTAACAAGCCTTTTTTAAGACGAGAGAAAAACCCTTCTTTTTTTGGCTTTTCGGCTTTTTTAGCTTCTTCAATTGCAAGTTCTGCTGTGATACGTTCTTGTTCTAAACGCTCATTTTCTGCTTTTTCAGCTACAATACGTTCTTGCTCTAAACGCTCATTTTCTGCTTTTTCAGCCGCAAGGCGTTCTTGCTCTAAGCGTTCATTCTCTGCTTTTTCAGCTGCAAGGCGTTCTTGTTCTAAACGCTCGTTTTCTGCTTCTTCAGCTGCAATACGTTCTTGCTCTAAGCGTTCATTCTCTGCTTTTTCAGCTGCAAGGCGTTCTTGCTCTAATCGTTCATTCTCTGCTTTTTCAGCTGCAAGGCGTTCTTGCTCTAATCGTTCATTCTCTGCTTTTTCAGCTACAAGGCGTTCTTGCTCTAAGCGCTCATTTTCTGCTTTTTCAGCTGCAATACGTACTTGCTCTAAGCGCTCATTTTCTGCTTTTTCAGCCGCAATGCGTTCTTGCTCTAAAAGCATCTGCGCTTCTTGTTCTGCTAAGCGCTTCGCTTGCTCTTGCCTTTGAGCTTCAGCGTCCGCTTGTTCTTTTGCTAATAACTCAGCATTCGCTTGCTCTATTGCAAGCTTTTCGGCTTTGATCGCCTCATCTTGTTTTTCAAGGCGTATTTGCTCTAGTCGCTCAGCCTCTACTTTTTCTGCCGCTAATCGTTCTTGCTCTAAGCGCATCTCTTTTTCTTGATCGGCTAAACGTTGCGCATGTTCTTGTCTTTGCGCCTCGGCATCTGCTTGCTGTTTTGCAAGCAATTCAGCATTGGCCTGCTCAATGGCAATTTTTTCCGCGTTTTCAGCACGCTGGCGTTCTTGTTCTAAACGCTCTGTTTCAGCCTCTGCTTTTAACCGTTCAGCTTCAGCTTGCTCCTGCGCTAGTTTTTCTTGCTCTAAACGTGTTGCTTCAATTTTTTCAGCAGCGATACGCTCTTGCTCTAAGCGCTCTGTTTCAGCCTCAGCTTTTAAACGATCAGCTTCAGCTTGCTGCGCTAGTTTTTCTTGCTCTAGCTTCTGCGCCTCTTCTTGCGCTAATACTTGTTGTTTATCAGCTGCTGCTTTTTGCTCTGCTTCTTTTTTATCTGACTTGCCAAAACCGAGCCACGACATGAATTTACTTTTTTTTGTCATACTTGCTAATAACCACTTATAAAAATCTGATAAACTAAAATTTGAAATAGCTTGGCAATGCCCAGCAATAGTTGCTAATAAATACAACCATTCAAAACGTAAGTGTTCAATAGTAACACTTTTAATGCGGTTGAAAAATGAAGCTACACGTAATCGCCCATAATATTATCTGAGCTAGATACCATATACCATTTTTTAGTGAGCTAAATGAGAAAAAAAACAACGCAAAATAAAGCTACTAACAAGCCCAGCGATGGCTTTATTAGAGTGATTAGTGGTCAATTTAGAGGCCGAAAACTCCCGGTTAAAAACGTAGAAGGCTTGAGACCTACTACCGATCGAATTAAAGAAACTGTATTTAATTGGCTAATGCAAGATACGAGTGACGCAAATGTACTTGATTGTTTTGCAGGTTCTGGTGGATTGGGATTTGAAGCACTATCTCGATTTGCTAAAAGCGCTACATTTATCGAGCTCGACTCATTAGCTGCTAAGCAATTAGAACAAAATATTAGCACTTTAAAGCTCGATAACGCATACGTTAAACATACCAATTCGCTCTCCTTTTTAGAGCAAAAAAACACAAACGAAGCCTTTAATCTTGTATTCGTTGACCCACCATTTCGTAAAGATTTAGCGCAAACAACCTGCGATTTATTAGAAAAAAACCAATGGTTAAGCAACGACGCATTAATTTATGTTGAAGTAGAGGCAGAGCTAACCGCCTTAGAAATATCAAACAACTGGTTGTTAATTAAAGAAAAAAAGGCGGGACAAGTACTTTGCCAACTGTACCAGCGACAAGCAAATTAATACTGTTTAACGTAATGCGTTTCTGTTAATATTGTCCTTTACATGTGGTGTTGCTTCGGATTACAATACCGCACCATTTTTGAACCACTTGATCAATGTTTGATCAACTTGAGCAACGCTCATAATTTAGGTAGGTGAATTTTTAATGCCAGTAATTAAAGTAAGAGAGAACGAACCGTTTGACGTAGCACTTCGTCGCTTCAAGCGTTCATGTGAAAAAGCAGGAATCCTTTCAGAAGTTCGTCGTCGCGAGCACTATGAAAAACCAACAGCTGAGCGTAAGCGTAAAAAAGCTGCTGCAGTTAAACGTCACATGAAAAAACTTTCTCGTGATAACGCTCGTCGCGTTAAATTATACTAATATATTAGGTCTTGTATAAATGAGCCTTTTAATAACGCTAAAAGATGCGCAAAAAGATGCGATGAGAGCTAAAGACAAGCAACGTCTTAACCCTATTCGTATGGTACTTGCTGCAATCAAGCAACGTGAAATTGACGAGCAAATAACGCTAGACGACGCAGGTATTACCTCCGTTATAGTGAAGCTTGTTAAACAACGTCGTGACTCTTACACTCAGTACAAAGATGCTGGGCGTGATGATTTAGCTGATATTGAAGCCAATGAAATAGTAGCGCTTGAAACTTTTTTACCTCAACAATTGAGTGAAGAAGAAATAATTGCTCTCATTGACGCGGCTATTGCTGATACTAATGCAGCAGGTATGCAAGACATGGGTAAAGTAATGGGTATAATCAAAAGCAAAGCTGAAGGTCGAGCCGATATGGGTAAGATTTCTGGTTTAATTAAGCAACGATTAACTGCCTAATACTCCCACATACATTAAAGTATGATTGAAGTAAACCGAGCCTAGCGCTCGGTTTCTTTGTTTTTAACTTTAATAAAAAGTACACCGATTAGGTTACTTTGAAATGAAATTTTTTATAGCTTCCCTATTTATTTCGCTGTCATTTTGGTAAGTTAAAGCACACTATATTTTGCATCAAGCAAGTATAAAAAAGTAAATTTCATATTCGTTCTTCTTCTTATTATTTCAGGACTGTATTTTACTAATGGCCGGAAAGATCCCACGTAACTTTATAGACGATTTACTTGCCAGAACCGATATTGTCGACCTGATAGACTCAAAAGTAGGTCTAAAAAAAGCAGGTAAGGATTATCAAGCTTGCTGCCCATTTCATAACGAAAAATCTCCCTCATTTACTGTATCGCAAGACAAACAGTTTTATCACTGCTTTGGGTGTGGCGCTAATGGTAATGCAATTTCGTTTGTAATGGAGTACGAAAAGCTAGAGTTTGTAGATGCTATTGAAGAAATAGCTAGCATGCTTAACTTAGAAGTACCTCGAGAACAAGGCGCAAATTCAGCACCAGAGCGTACGGCTGCGCAAAAGCGCTCCGATTACGACTTAATGCTTCATACTGCTCGCTTTTATCAGCACCAATTAAAACACCATAGTAATTCTGCTGCTGTTATTGAGTATGTTAAAGGCCGTGGTTTAAGCGGTGAAACTGTTAAAAAATTTATGATTGGCTACGCTCCCAGTGAATGGGATGGGCTATGCTTACAGCTTGGTCGTAATAAAGAACAAAAAGAGCAATTAGTTGAGCTAAAGCTAGCTTCAGAAAAAACACCAGGCAGACAATTTGATTTTTTCCGCGATCGCCTAATGTTCCCTATTCGCGATAAACGCGGACGCGTTATTGCATTTGGTGGGCGTGTAATGCAAGCCGACCAAGGGCCAAAATATCTAAACTCGCCAGAAACCCGAATTTTCCATAAAGGCTTTGAGCTTTATGGACTTTACGAAGCAAAGCAAGCCCATAAAAAACTTGACCATGTAATGATTGTTGAAGGTTATATGGATGTGGTGGCTCTTGCTGAGCAAGGGATTGAATATGCAGTTGCATCACTGGGGACAGCAACAACAAGCGAGCACATGCACACTTTATTTAGAACTACTGATAAAGTAATCTGTTGTTACGATGGCGACAGGGCTGGCCGTGATGCAGCTTGGCGGGCACTTGAAAATGCACTCCCTTATTTAAACGATGGTAAAGCACTACAATTTGCATTTTTACCAGATGGCGAAGACCCTGACTCGCTTGTACAAAAAGAAGGTAAGGAGCAATTCGAATTGCGCCTAAGCCAAGCAGATGACTTTACCAAAGTATTGTTTAATAAATTAAGCCAAGAGGTTGATTTAACACTCGATTCAGGAAAAGCTAAACTTCTTAGTGCAGCACTTCCACTAATTGAAAAAATTCCAAGTGAGTTTTATCAAGAAAACATTCTTGAACAATTAGGACGCTTAATTGGCAGAACGCGTGAGCAGTTGAATAGCCGTTTAAAAACGCCTAAACAGCAACACTCTATTGAACGTAAATTTAAAATAACACCTATGCGCCAAGCTATCGGTATATTGATCCAGCACCCTAATTTAGCTAAAAGTGTGCCGTATTTACCTGAGCTTGCACAAATGAACATTGCTGGCATAGGGCTGTTATTACGATTACAAGAACAAGCTTTAGAAAAAGAAAATGTGACCACTGCGCAACTGCTCGAGTTTTTTCGAGGAACTGAAGATTACGAGCCATTAATCAAGCTTGCAACGTGGCAACATGAGATAAATGAAGAACGTTTAGAGACGGTTTTTAAAAATACTTTCAAGTTTATTGAAGATCAGTGTTTAAATTATCGACTCGAGACCCTATTAATAAAGGACAAGACACAAGGCCTTAGTAGCGATGAAAGGCTTGAGTGTCATTTGTTAATGACAGCGTTAAAAGCGACTAACAGCTAGTCAAAATTGATTTAAACTGTTATACTGTGCTATTCACTGCGTCACATTATTCTAGTTAGCTTTAATGCAAGCTACATGATGGCGCCTGTTGTATCAACTTATCAGAGTGGAAGAAACAATCTCTATGGATCCAACTCCTCAGTCACAATTAAAACTTCTGATTCAGAAAGGTAAAGAGCAAGGCTACTTAACTTTTGCAGAAGTAAATGATCACCTTCCACAAGACATTATAGACTCAGATCAAGTAGAAGATATCATAAGCATGATTAATGACATGGGTATCAAGGTTAGCGAAAACGCGCCTGATGCTGATGAATTAATGATGCAAGAAACAACGACAGACGAAGACGCAGCTGAAGCTGCCGCTGCAGCCCTTGCGACTGTAGAAAAAGAAATCGGCCGTACAACGGATCCAGTTCGCATGTACATGCGCGAAATGGGTACTGTTGAACTTCTTACACGTGAAGGCGAAATTGTAATCGCTAAACGTATTGAAGAAGGCATTAATCAAGTACAGATTTCTGTTGCAGAGTACCCTGAAGCAATCACTTACCTACTAGAGCAGTGGGATAAGTTTGAAGCTGAAGAAATGCGTTTAAGCGATATTATCGTTGGCTTTATCGATCCTAATGAAGATACAGCGCCAATTTCAGCAACTAACATCGGTTCAGAATTAAGTGCTAAGCAACTTGAGGACGACGATAAAGATGACAAAGATGATGCTGATAGCGATGATGAAGATGAAGAAGAGATAGACACAGGACCAGATCCTGAAGAAGCTCGTATTCATTTTGAAAATTTACGTGATTTATATAATAAAGCACGTGATACGTTTGAAGCTAAAGGTCGTTCGCATCCTGAATCACAAGCAGCCATTTTTGAAATTGGTGAGCTTTTCAGAACATTTAAATTAATACCTAAACAGTTTGACCGCATGGTAAATAACATGCGTGAAATGATGGATCGTGTTCGTGTTCAAGAACGCCTAATCATGAAGCAAGCTGTTCAAATTGCTAAATTACCAAAGAAAACATTCGTTAAGCATTTTGCTAATAACGAAACTGACGCTTCTTGGGTTGATTTAGAAATTTCAGGTAACGAAAAGTATTCAGCTAAACTTGAAGAAGTTAAGCCAGAAATCATTCGTAGCATTAATAAATTATCTGTTATTGAACAAACAACAGGTTTAAGCATTGAGCGTATTAAAGACATCAACCGTCGAATGAGCATAGGTGAAGCTAAAGCACGCCGTGCGAAAAAAGAAATGGTTGAAGCTAACTTACGTCTTGTAATCTCAATTGCTAAAAAATACACAAACCGTGGCTTACAATTCTTAGATTTAATCCAAGAAGGTAACATTGGTCTGATGAAAGCGGTTGATAAGTTTGAATATCGCCGTGGTTATAAGTTCTCTACTTATGCTACGTGGTGGATACGTCAAGCAATCACACGCTCTATTGCTGACCAAGCAAGAACAATCCGTATCCCTGTACATATGATTGAAACGATTAATAAACTTAACCGTATCTCTCGTCAAATGTTACAAGAAATGGGTCGTGAGCCAAATCCAGAAGAATTAGCAGAACGCATGATGATGCCTGAGGATAAAATCCGTAAGGTACTTAAGATTGCTAAAGAGCCAATTTCAATGGAAACACCAATCGGTGATGATGAAGATTCTCACTTAGGTGACTTTATCGAAGATACCACTATTGATTCGCCAATCGATTCGGCAACAATGGAGTCTCTTCGTGGCGCAACTAACGACGTACTTGCAGGCTTAACAGCTCGTGAAGCTAAAGTACTACGTATGCGTTTTGGTATTGATATGAATACCGACCACACCTTAGAAGAAGTAGGTAAACAGTTTGACGTAACACGTGAACGTATTCGTCAAATAGAAGCGAAAGCGCTGCGTAAATTACGCCACCCTTCTCGCTCAGATTTACTGAAAAGCTTTTTAGACGCTAAATAATTTAGCGCTACTATATAAACTAAAAAGGCCGCTATAGCGGCCTTTTTTCTATTTGAAGGAAATAACCATGGCTTGGATCCAAATTCGTATTAATGCCAATGCTGCAACAGCTGATGCCGTAAGCGATCTATTAATGGAAGCTGGTAGTGCTTCAGTAACCTTTATTGACGCAAAAGACACCCCTATCTACGAGCCTAAAATTGGCACCGTTGTGTTCTGGGCTGATACCACAGTTATTGGCTTGTTCGAAGCTAATCATGATATGAACGCAGTCGTTGCGTTATTAAAGCGCCATGATGAGCTAAAAGACAATTTAGTATACAAAATCGAGCAACTTGAAGATAAAGACTGGGAACGTGAATGGATGGATAACTTCCACCCTATTCAATTTGGCGAAAAACTATGGATTTGCCCAAGCTGGCGCGATATTCCTGACTCTGATGCTGTAAATGTATTGCTAGACCCTGGCCTTGCTTTTGGCACGGGCACACATGCAACAACGGCCTTGTGCCTTAAATGGTTAGAAAGCCAAGATCTGACGGGTAAAACGGTTGTTGATTTTGGTTGTGGTTCAGGCATTTTAGGTATTGCAGCTATAAAACTAGGTGCAGAGCGTATGATTGGGATAGATATTGACCCTCAAGCGCTTGAAGCAAGCCTTGATAACGCGAACCGAAATGGTGTTGCAGACAAACTCGAAGTATACCTTCCAGAAAACCAACCTGAGTTTAGTGCAGATATAGTAGTGGCTAATATTTTAGCCCAGCCACTTCGCGAATTACATAGTGTGATTTTAGGGTTATTAAAGCCAGGTGGTAAAATTGCCATGTCGGGTATTTTAGAAGAACAAGCACAATCGGTTGCTGACATTTATGCACCGTTTATTGAACTAGATGACATTGCCGTTGAAGGTGATTGGACTCGAGTAAGTGGCACTAAAAAAGCGTAATAAATCGAACAATCAAATCTAGAGCATTAACTCAAAACATGCATGTAAAGCCTGTATTTAACAGGCTTTACTATTTTTTTACATATCAAAAAATTTTCTAGTTATCTTGTAAAAAATAAAATCTGTATGAATTTCAAACAAATCAACCTACTTGTCATGTGGTTATCAAATGTCAATACGAAAAGGGCAAAAAAAAGTTACTTTTGTTCAATTTATAGCCTTTGATTTTTGTGAAAAAAACCGTAAACTTAGCGCCCCTTGAAAAGAGGCCTATTGAATATAGTGCGTATCGGTAAATACCAACTTGAGAATAATGTAATTGTCGCGCCAATGGCAGGCATTACAGACAGACCATTTAGACAACTTTGTCGACGCTTAGGTGCGGGCTTAGCTGTGTCTGAAATGCTATCGTCAAATCCTAAGGTTTGGAAAACAGAAAAGTCGATGAACCGTATGGATCACAGCGGTGAGTCGGGTATACGCGCGGTGCAAATTGCAGGAGCAGATCCTGAGCTTATGGCGCAGGCCGCACAATTCAATGTTGCTAATGGTGCACAGATCATAGATATCAATATGGGGTGCCCAGCAAAAAAAGTGAACAAGAAACTCGCAGGCTCTGCCTTATTACAGTTTCCTGAACTTGTGGAAGAGATTATTGATGCAGTCGTTAATGCTGTTGATATACCTGTGACACTTAAAATCCGTACAGGATGGGATCCGGATAACCGTAATGGTGTAGAGATTGCGAGAATAGCTGAACGTTATGGCATTGCATCACTTGCTGTACATGGGCGTACGCGCGCATGTATGTACAAAGGTGATGCTGAGTACGCCACGATTAGGGATATAAAACGTTCAGTGTCGATTCCTGTTGTTGCCAATGGTGATATTACATCACCAGAAAAAGCAAAACAGGTTTTAGACTATACGGGTGCAGATGCCATTATGATTGGCCGAGCCGCCCAAGGTCGCCCTTGGATATTTAGGGAGATAGACCACTATTTGCGAACTGGGGAACATTTACAGCCACCTGCTATTGCAGAGGTGCGCAGTATATTAATGGAGCATTTAACAAACCTCCATATGTTTTACGGTGAGCCAATGGGAGCGCGAATTGCTCGCAAACATGTATCTTGGTATTTGCAAACCCATGACAGTGATGGTCAGTTTAGGCGAGTATTTAATGCGCTCGACAACCCACAGGCACAGGTCGTCGCATTAGAGCAATACTTTAAAACACTAGCAGCTAACTAAGAAAGAAAGAGACTTAATAATGTTCGAACAAAACGTGACTTCTCCATTTATCACTAACCCTCATGTTCAGTCACACGAGAAACCGCAGCCATTGCGTGATGCAGTAAAAAAAGCTGTTCACCACTATTTAAAGCAGCTTAACGGTCAAGATGTGCAAGACGTTTACGACCTTGTTCTTTCAGAGCTAGAAGCGCCATTACTTGAAGAAGTAATGACATATACACGTGGTAACCAAACTCGTGCAGCAATTTTACTAGGTATCAACCGTGGTACTTTACGTAAAAAGCTTAAAAAATACGGCATGAACTAATACCAATTATGTTGAAAGCGTAAGTATTCTAACGAGCTAAACAAGCCCATAACGTCGTCAAAAGTTTTTTATGTAGAATAACTACACTGCAAAATTTTTGCCTTGTTATAGACTTGTTTTTCTATCGTTATTACTACTTACTAATCCAATACAACTGGTATTATGCAAAAAAAGCACCTTAGGGTGCTTTTTTTATGCCTACAGTTTATTAACTAAATTGCAAAATGCTCACGCTTATTGAGCCTTTATAAGTCGTTTTTTGAGTAGTAATCAGTTAAAATGCCCGCTTCTAAGCTAGCTCATTAACTGAGGAAATCAAACTACAATGGATACTCATCGTCCCATTCGTCGCGCACTATTAAGTGTGTCTGATAAAACCGGTATTGTTGAATTTGCCCGCGCACTTGAAGCGCAAGGCGTTGATATTTTATCAACTGGCGGCACATGTAAACTACTTGCTGATAACGCCATAAAAGTGACTGAAGTATCAGATCACACAGGCCACCCTGAAATCATGGATGGTCGCGTAAAAACTCTTCACCCAAAAATTCACGGCGGCATATTAGCCCGTCGCGGACAAGATGAAAGCGTAATGGCAGATAACAACATTTCTGCTATCGACATAGTTGTAGTTAACTTATACCCCTTTGCGAATACAGTCGCTCAAGAAAACTGCAGCCTTGAAGATGCCATTGAAAATATTGATATTGGCGGCCCTACAATGGTTCGTGCAGCAGCTAAAAACCACAAAGATGTAACAATCGTGGTAAACGCGAGCGACTACGACCGTGTTATTAGCGAAATGCAAAACAACAATGGTTCAACAACGTACAAAACACGTTTTGATTTAGCGATTGCCGCCTACGAGCACACTGCACAATACGATGGCATGATTGCTAACTACTTCGGTAAAATGGTGCCTGATTACACCGAGGAAGCTGCTGTAGAGACTAAATTCCCACGTACTATCAATATGCAGTTCACTAAAAAGCAAGATATGCGTTACGGTGAAAACTCACATCAAGATGCTGCTTTTTATGTTGAAAATGACATTGCTGAAGCATCAGTTGCAACAGCAACTCAATTGCAAGGTAAGGCCCTTTCGTTTAACAACATTGCAGATACCGATGCCGCACTTGAATGTGTTAAAGAATTTGACGTACCTGCGTGCGTAATTGTAAAACATGCTAATCCGTGTGGTGTTTCAATTGGGGACAATATTCTACAAGCATACGAGCGCGCTTTTAAAACAGACCCTACATCAGCATTTGGTGGCATTATTGCCTTTAACCGAGAGCTAGATGCAGCAACTGCACAAGCAATTGTTGACCGTCAGTTTGTTGAAGTAATTATTGCACCTAGTATTTCGAGCGACGCTGCAAAAATTGTTGAAGCTAAAAAGAACGTTCGTTTATTAGAATGTGGACAGTGGACAGGTAAAGCAGCTGGCCAAGATATTAAACGCGTTAACGGCGGTATTTTAGTTCAAGACCGCGACTTAGGCATGGTAACGCAAGGCGACTTAAAAGTTGTTTCTAAGCGCCAGCCTTCTGAGCAAGAACTTAAAGATTTACTGTTTTGCTGGAAAGTAGCTAAATTTGTTAAATCAAACGCAATTGTTTATGCCCGTGACGGTATGACCATTGGTGTAGGCGCAGGCCAAATGAGCCGCGTATACTCAGCTAAAATTGCAGGTATAAAAGCCGCCGACGAAAACCTTGAAGTTAAAGGTTCAGTTATGGCGTCTGACGCATTCTTCCCATTCCGTGATGGCATTGACGCAGCCGCAGCCGCTGGCATTACTGCGGTAATTCAGCCTGGTGGCTCAATGCGTGATGAAGAAGTGATTGCAGCTGCTGATGAAGCTGGCATGGCAATGGTACTAACTGGTATGCGCCATTTCCGCCACTAATCACACAAAGGGTTAAACGTTGGTTTAACCCTTTTTGTTTGCTATAAATTCACGTATTCTGATTATTCAATAACCTATTTAAAATTATAATGTGAAGGAACAAACAATGAAATTTGCGCTAAAATCGCTACTTGTAGCCACACTAACAATGACATCGACTATGGCGCTTGGCCATAACCACGAATCAAGCTTTGAACATGCACTTCAATCAAGCGAACGCAGTGCTAAAAACAGCGCTCGTGATGAATATCGTCACCCAGCTCAAACACTTGCATTTTTTGGCTTTAAACCAACCATGACAGTTGTTGAAATTGCACCCGGTGGTGGTTGGTATAGTGAAATTTTAGCGCCAGCATTAAAAGAACAAGGCACTTATTATGCCGCGCACTTTCCTGCTGATTCATCAGTTGGCTACTACCAACGCTCTCTTGCAGGCTTTAAACAAAAAGTAGCTGAAGATGAGCGCTTTAGTAGCGTTAAAATTACTGAGTTTGCACCTGTAACACATTTAGATATTGCGCCAGCTGGCAGTGCCGATATGGTTTTAACATTTCGTAATGTACATAACTGGTATATGGGCAAAGATAAAAGCGGTGCACTAAGTGCATTCCAAGCTTTTTATAAAGCCCTTAAACCAGGTGGTACATTAGGTTTAGTTGAACACCGTTTAGCTGAAGAACGTGCTGATGAAGATCAAAAAACATCAGGTTATATGAAGCAGAGCTACGTAGTAGACCTTGCTGAACAAGCTGGGTTTGAATTAGTAGCAAGCAGTGAAATAAATGCAAATCCAAAAGATACAGCCGATCACCCTAAAGGTGTATGGACGCTACCACCAAGCTTAAGACTCGGCGAACAAGATGCTGACAAATATAAAGCCATTGGTGAAAGCGACCGCATGACGCTGAAATTTAAGAAACCGCTTTAAATAGGAATTTTCGCCATGAATGTTTTAGTCATTGGCAGCGGCGGCCGCGAACACGCACTTGCGTTTAAAGCCGCTCAAAACACCAAAGTAAATACTGTATTTGTAGCCCCTGGTAATGCAGGTACTGCACTTGAACCAAAACTTGAAAACGTAGCAATAAACGTTGACGACTTAGATGGTTTACTTAATTTTGCACAGCAAAATAAGGTAGAGCTTACTATTGTAGGTCCAGAAATACCGTTAGTACTGGGTGTTGTTGATAAGTTTCGTGAACATAACATGGCTATTTTTGGACCAACGGCGGGCGCAGCTCAGCTTGAAGGTTCGAAATCGTTTACTAAAGACTTTTTAGCACGTCATAAAATCCCAACGGGCGACTACCAAACGTTTGAACAAATTGAGCCTGCCCTTGCTTATTTAAAAGAGAAAGGCGCGCCAATTGTTGTAAAAGCAGATGGTTTGGCTGCGGGTAAAGGCGTAATTGTAGCCATGACGGAGGCCGATGCCGAAGAAGCGATTCGCGATATGCTTGCGGGTAATGCTTTTGGCGATGCGGGAAGTCGTGTTGTTATTGAAGAGTTTTTAGACGGTGAAGAAGCGTCTTTCATCGTAATGGTTGATGGTAAAAACGTATTACCATTTGCAACCAGCCAGGATCATAAACGCGCTTACAATGGCGATGCGGGTCCTAACACGGGTGGCATGGGTGCATACTCACCTGCACCAGTTGTTACTGATGAAATCCACCAGCGTATTATGAACGAAGTGATCTACCCTACGGTAGAAGGCATGGCAAGCGAAGGCCATCCGTACACCGGCTTTTTATATGCAGGTTTAATGATTGACGAAACAGGCACCCCTAAAGTAATTGAGTACAATTGTCGCTTTGGCGATCCTGAAACTCAACCAATGATGCTACGTTTGCAATCAGATTTGGTTGAATTGATTGAAGCTGCTAACCGTGTAGAACTTGATAAAACAACAATTGAGTTTGACCCACGCGCAGCCGTTGGTGTTGTACTTGCCGCTAAAGGCTACCCTGGTGATTACCCTAAAGGTGACGCTATTTCGGGGCTAAAAGTGGATTACCCTGCAGGTGAAAAAGTGTTTCATGCGGGTACTAAACAAAGTGGCAATGACGTTGTAACCGCAGGCGGTCGCGTATTATGCGCAACAGCACTTGGTAACACTGTTACGCAAGCGCAGCAACGCGCCTATGAGCTTGTTAAACAAATTAGCTGGGATGGTATGGAATATCGTACAGATATAGCTTACCGTGCTATTGCACGCGAGCAATAGCCTATAATACCTATTCATTGGTATAACCAATTAATTTAACTAAAAAAGCGCAGTTTCCCTGCGCTTTTTTAGTGCTACACTAATTAAAAGGTTTTTTAAAAGTAAATTAACGTTGGAACTAAGAACTTTACGTTACCATGCAATTGCTGTTGCCATACTGATTTTTATATTTTTTATAATCAGTACATTGGCATCAAACTTAGTCGTGCCTACACGATATACAATTGATAAAACGGCTCCAATGTACCTCGATTACGCCTACTATATTGACAAAACCAAAACTAAAACATTCGATACCATCATTAACCAACCTGAATTACTTACTCATCAACCATTTTCAGATGTTCCATGGAGCTTTAGCCAACAAAATTATTGGTTGTTTCTTGATTTAGAAAATAAAAGCCTTAACAAGCAAAATGTTGTGGCACATTTTGACAACCCTATGGTCGATCACCTTACGGTTTATCGCCTCGATAAAAATAACAAACTAGTTGAAACATACAAACTCGGCGATAAAGAAGAAGCCCTCTCTTTGTTTGAATACAGCGTACCGCATATTCGCTTTTTAGTAGAAAGAAAATCATCACAACGCCTAGTAATAAAAATAGACACAATAGGCATAAGTAAAACACCTGTAAACTTGTATCGTGATAAAGAGTTTATTGACTTAGTGCGATCTCAAACTGGGATCTGGGGTATTTTTGTAGGCGTGCTATTGATGGCTGCGCTTTATAACTTGGTGCTTTATTTTGGTATAAAAGACCGTGTTTATTTAATTTATATTGGCTACATCGTCAGCGCTATTACACTAATGGGTGCTGTACTGGGCTTTGGTTTTTATATATGGCCTAAGCAATGGCAGCTCTTTATTCACGAACAAATTGTGTTTAGTAATTATGGGGTCGCCTTTTTCACCCTTGCTTTTTGCACCATGTTTTTGCGCTATCATAAAGATAAGTGTTGGCGTTACAAAATGAGCATAGCTCTACTTTGGCTTATGTTTACCCTTGCTGTATGTAGCTTGTTTATTCCTGAAAATATAGCGGCTCCTATATTTTTTGGTGTAATGGTACTACTTTATATTACTTGTATTATTTTAATATATAACAAGTTACGCAGTGGTTTTAGGTGGGCTAAGTTTTATGTTTTATCATGGATACCGCTAATTTTTGGTGCGGCAATTCAACCTATGGAACTCACTGGTGTTTTACCGTATACCTTTGCAACCCGCCATGCCTTTTTAGTCGCTATTTTGTGTGAAGTTATTTTAATGGCGATGGCATTAGCAGACAGGGTAAGGTATCAGCGAGAACGTGCGCTTTATCATGCCACGCATACACAACAAACACGATTACTTAATAGCTCCAAGCTAAAACAAGCATTTATGGCACTACAGAGCCAAAATCGCTCAACAACGTTGTGTTTAATAAAAATACGTCACTTTAATTCACTCAATACGATTATTACCTCTTCTCAGGGCTACACACTTATAAAGCATATAGCCAAAGAGCTTGAATTAGAACTCAGCCATGAACGTGAATTTACAAACCTCGAAACAGATTTAAACACCAGTCCTCGCTTAGCCGATTTAAGCAGTGGTGTATTTGCCTGTATTTCTACAAAAACACAAAACCAAGAAATGCTAGAAGCACTACTGACTAAAATAATTAGTAGCCTACCAAAACAATATGAAATTAAAGGGCTAAACCTGCAGCTTAGTTACAGTATAGGTATTAGTAGTGCAGGCAAGACTAACGACTTTGAATATTGGTTAAAGCGTGGTTATTTAGCGCTTAAAAAAGCAAAAGGTAGCGTTAATCAAGTTGGGTCATCGTCAAACGGTAATAATCTGATGATGGACGTTGCTCTAGCCGCTAAGCTGCAACAAGCAATCAAAACAAATCAACTGGCGCTTTATTACCAACCTCAAATAAACTTATTAAGTAACCACGTAAGTGGTGCTGAAGCTTTATTACGTTGGCCCGACCCAACTTACAGCAACTTATCAATTGAAGAGCTAATAACACTTGCTGAACACACAGGTATTATTAACGAGCTAACACTGTGGGTAATAGAGCAAGCCTGTAAAGACATAGTTGAGCTTACAAAAAATGGCTATAACGAGCACACAATTAGCGTAAATTTAAGTGCTAAAAACTTAACCATAAATAATTTAGCCGAAAAAGTAGAAAATATTTTAATTAAATACCAAGTGCCGGCACACTTACTTAAACTTGAACTAACCGAATCGGCCTTCGTAGATAGCCAGGATGCACTTATAAAGTTAGTTGATGAGCTAACCTCATTAGGTATTAAAGTAGTACTGGATGACTTTGGGACAGGCTACGCGTCACTTAGCTACTTAGTTAATTATCACTTTAGTGAGCTTAAAATAGATAAGTCATTTGTTTTTGATTTGCCTAATAACCCAACTCACCAAGTTATTGTACAAACTGCCATTGATATGGCGCATAACCTCAATTTATCAATAACAATTGAGGGAGTAGAAACCCAAGAAATCCATCACTTGCTCAAAGATATGAACGCTGATTCCGCCCAAGGTTATTTATACGCAAAAGCACTGCCTTACACCGACTATTTACACTTCTTAAAAAGCCAATATAGCTTAAAAATGTTAGACTCCTCTTTTTAACATCTTTAGGGGCCAAGTAAAGATGCAAGGCACACTGCGTAAACTAAAATCGAGCTTAACCGAACCAGTACAATATCACTTACCTGTAGGTGAACACTTAGTAGACTTAAATGCATTTATAGGTAAGGAGCTTACGCTTACCTTTAGTGGCACTATTTTATGTTCTAACTGCGGTAAAAAAACCAAAAAAAGCTATTCTCAAGGTCACTGTTTTGTATGCATGCGCAAGCTCGCTAGTTGCGACATGTGTATTATGAAACCAGAAACTTGCCACTACGATCAAGGCACTTGCCGAGAGCCACAGTGGGGCGAAGAAAACTGCATGATCCCACACTATGTGTATCTCGCTAATACCTCTGGATTAAAAGTAGGTATTACCCGCCACACACAAATACCGACTCGCTGGGTTGATCAAGGCGCGACTCAGGCATTACCTATTTTTAAAGTGCAAACTCGCCTGCAATCTGGTTTAGTAGAAGTTGCATTGGCTGAATTTATTGCCGACAAAACTAATTGGCGCAATATGCTAAAAGGTCAAAACGACGCAATTGACTTAAAGGCAGCGGCAGCCGAGCTGATACCACAAATTAGTGAAAAGCTAAACGAGCTCAGTGAATTATTTGGCGCAACAGCAATAGAGCAACTTGATGAAGATGTGGTTAATTTAAACTTTCCAGTAACCGAATACCCAACAAAAATTAGCTCATTTAACTTTGACAAAGACCCTGTTGTAAGTGGTGTTTTACAAGGTATTAAAGGTCAGTACTTAATCTTTGAAAAGGGCGTTATTAATATACGTAAATTTACGTCTTATGAAGTCACCGTAGGCTAACGGGCCATGTTAAACAGCTACCCACAATTATTGGTTATTTATAATGAGCTTGAGATAGCCCATAACCAACAAGAGCAACAAGAGTGCTTGCACAGCGTTACGCAAAGTGAGCTAAGCGATGTGCGAGTACTTAACAAGCAAGGTGACTACCTTAATTTACAAGGCACTGTTTGCCCTAAATTGAATGGCGAGCAACTAGCACAGCTTGTTACAGCTTACTTATTAAATGAAGGACAATGCTGCCTTGGTAAAGTCAAAACCCTAAGCACAGCGCAGGCGTTTGATTTACTAGGGCTATAAACACTCTCTTTATTTAAACCTCAGTAAGCACTTTTATATGCGCTACAGCACTGCGACCTAAAGCTGATAGCGCATAGCCACCTTCCAAATACGAAATAACCCCTTTACAACCGCCCTCTTTAGCAACACCACATAGTTGCTCGGTAAGCCAAATATAGTCATCTTCAACAAATTTTAAGCTTGCCATATCATCTTCTAGGTGAGCATCGAACCCTGCGCTTATAAAAAGTAATTCAGGTTTAAACGCTTTTAATTTTGGTAGCCATTGCTGAGCAAACACCTCTTTTAAATCGTCGCCATTACTGGCAATTGGCAGAGGTGAATTAACTATATGACTATTATTTTTAACCGCTGTATTTGGATAAAACGGATACTGAAATAACGAACAAAGGAGTACATTTTCGTCATCAATAAAAATATCTTGCGTGCCATTACCGTGGTGTACATCAAAATCCGCAATAGCAATGCGCTTAACCCCTTTGCTTTGTGCGTACTTAACAGCAATAGCTAAGTTATTAAACACACAAAACCCAGATGATGAGTTTTTATTAGCGTGATGCCCTGGCGGGCGTACTGAGCAAAAAGCAGCATCTAGTTTATCGGCAAGTATTTCATCAACAGCTAACAATCCTGCACCGACTGCCCGCTCAATCGCTTTAAACGAATCGGGGCACAGCCACGTATCGCCATCTAAATTAGCGAGCCCTTCTGTTGGTAGCGTATTTTCTACGTGTTTAAGTAAAGCTTCATCGTGAGCAAGTAGATAATGTTTACGCTCGGCCTTGGGTGCTTGTAGGTGTGTTAAGCCAACATCTACGCCGCTGGCAAGTAATCTATCGGTTATGGCATCTAGACGCTCTGGGCACTCGGGGTGGTCGTCTATCATTTTATGCTTACGGCAATGAGGATGAGAAATAACAGCGGTACGCATAAAAAGTCCCTTACAAGGTGTAAAAGCTTAATATAGCAAAGCCACCGATGGGTGGCTTTGCGACTTTGGTTTATATCAATACTTTAAATATCGATACCTTGAATATCAATATTATTAGCTATTTTGCTTTTAAATGTAGGTTTCTAAAGTCAAAGCTAAAGTCGGTAACTTGTGTTGATACTGCACGCATTTTAGCGCTGTTTACACGGTTTTGTGAGCTCATTTCAAAACGAATAAACGCATCCGCTTCAAGCAGTTTTTCATCCCACTTAACTATAAATGTATTACCAGTGTAATGCTCAAGTGTGCCTTTTAAGCGCTTGGTATGCGTAAAATCAATATGCAATTTACTATCAAGCTGCTCAATAATTACATCGCCATACCAATCATCATGTAATGTACCGGTGTAATTAATGTTTGGTAATTGTGGTTGGTAGTCGGCGGGGGCTTCTGGTTTTGCATTAGCGTACGCTTGTTGTTTGCCTTCAAAATGACTTTTAGCTAAATCCTCTACCCAGTCTTTATCTTCGAGCTCAAGTGCATCTTCAAGTACTTCATGGGTTACTGCCGAAAGTGCACCAAAAGCTTGTTGATTAGATAAAATAACAATACCGAGGTTTTTCTCTGGCAATAAAGTAACTTGCGATACCATTCCTAAAATACCACCGCCATGACCTAGCTTTTTAAAGCCGTGGTAGTCTTCAATACTCCAACCTAACCCATAACCCCTAAACTGCTGATGATACGATTCAAACGCACTTTTAGACGCCATAGACGTAATATGTGGGTGCCACATTTGCGCTTGTTGCTTTTCGCTAAACAGCTGCTCGCCATTAGGCATTTTACCGCCCGCTAATTGCGTACGAAGCCATTGGCTCATGTCGCTTACACTTGAAGCAATGGCGCCTGCGCCTCTAAAGTCCTCAAGGTAGTTCACAAAAAATGGATGAAGCGTGCCATCCATAGGAATATGACCTGTCGCCCAGTTTTTATTACTTTTAGGAATACGTGAAAAGCCCGCGCGTGAGTTATCCATGTGCAGCGGCTGTAATATATTTTTTTCGATGTAATCGTTCCAGCTCATACCCGACACACGTGCAACCACTTCACCAGCGGTAACAAACATCAAGTTGTTATAAGCGTACTTACTACGAAAGCTGCTCGCTGGTTTTAAATACTGTAATCCCGCTAAAATTTCATCAACTGATTTATCGGTACTTGGCCAAATCATTAAATCGCCTTGCCCAAGCCCAAGCCCACTGCGATGGCTTAATAAGTCACGAATACGCATTTCGCGTGTTACGTACGAGTCGTACAATCTAAACTCTGGTAAATGATCAATTACGCGGTCATCCCAGCTTAATTTACCTTCATCAACCAACTTTGCCAGTGCCGCAGTAGTGAATGCTTTTGTGTTTGAAGCAATACCAAATAAAGTGTCTTTGTTTACTTTTTTGTTGGTATCGAGATTAGTTACACCAAAGCCTTTAGCAAATATTACTTTATCGTTTTCAACAATGGCAACTGCCATACCGGGTACGTCAAAACGTGCCATTGACGCTTTAATTACGTCGTCAATTTTGTTGGTATCAACTTGTGCCCAGCTGCTAAACGTAGTGCCTGCTAATAGTGCAATTGCGGCAAGTTTGGTTAATTTCATATCAATCCTATTTTATTATTTTTGATGAACTGCAAATTCAATTGCTGCGCGCTCTTGATTGGTGTCGCTTTTTTGTGCGCGATTTAATATGGCATCACTGTATTCTTTTGGTACGCCCGCTTCAAGTGAACCGCGATGAACGTGTTTTATATACCAATCATATGGGAGTACATCGCTGTCATGGGTATTAGCTATATAACAATGTGCGGCTACAGTCTCACCCGTTAAAAGCGTTGGGGCTATATCTACACAATCGTAACCTGGCCCTTCAATACTGTCTAAAATAGCTTTTTCTTCTTCATTGAGCTCATAAATAACGCCGTAAACCAATGCATCTTCTTTATCGCTTGGACAAATACTGCATTTACCTGAGCCATCTTTAAATAGCATATCAAAAGTAAGCTCGTAGCCTTTAAGTACCGCAGTTCCTACACGCTTTACATTGGGCAAGCGCGCTAACAAACGGTTAGATGACATATTAGAACCAAACGAGAAATTATATAGCGGCATTTTTATCTCCTGCGCTTTTTGAATAAGTTAAATAACAACACGTACTGCAAGTGCAATTAAAATAATGCCAATTCCACGGTCAAACCAATAACCGCGTTGTTGGAAAAAGCCCCTTACATTATCGCGAGAAAGCATCATTGAAAGCATTGAAAACCACGCCCAAGTAGCCAATGCCATGTACACGCCGTAGCCGACCTGTACGCTAGTAGGTGTTGTTGGGCTAATCACGAGTGTAAATAACGACATAAAAAATAACGTGGCTTTTGGGTTTAATGCATTGGTGAAAAAGCCGCGCCTAAAAGCCACCCAAACGGGTTCCTCTTGAACGGTTTTGTTTTCAACATCTTTTACAGCCTCGCCTTCATTACTTTCAGGCGGTTTTGCAGCTCTAAGAGCTTGTACGCCTAAGTAAGCTAAATATGCACCAGCAAGGTACTTGAGCGCCATAAATAAACTAGGCGATTGCGTTAAAATAAGCGCAACACCTAAAACGCAATAGGCAACGTGCAGTAAAATAGCAGCGCCAACACCTGCGCTTGTCCACAATGCATTGCGCCTTCCTTGTTGCACACTTTGCTTAAGTACTACGGCAAAGTCAGGCCCTGGGCTTGCTACTGCAAAAAAATGAGCAATAACAATCAGTAAAAATTCATCTAAGTATTCCACGCAGATCCTTGCTAGTTTGGCGAATAAGCTAATAACAGCGGGTTGGCCGAGTTATTTACCAATGCTTTAATTTCTTTTTGTGCTTTTTTAAACTGGCCACGTAAATGCGGCTTTAAATGCTTTTTAGACACTTTATCGTTTTTAAAGTAACTAATTAGGGCATGCATAAATACCGTATGCGTTTCACTTAACTTAGCTTCACGGTTAGCGTATGGGTTATAGCAAGAGCCACACCCGCCTTTAAACTGATACACCGTATTACTCATCATCACACCAAACCCTAAAAAACAAGCAAGTGCATCAGCAGCTTGTGGTAAATACTCCCTACCACCTGGCGGTAGCACCCCAACGTGATGAATAAGTATGGTAGCTAGAGTACCTGCATAACTTGCCACTAAATCTTGTGGCTGATTAATCTGGTTAGGATTAAAAGAAATATTAATCGTATGGCTTGGCGGCACAATTAGATGGCTGCCTTCGCCACGTATTTCATTGCTAAATTCAAAGTGTGGAAAAACTTGCGGTTGTAATTGCTGCGGTGCAACTAGCTGGATAGGCCATGCGTTCATACCCGCGTAATTAGTAACGCGGTTAAAAACATTACTCGCCATTTCTTCAATGCTCGATACCGAATCAGGGAAAAAAGTGGCCGTTGGCAGTATTATTTGAGTGTGCTTTGTAAAAAACTCAGCATCAAAGTTTTCTACAGCCCAAATAAATGTATCAATAAGCCATTGCTGTTCTTGCTGCTCTAATAATGGCTTTGATTTAAATAAAGCTAACATAGTGTGCTCTTTTAGGTTTTAGTTTAGGTGCTTACGTAGGTGCTAACTTAGTCTTTTTGTGTAAGCGCCCAGTCCCACGCTTGAGTATTGTATAGCGGCACTGTTGATAGCGCATGGTGGTGGCTTCCACTGGACTCTTTAGTTGAGTACGATAAGTACAATAAAGTACGATTTTCAGCATCGTAAATACGACGCACTTTTAGTGATTTAAATAATATACTTTTAGATGATTTAAAAATCACCTCGCCCGACTTGCTACGGTCTATTTTTTGTAGCTGCTGCGCTGTAATTGGCCCCGTTTGACGACACGCTATAGACATATCAGAGGGATCAGAAAAGTCCAAATTAGCCTCTATGTGACTAATATGACAAGTAACGCCCTCAACAATAGGATCTTGCTGCGAATTTACCACAACATCCTTAGTTGTAAATAGCCCAAGGCTTACCGACGCAACATCGTCAGAGCAAGCACTTAACGTAACAATTGCACCTGCAAGTAAAGCTAAACGTTTAAATTTTTGTGGTAATTTCATACTTATCCTTAATCAATATATAGGTAACTTAGTAGATAAGTTACTAAGCGAAGGTTCACCTGTTTCTTTTTATACTAACATCAAAAATAAATACGACTAAATTAGTTTAAAGTAAAGATTTTAGATAGCTCAGGGTTTAGTGACCCCTCTTGTATTTGGTACAATTACCTCTCGCTCATGTAGTAACTCATAATAGGAAACGCCTAAATGCCGCACATTATTATTGAACACTCAGAAGACCTCCCCGTTTTACCTCAAGTACTGGTAGAAAAAATTCATACAACCGCTTTCGAAAGTAACTTGTTTGAATTAGAAACCATAAAAACACGTGCTATTGCTTATCAGCAATATCAACTTGGCGCAGGAAAATCAGGGTTTATACATATCGCGGTACATATTTTGGCAGGGCGCTCAATTGAGCAAAAACAAATGTTAAGCGAACTGCTACTTTCATGTTTAAAAACATATTGCAGAGCATCAGACAGTCTAAGCGTAAATATTTACGATATTGAGCATGAGATATACCGTAAAAATTAGTTAACTCTTGTAGTTTTGAGCAATAAAAGTAAACACTAGTAAGTAAAAAGCCCCAATAGGGTAATGCCGATCAGTTAAGAAAATGACCGGTTGACCGATCCAAACGATCATGCAAAATCCGTAGTTAGGAAACTAACTACGGATTTTTTGTGAATATAGAACAAGCACTGCAAGCAACACTTGAAGAAAGCAGCCGATACCATACCTTTGAAAAATTATCAGAAATTCTTGACCCTGAAATCATTGAACAAGGTTTTCAACAAGCAGG
>NZ_JACJED010000021.1:0-95933 GCF_014163885.1 Pseudoalteromonas sp. SR43-2 | reverse complement strand
CCGCCGTATACTTTTGCAAGTACGTTAGTGATTGCTGCAGTTAGTGTAGTTTTACCGTGGTCAACGTGGCCGATTGTACCAACGTTTACGTGCGGTTTTACGCGTTCAAACTTTTCTTTTGCCATGACGGAACCTATCAGTTTTGTGTATCTAAATTACATATGAAAATAATCCACCAAAGGTAGATTAAGTTAATCTTTTTCAAATAGTATTTTCTGACAGATAAAGGAAGTAATCAAGGAGATTCTTAGGACTGGTGCTGATAGGCAGAGTCGAACTGCCGACCTCACCCTTACCAAGGGTGCGCTCTACCAACTGAGCTATATCAGCAACACAAGAACTGGAGCGGGCAGCGGGAATCGAACCCGCATCATCAGCTTGGAAGGCTGAGGTAATAGCCATTATACGATGCCCGCATAAAAATCTGTTCTTAAACTACCTCTAACCGTCAAGAATAAAGTGGTGGAGGGAGCTGGATTCGAACCAGCGAAGGCTGAGCCGTCAGATTTACAGTCTGATCCCTTTGGCCGCTCGGGAACCCCTCCACGATAATTCTCTACTAATTCACTTCCGGTAAAAGGAAAGTGGTGCCGACTAACCGAGTCGAACGGTTGACCTACTGATTACAAGTCAGTTGCTCTACCAGCTGAGCTAAGTCGGCACTGCTTTAGTACGGGGCGAGATATTAGAGTAAGGTTTATTGGGATGCAACTATAAAATTAAAAAAAGTGTAAATTTTTAGTTTAAATGCTCAATATTCACGCGAAAACACGTTTTTTTCACTTTTTTATGTTGTTTTGCTTAGCTGGTGCCAGTAATTTAACCCCTTCATTACGAGTAATGAATCAAAAATACTTCCCTCAAATTGCTGTTGTAAAAGCAAGCCATAGCCACCAGCAAAAATGATTTGTACTTTTTGCTCTGTTTTTTTATCCGTTAAGTGCAACTTAGCTTGCTCAATTGCTCCAATGGTTGCCACTAAAGCACCATTTTTTAAACCATTAGGCGTATTTTTACCCAGTTCATTGGTAAATGGAGTTTTACCATCATCAAAAACACGTTGAGTATTTTGTGTAAGTGATGAGGTCATTAAATCAAGCCCAGGTAAAATCCAGCCACCTAAATGCAACCCTTCACTACTAAGCACATCAATTGTTGTCGCAGTACCCGCATCAACAACAATGCATGCTGTGTTTGGATATAACGTAAATCCAGCAATAAGCGCAAGCCACCTGTCTATGCCTAAGTTAGCTACATGCTCGTAAGCGCATACAAGATCTCCAAGCGTTTTGGTTACCTTGGCTTCAAAACAAATAATATTATTGCTAGCCGCTTGCGCGAGAATATTGTTTAGTAAATCACTGCGCCCTACACATGCATAAATCACTTCGGTTATTTGTAACCAAGGCAGGTTATTTATATCTGCCGGTTGTGCTTGCTCGTTATGCCACAATACAGCTTTTAATGATGTATTTCCTACGTCGATCAATAATCTCATAATTGCGCCTTTCTAAGGGAGACTTCCCCACCGTAATAACTTTTTACCTCCCCGTCTTGGCGAATTCGTATTCCACCTTGTGGGTCAATACCTTCACATATTCCACGCCAACTTCGGTGTCCTGTATTTAGTTCAACATATTCACCAGCAAACGCATTGAGCGAATTCCATTGCTCATACATAGCTTGCAAACCCGTTTGACGATACTGCGCTAAACGCTGCTCCAAATGATGAGTAAGAGAAGCCACAAGTTGGTTTTTATCAAGCTTTTGAGTATGTTGATTTAAGTCAGTCCACGCTTGGTCTATATGCTGACTAAAGCTCTCAGGCATTTGTAAATTAATACCGATACCAATCACTAACTGACAAGGTCCTTGCGGTTGTCCATCTAATTCAACCAATACACCTGCAAGTTTTTGCTTATTTATATAAATATCGTTAGGCCACTTAAGTTCTACGTCAACTTGGTATAACGCTTTAATAGCATCATAAACAGCTAGGCCTACCGCAATTGATACGCCCATTGCAGCTTGTAAGCCGTCATCTAAACGCCAAAAGTAACTGTAATACAAATTAGCGCCAAATGGGGATTGCCAAACACGGCCGCGTCTACCACGTCCTGCTTGCTGCATTTCAGCAACAATAACAGTGCCAGACTCAAGCGTTGTTTTGGCCTGTATACGGCGCATAAGCTCGCTGTTGGTCGAATCAATAATAGGGTGTACTTCTACATCGGCAGTATTTGCACCTAGCGCTTTGTAGTGCTGATCAATTTGCGTTTTATTTAAAAGGCCCACCTGACTATTCAAACAATAGCCTTTGCCAGTCACTTTAAAAATATCCAAGCCCATTTCTTGTAACGTTTTAATATGTTTACTTACCGCAGCTCGGCTAATACCTAGCTTTTCACCCAAGGCTTGACCAGATACAAACCCTCCTTGGTTGAGTGCATTTAAAATAGCGAGTTTGTTTCCATCAGGTGCTTTCATTACTTAGGCTCCGCGTTAATATGGCATTCGCTGCGTGCATCCATTAAACGTACTTCGTGCTCTAACATAATGTTGTAACGCGTATAAACAACTTGCTGAATGTGTTTAATCATTTTTATTAGGTCGCTGCCTTCACTATTTCCGTGATTAACAAGTACTAGAGCTTGTTGTTGATGCACTTCTATACCAGCCTCGCGGTGCCCTTTTAAACCACTTTGATCGATTAGCCAACCTGCCGCGACCTTGTGATGGCTTTGTCCATATTCGTAATGAGGTAAATCGGCAAATTGCTTTAATAGCCCAGCTAACTGCTGGTTGGTTATTATTGGGTTTTTAAAAAAGCTGCCCGCATTGGCAAGTGTATATGGGTTAGGTAATTTGCTATTACGCGTTTTTATAACCTGATCGAATACTGCTTGCGGGGTGATGCTTGAGAGCTGCTGCAAAGGGCCATAACTTAATGCTGGTTGCCATTTTTTTGGGAGCGCTAAGTGTACTTGCGTGATCACCGCTTTATTTTTAAGGGCATGTTTAAATATTGAGTCTCTATAAGCAAATTCACATTGCTCGTTATTTAATGAATACATAGTGTTAGTGGTTATATCAAAGTACTCTACCAACTCAACAAATTTAGCTATCTCAACACCATAAGCACCAATATTTTGTACCGGCGATGCGCCAACAGTGCCCGGTATAAGTGCTAAATTTTCAAGCCCTGGTATATTTTTCTCTAATAAATAGCTAACTAGTTGATGCCAGTTTTCGCCTGCGGCAATACTTATTAGTGTGTCGTTCTCGCGCTCGGTAATTTTAATACCTTTTAAAGCTATTTTTATAACCGTACCCATGTAGTCATTTAAAAATACGGTATTACTGCCCTCGCCCAGCAAACAAAACGGTGCACTAAAATTTTGCGTTTTAAGTTGCTCAAGCTGAGTAATTTCAACAAAATTTTGGCATTGGCTGTTTAATGCGAATGTATGTAAGGAGTGTAATGAATGCGCCACAAAGCTCTCTAAAAATACCGGTAACTAATCGCAATAGTTTACCTCATCGTCGCAAATGTGGCACTAGATTGTAAAAATCACTCAACCCGCCGTGTCAATCGTGATATAAAACCAGCACTTTTTTATTTGTGTTCAGAGTAATGATGAAAATTAAACCTCTTTTTTTAAGCCTCGCTATGGCGGGTATGTGTTCGCAAGCAATGGCTAATGCGATTGACCAAAACTCGTATGCTAACCTTGATGATGTTGTTACTACTCACTTAAACCTTGATTTAGATGTCGATTTTGCCGACAAGCAGTTAGAAGGTTTTGTAGAGCATACTCTTCAGTGGAACAACAGCAAAAGTAGAACTCTCGTACTTGATACCCGCGACTTAGACATTGATAAAGTAATGTACAAAGATCAAAGCGGTAACTGGAAAAAAGCGACTTTTGATTTAGCTAAGCGAGATGACGTTAAAGGTTCAAAGCTTACTATTGTGTTTAAAAACCAAGCTGAAGTAGTTCGTATTTACTACAACAGTCGCCCAGAAGCTTCAGGCCTGCAATGGTTAACACCAGAGCAAACGGCAAGTAAAACGCATCCATTTATGTACAGCCAATCGCAAGCAATTCATGCACGTAGTTGGATCCCAGTGCAAGATACACCCGCAATGCGTGTAACTTACTCTGCACGAATTCATACACCAAAAGATATACGTGCTGTAATGAGTGCCGACAACAAAGATGCGCTTTATAAAGATGGCGACTACATTTTTGATATGCCACAAGCAATTTCACCTTACCTAATTGCTATTGGCGCAGGTAACTTAGAATTTAAAGCAATGTCGCATCAAACAGGCATATTTGCTGAACCGACAATTTTAGATGCCTCAGTTGCTGAATTTGACGACACCCAAGCCATGATCGATAAAACAAACGCGATGTACGGCGAATATGCATGGGGTCGCTACGACTTATTAATGCTACCACCAAGTTTTCCGTTTGGTGGCATGGAAAACCCACGCTTATCATTTATTACTCCAACGGTTGTTGCCGGTGATAAAAGCTTAGTTAACCTTATTGCTCATGAGCTTGCTCATTCTTGGTCAGGTAACTTAGTAACTAACGCAACGTGGGAAGATTTATGGTTAAACGAAGGTTTTACCTCGTACGTTGAAAACCGCATTATGGAAGAAGTATTTGGCCGTGACCGTGCGGTTATGGAACAAGCACTTGATTCAGCGTCTTTACGCGCACAACTTAAAACAATTGATGCACCAGATACACGCCTTAATTTAAAACTTAACGGCCGCGACCCAGACGATGCATTCAGTTCAGTGCCTTACACTAAAGGTCAATTATTTTTAATTTACCTAGAAAACAAATATGGTCGCGATAAGTTTGACCCGTTTGTAAAAGCGTACTTTAAAGAGTTTTCGTTTAAATCACTTACTACCGCGCAATTTGTTACTTACTTAAAAGCTAACTTAATTGAAAAGTATCCTGGTGTTGTAAGCATGGATAAAGTAAACGAATGGATTTTTGAACCTGGATTACCAAATGATGCGCCAAACCCTACTTCTGATGCATTTGATAAAGTAGATACTGCAACAGCAGCATGGCTAAAAGGCGACACAACTGCAGCTCAACTGCCAACAGCTGATTGGTCTGTGCATGAGTGGCTACACTTTTTAAATAACTTACCACGTGATTTAAGCCAAGAGCACATGGTAGAGCTTGACTCAGAATTTAACCTAACACAGTCAACTAATGCTGAACGTGCATTTGCTTGGTTTATGCTAGCAGTAGGAAATGGTTATCAACCAATTTACCCTGCACTTGATAAGCACTTATCAGGCATTGGCCGTCGTAAGTTAATTGTACCGTTATATAAATCCCTTATCACTAACGGTAAAAAAGAGTGGGCACAAAGCGTGTACTTAAAAGCACGCCCTGGGTATCACCCTCTTGCACAAGGTACTATTGACGCATTATTTGAATAAATAGCGTTAACTAGAAACTAAAAAGGGCCAAATTTGGCCCTTTTGTTTTGCTATTTTTCTACTTTGTCACTTTTTCTAAAAAAGCTTTACGCTCTGCAGTTGTGGCTTGTTGCCACCAAAAATCAAGCATTTGCGGCGCACTTGGCATGCCTTTACCTGTAATTGGTGCTATCGGCTTTATTGGCTGACTAGGACGAGAAGGTCCTGCAGGCATTGTATTTTGCATTACCGGTTTATTGCTTGCTAGCTGCGTGTTAGAAATAACACTTAAAGGCTTAGCAACAGCGCTACTTTTTGCTTTTAAACTAACTTGTGGTGCTTCTGCAAATACTTTTGCAGATACTGCATTTTCAGCACGATTAAACACTAAGGTATAATCTTTACCTGCTTCAACAGTTACACTTACCCAAAATGGTTCCGACTCCACAACTTCATGCGTGTCATAATCATCTTCATATAAATCGGTATATTTTAGCCTAAGCTGGTAAGTTCCTGGCGCAAGCTCTACATCATCAATACGGCTAAACAAAGAGCTTTCTAGCATTTTATCGCCCACTTGTAGTGGTACAATTTCTTCTGGAAAGTGAATGTTTTCAGCATTAGCCGAAAAACTAAGTAGTAATGCAACTGCACTACTTATTAAAATTGGTTTAAGCATATTAACTCCTTTATTTGATTTCAGTTTGACACTGCTTTGAAAGTTTGTCATTAGTGAGCTTAAAATTCATAACACTTAATTAGGAACACACTATGAGCCAAGAGACTATTTTTACCAAAATAATTAATCGTGAAATTCCGGCCGACATTGTCTACGAAGATGAAGACACCCTCGCATTTAAAGATATAAACCCACAAGCACCATTTCACGTGTTAATTATTCCAAAAAAAGCAATTGCTACTATAAATGATATAAACCCTGAAAACTCACATTTAGTAGGCAATTTATACGTTGTTGCGGCAAAATTAGCTAAGCAACACAATTTTGCTGAGGACGGATACCGCGTAGTCATGAACTGTAACGAACATGGTGGACAAACCGTTTATCACATACATTTACATATGCTTGGCGGTAAAGAAATGGGATGGCCACCTTACCAAAATGTAAAAAAAGTAAATTAATTAAAGATTTTTATCTAACTATTCTGCTCAACCAACTAGTTACAAATGTTATGATTTTTCATGGTTATAAAGAATAAATAGTTACTTATTTGCAACATTTTATGTTTAAATAATCGTAAAATCGTATTTGTTATTGAGTGCTTCAGCGACTTTCTAATACAAAAGGTGCGGAAGTCGTGATAAACTTAAACAGTCAGCTTTATAAAAGAGTATAAAAACATGAGCAGTTCAGCCTTTTTGTTATTAGATCAAGAGCCAATTAACACTATTGGTATTAACGTTTTAGAACCTTTGTTAAAAACGCAAGGCCTTGACGTAACCACGGGTACTAATATTTTAGACATACCTGAAGGGACTCGACTTTTGTTTATCGAAACATCTAGCAAGGATGCATGGGGAAAACTAAAAGAACAACTAGTAAACCTACGTATTAAATGCGATATCATATTGTTTAATCTAGACGAAAACCCTGAGCTTGCTAATCGTGCATTGTTGAGCGGTATTCGTGGCGTATTTTACACAACAGATAACGCCGATGTATTAATGAAAGGTATTCGCTTACTACTTGAAGATCAGCTTTGGTATCGTCGCGATATTATGTGTAATGCATTAAATCGTATGTTGCAATTTAATAAAGATGCGCTGCATAAACTAACCGAAGGCGATATTGAGCCTGTTAAACTTACTAAACGAGAAAAAGCAATAATCTCACTAATGAGTAAAGGTTCGAAGAATAAAGAAATCGCAGAAGATTTAAGTATTAGTCCACACACAGTTAAAACACATTTATATAGCGCATTTAGAAAAACTAAATGTCGTAACCGTATTGAGCTCCTATCTTGGGCACAACAAAATATCCCTGATGAAATTCGTTAATCATATATTTAGTTTAGAACTAGAAACAGACACTTAGGTGTCTGTTTTTGTATGTGTTACACACTTATTTAATACCAATTTGCTTGCCTAAGTGATCTGTTTTGATAATTGGTATAAGTGTATACTTTTAATAATCTTAGTTTAAAACTACTTTGCTGGAATATTAATGCTCGACTCTTTCACTCTTTATTTTGCCAGCATCGCCATCATGGTTGTAATGACCTTACTTAACTTTTTAACATGGCGAACAAACAAACAAATATCGGGCACGCTGCTATACATTTTCTATCCCATATTGCTATTAGGCTCTGTTATTGGTTTTACTCTTGTTGGTGATACACATAATTTAGTGATTATTAGCGCTGCCAGTAGCATGATGTTTGCCGCGTCAATAGTGCATTGTTTATCGCTCAGTCAGTTTTTAAATTATCACGGTATTGGTTTTAAATTACTTTGCTCAGTGACCGCTTTTTGCACTGTAATGCTTGGCTATTACACCTTTTTTGACCCATCTTTACACGAAAGAGTGATTGCATCCGATATACAACACATAGCAGAAGCCGGTTTTTTACTGTTTATATTTATTAAGTGTGCACGCAAACCCTATCCTAATGGCAGTATTGTATACATAACCATTTTAACGCTTGTTGCTTTAAGCTTTATTGGCCGCTCGTTATTTATGGATAACATTGAACAAAAAAATCTTTTAGTAAACGGCTGGTTTAGCTCTTTGCTATTTTTAAATGGCGTAATTGCGCCCATGTTTTACGCTGCAGGTATGGCGTTATTATGTAATGAGCGCAGAGAGCAGCACCTCAATAAACTCGCCGATAAAGCACAAAAAGACTTAGAAATACGCGGGCTCTTTTTATCAACAATAAGCCACGAAATTCGCACCCCACTAAACGGTATTTTAGGCAGCGCCCAACTTGTTATGAACCAAACAAGTGATACCCGCAATAAAGCCTATTGCGAGGCGATTATAAATTCTGCCGAATCACTTAATTTATTGGTAGATAAGGTCCTTGATTACGCGAGCCTAGATCAAAGTGACGAAGCGCTTTACGAAGAAGATGTAGAATTTAAAACATGGCTTAATAATTTATGTTTATTACTAAGCCCAATGGCCGAGCAAAAGCAGCTAAAATTTGAGCTTATCTATAATATTCCTGAGCAAGCCTGTTATTACTGCGACCAACAAAAACTTAGACAAATAATTATTAATTTAGTGGGTAATGCCATTAAGTTTACAGACCACGGAACCGTTAAAATTCAGGTTGATTTAGTATTAGAAAAGCAACTTGAGCACACGATAAAAATTAGTGTAAAAGATTCAGGACCAGGTATAGAAAATGATGAGATAGCCTACTTAACAGAACCTTATGTACAAAGTAGTGCAGGAAAAGAGAAAGGCGGAACCGGCCTTGGTTTAGCTATTACTAGCCGCCTGCTTGAGAAGCTCAGTAGCCGACTCGAAATAGCCAGCCAGCTTGGTACTGGTAGTGTATTTAGCTTTACCGTTACTTTTACTTTAGGTGAATTAAGCCTTGTAGAGCAGCGCCATCAAACTAAAGATTACTTAACAGGTCTTGATGTATTACTGGTTGAAGATTTAGATTTAAATCAAAAAATTGCTATAGAATTTATGGCCGACGATGAGCACAAAATTAAGCTCGCAAAAGATGGGAAAAGTGCCATAGAGCTCATGCAAGCTCACCACTTCGATGTTGTTTTGCTTGATATGAACCTACCTGATTTAACAGGCCAAGAAGTACTTAAACGTCTAAAACGCATAGATCATAAAAATCAACGAACGCCAGTACTCGCATTTACTGCAAGCCTTAGCCCTGACGAAGTAAAAGAGTATTTAGAATTAGGAATAAAAGACATTGTAGGCAAGCCTATTAAGCACGAAAAGCTTCGACAAGCACTTAGCGACTCTCAATCTAATCAAACTGCGAGTATTGCAGTAGAGCTTATTGATACCTTGTATGACAAAACAGCGGCCGAAACACTCACCAGCTCATTTAGTGAAGATGAAGTATCGTCGATTTATAATGAGTTTGTGCTCTCGGCGCGTAACAAGCTAATTCGCTGTCAAAAGCTTATTGATCAACATCCAGAGCAATGCATTAAGCTTTTACATCGCCAAGCAAGTACCGCTCTGCAACTTGGTTTTAATCGCTATGGTATTGAGCTTAAAAAAATAGAGCGTCGTTTACTCGATAAAAAGCCACACAACGATATGCTTGATGAAGCGTTAGATCTGTGGCAACGAAGCTTAGAGCAATATTTAAAGTTTGTGCGTGGGCAGTTAGAGTGAAATTAAAAAAGCGTTTAAGTTTTTTAAATTTTACTTTAGGTTAATCAAACCTCGCAACCTCTTCAAAGCTAAGCCCAGTAAAGCCATGTGCTTGCAAGGCACAAAATAGGTTTAAAGTAATATCTTTATCATTTACACGAGAGTCAAAAACGTAAGTGCCTTCAAATCGGTCTTCTGGCATTTTAAATATGCAGCTATGCTTTGGTAGTTTTTCTTTTTTGAACACCGCTTTTTGTAATCCGATATTTAAACTTGGCAGCATAAAAGTACTCATCTCAACATTTAATATACCCTCTATTTTTCGAGTGACATTATAAAAGTACCAATTATCATCACCGACATGGAAAGGCAGTAACTCTCCAGAATCTTCGAAAAGTTCAGCTAACTCATTTGCAACATGCTCCCTTATAGCAAGGCCTTGTAAATTAATTGCAGTGAAATCACCTAGGGGTGTCTCTTTTTCATTATTATAATGGGCACTAAAATTTATCAGTGTAGACTCTTTTGTAGAAGTATCAGGTTTCCATAACTCAGATTCACATAAAGTTTCATCATCAGGAAAAATGACTCTGTAATGATTAACATCTGGCGTGATTTTATAAATTACTTTACTCATTAGTACCCATAAACTCCATTCTGTAACGATATAGCAATTGCTTGTAATATCGCTGCACACTCGCTACGTGTATTTGCTAACGATAGTTGATTAGTAATATTTAGGTAATATAACTCTGTATGAATTTTTGCATGATTAGAAGCTTCAGGCATAGCAGGGTGTGGAACGTAATTTTCATTCTTAGGTAAAAAAACCCCATTACTTGGATCATCTATTCGGATTTTAAATTTTGCAAGTATCTTTCTGGCAGCCCGAGCCAATTCGTGAGTTCCAGAGACAATAGCATGGGTGGCCGTATTAGGTGGTTTTTTCCCAGCTCCTGTTGCAGACATATACCGTGTCATTCGCTGTGGCCGATGTTTTTCTTCTAAGAGAGCCTCAGCCGTTGTGTTGTTTGCCATTTCTGCATAACGTGAATATGCTAACAAACCAAATTTAACACTTCTAGTCGCTATTTTATTATAAAGACGCGCAGCATGTTGAGCAACCTCAGCTTCAGTAAGCCTACGTTCGGTCTCTTTCAAAGTTTTATCTAACTCATTTGAGATAAGATTTTCAGAATCTCGAAACTTATAAATAACACCTGATTCCCGAATACTATCACGTAACCCTTTCAGGAGTTCAGCAGGCTCGATCTGAATAGCTGTCGGCAAAGGTTTATCCATATAATTATTCATTAAACGTCCCTATAATTAAAACTACCAGCATAGTATTTCAAATTAATTTTTATTTCAATCAGTAGCTTTGTTACTCTAAATACGACTACATCATTAAGCAACCACTGTATTTAAATGCCTATCTTCCATATTTATCATCAAATCGCTCTATATCGCTTTCATCAAGTACAGCACCGGTTTGCACTTCAATGACAATTAACCGCTCTTTTTGATTATTAGCCAAACTATGAATTTGCTTAGCCGCGATATAACACGATTGGTCATGCGTTAGCGTATACGCTTGCTCATTAATACACACATCTGCAATACCCGAAACCACCACCCAATGTTCAGCACGATGCTGATGGCGCTGCGTCGAAAGCTTAGCACCGCTGTTAACAGTAATTTTTTTAACTTTAAAGCCAGTGCCTTCAACCAAAGTACGGTAATTCCCCCATGGGCGAAAAACCACTTGATGATGGTTAAGTTTATCGGTCTGTGTTGTAGCAATTTGCTTAAGCAACAAAGGCAGAGAATCTAGCTCATTTTGGTTTGCAATTAACGTGGCATCATGAGTATGAATAATTGCTAAATTGCTAACTCCAAGCGTAGCAATAGTGTGTTCAGCCTCGTTAATAACTAAGTTATTAGTGCTTTTTTGAGCCATATAATTAGCATTTAAGCTATTACCGTTTTCATCTTTTTTTGTAAGCGCATCAAGGGATGAAAAACTACCTACATCACTCCATTTTAAATCAACAGGCATAACAACTACGTTATTACTGCGCTCTAAAATGGCGTAATCAATTGAATCGCTTGGGCAGTGTTCAAGCGCACTGTTGCTTGGGCGGGTAAACCCTAAATCTTTAGTAAATTGCGCCGCTGCAGCGACACTCGTTGCTATTTTTGGCGCAAACCGTTCGAGCTCTTTTAAATAGGCTGCAGGGGTAAATAAAAACATGCCGCTATTCCAGCTATAACCACCTTGAGCTAAATAGCGGTTCGCTGTATCTACGTCAGGCTTTTCTTTAAATTGTGCAACATCGTAACAACCCGTTCCAACAATAGCCGCGCCTTGTTTTATATAGCCATAGCCAGTATGAGGCTCTGTAGGAGTAATAGAAAACGTCACTAGCTTTCCTTGCTCGGCAAGTTTTACAGCTTCAGGGAGCTTAGCCGTTAATACATCAAAGTTTTTAATATGATGATCGGCAGGCATCACTAATAGCGGGCCGGTAATCCCATTTTGCAGTGCATAGTGGGCGGCTAATGCGATGGCAGGCGCGGTATTTTTACCTTTGGGTTCGAGTAATAACGCAGTAGGAGCTGAGCTTGCAGCTTGCTCGGCGGCAATAAATCGGTGCTGCTCATTACACACTAAAATAGCATTATCAAATAAGTTATTAGTAACACGCGCCAATGTACTTTGCAGCAATGACGTGCTTTCACTAAGTAGTGGTAAAAATTGTTTAGGCATGGCTTGGCGAGAAAGCGGCCACAAGCGAGAGCCTATGCCACCTGCTAAAATTACAGGAGTGATTAAAGTGTTCATAATGTACATTAGCCGCCAACAAAAATATCAGCGACTATTTTAACACTTTATTGGCTCTGCGCTAAATTAACGTATTTATATTAATGTAAAAGAGTCTGCATCTAAATAGGCAGGAAACGCTGCTCTAAACTCATCCAGTGGCGCTTTTTCAAGTGTTATAGTAACTAGTTGCTCTGCGTCATCTTGCGCTTTAGTTAATGCATCGCCTTTGAAGTCGTATACTGCGGTACCGCCATTGTGCGCCACACCATTACCGTCTTCCCCCACGCGATTAACACCTACTACGTAACATAGGTTTTCCATTGCACGCGCCATAAGTAACGTATCCCAAATATGGCGGCGTACAGCAGGCCAATTTGCTACGTTTATCATTACATCGTAGTCGTTATTATTACGTTGAAATACCGGAAAGCGCAGGTCATAGCATACTTGCGGTAATAGTTTAAAACCATTGATTTCAAAAACTTTGCGCGCTTGCCCTGCTACAACATAATCGCCCTCGCTGCCTAAGCGAAATAAATGGCGCTTATCGTAATAACTCACCTCACCATCGGGTTTTACCCAATAAAACCGATTCGCTTTTTTATCGCCTTGTGCAACAAGTACCGAACCCGCAATAACCGCATTATGTTTATGAGCCTGCGCCTTTAACCACGTCAGTACTTTACCGTTTTCAGGCTCTGCACAATCTAAATTAATGGCAAAGCCAGTCGAGAATGTTTCGGGCAGTAAAATAAGATCGGGCTGATGCGTAATTGCTTCAAGCTGCTTATTAAACATGGCTAAATTAGCATCTTTATCAAGCCAATAAAGCGAGCTTTGCAATGCTGTAATGGTTAAAGTTGACATAATATTTGCGCAGCCTCTATGAGAGTGTTGTCGTTTTTAGCAAAGCATAAACGAATTACTTTGTCGGTTGGTGGATTTTGATAAAAAACACTTAACGGAATAGCCGCAACACCGGCTTGCTCAACTAACCAATGGCAAAATTCAACATCGTTTAAATCCGATACATCGCTGTAATCTAACAATAAAAAGTAAGTGCCTTGGCTAGGTAAAATTTTAAAACGGCTGTTACTTAAATGACTCGCTAATAAGTCGCGTTTTTGCTGATAAAACCCGCTTAGCTCATCTATATGCTCACCTTGCTGCTCGAGCATATCGGCAAGCGCATGCTGTGCGGGGGTAAAACTTGAAAACGTAACGTACTGATGAATTTTTCTAAATTCGACAGCTAAATCGGCAGGTGCAATACAGTAACCCATTTTCCAGCCCGTGCTGTGAAACGTTTTACCAAAACTCGATACAACAAAGCTTTTGGCAAATAATTCATCATCGCGTAATACGCTTAAATGCGGTTGTTCATCAAACGTAATGTGCTCATATACCTCATCGCTTATTACATACAAATTGTGAGTACCAACTAACTCTTTAAGCGCTTTTATATCTTGTGGCTGTAATATTTTACCGCTTGGGTTATGAGGCGTATTAATAATAATTGCACGGGTATTTTTAGTAATAGCTTGGCTTACTACTTGCCAATCAATAGTGTAATTTGGCGCACTTAAAGCAATGTGTACCGACTTTCCACCAGCGAGTTCAATTGCCGGTTGGTAAGAGTCATATGCAGGGTCAAATACAATCACTTCATCATTTGGGCGTACAATTGTTTGAATAGCCACAAACAATGCCTCTGTTGCACCCGAGGTTACAGTCACTTGATCAGCTGCGTTTATATCAATTGCATATTTGCGCTTTGCTAAATCAGCAATTTGTTGCTGTAATCGTGGTACACCACTTGAAGGTGAATATTGATTAACGCCCTGCTGCACATAATAATTTAACTGCGTTTTTAAAAGATCAGGAGCATCAAACTCAGGAAAGCCTTGAGAGAGATTAATTGCCGAAAACTCATTAGCCAACCCGCTCATTTGGCTAAATATACTAACGCCTAAATTTGGTAATTTACTTTCAAACACGTGATGCCCTTAATGATGGTTTTGCGCTTAAAGCGATGCTATCATTGCTTAAAACAGAAGTATAGCCGTCTAAAAACAATTAACTTTACGCTCATTAGTGAGGAATGTATGCAAAACAATACCGCTATTTCACAACTTATTGAAGCCGGAAAATGGGTTAGCCAAAAAGGCTGGGTACCCGCAACAGGCGGAAACTTTTCAGCTCGTACTAGCACTGGCTTTGTTGTTACAGCAAGTGGGCACGATAAAGGCTCACTGACGCAAGAGCATTTTTTGCAATTAGATCACCAAGGCGAGCGCCTAGCAGGAGCTGTAAAACCATCGGCAGAAACACAATTACACCTAAGTTTGTATCAGCTTATACCTGATGCGCAGTGTGTTTTGCATACTCACTCTGTAGCCGCTACCGTACTGTCGCAAATTACCCAAGGGCATCAGCTTGATTTAACAGGCTATGAAATGCAAAAAGCACTGAGCGGCTTTACTTCGCATTTAGAAGCGCTGAGCATTCCTATTTTCGATAACGATCAAGATATTGACCGATTAAGCCTACTGGTTAGTGACCATCATTTACACACGCCTATAGAGCATGGCGTACTGATACGTGGCCATGGTTTATATGCAGTAGGACGTAATATTGATGAAGTTCGTCGCCACTTAGAAGCCTTAGAGTTTTTATTTAGCTGCGAACTAGAGCGCCTAAAAATAATAGGCATTCAAGCGGGAGTAACTAAATGATTAAAGCCATTTTAACCGACATCGAAGGCACAATAACCCGTATCTCGTTTGTTAAAGAGGTGTTGTTTCCTTACGCAGCAAAACAGTTACCTACCTTTGTACGTGCCAATGCTAATAAGCCAGATGTAGCTGAGCAAATTAGTGCCGTAAAAGCCCTTATCGAAAAGCCAAACGCCGATATTGAAGAGGTCATTAGCACTTTACTTACCTGGATTGATGAAGATAAAAAAATCACTCCACTTAAGCAGTTACAAGGCTTAATTTGGCAAACAGGGTATGAACACGGTGATTTTAAGGGTCATTTATACCCAGATGCATTTGATTTTTTACAAGCTCAGTACAACGATATAGCTTTATATGTGTACTCGTCAGGGTCAGTAAAAGCGCAGCAGCTACTTTTTAAATACAGTGATTATGGTGACATTCGCAGCTTGTTTACTGACTTTTTTGACACCAAAGTTGGCGCAAAACAAGAGCAAATGGCCTATAACACCATTGTTGAGCTGTTACCGTTTAAAGCAGCAGAAATACTCTTTTTAAGTGATGTAGCCGGTGAGCTTGATGCCGCGCAAGCTGCCGGCTTAAAAACACTACATTTAATTCGTGATGGGCAAGCAAGCACTAAAGCACACCCTTATATTAATGACTTTAGCCAATTTAAATTGGAGCAATTAGTATGAGTCAATTAACAATATATGCTGACAACGATGCAAATAAAGCACTTGTAAGCACATCAAATGCTGATGATATTGCAAAGCAACTAGCTAAAGTAAACGTACGTTTTGAACAGTGGCAAGCAAATGCAGATATTAATGAGCACACCACCCACGAGCAAATTATTAGTGCGTACAAAAGCGATATAGATCGGCTAAAAACCGAAAATGGCTATCAAACAGTAGACGTTATATCTCTAGCTAAAGGTAATCTTGGCGCATCAGAGCTGCGCAAAAAGTTTTTATTTGAACATACTCATAGTGAAGACGAAGTACGTTTTTTTGTAAAAGGCCAAGGGCTATTTTGCCTACATTTAGACAATAAGGTTTACCAGGTACTTTGCCAACAAGGCGATTTAATTTCAGTGCCTGAACTTACCCCGCATTGGTTTGATATGGGAAGTGACCCTGAGTTTACTGCCATTCGCTTATTTAACAATACAGAAGGCTGGGTGGCAAAAAGCACTGCCTCGTCTATTGCAGAGCAATTTCCGCTATTATCGTAAGTTATTCATTCAAAACCTTGGTCCACACTAATAAACATAACGTGGACCAAAACATCGCGAAGCTACTTAAGCTTTATGAGATCGCCATTTTCAACCTGACTTTGGTTATACATACCTGTATCTAACACCCACCCTGTGACCAGTTTTGCCGGCGTTATATCAAATGCAGGGTTATATACGTTAGCATTGATGGGCGCCCATAAAGCCTCGCCAAAGCTACCGCTAACTCCGCGCACTTCTTGAGGATTACGTTGCTCTATTTCTATATCATTACCACACGCGGTGTTGGTATCAAGCGTGGTAATAGGCGCAACTACATAAAATGGAATGTTATGAAAATACGCAAGTACGGCTAAATTATAGGTGCCCACTTTATTAGCAAAATCACCATTGGCAGCAATACGATCAGCCCCTACTACTATTTTATCCACCTTACCTGCAGCCATTAAACTTGCCGCCATATTATCGCAAATTAATGTGTACGGAATTTTCCAGCGCTCAAGCTCAAAGGCAGTTAAGCGGCCGCCTTGTAATAATGGTCGTGTTTCATCAACCCACACATGTACGTTGCCATGTTTTTGCTGCGCTTTGTAGATAACACCTAGTGCAGTACCAATACCAGCGGTTGCAAGCGCCCCTGTATTACAATGAGTTAATATGTTGTCGCCACTATTTATAAGCTCGGCACCACGGTTTGCCATTCGTTCACACAGCTCAATATCTTCAATAAACAACCGCTCAGCAGTACTAACAATACCGGCAACATAATCGCTTTGCGTTAAAGCTTTTCGCAATGCCGCCATACAATGCATTAAATTAACCGCCGTTGGACGAGTGGCTTCTAGTTCATTGATTGCTTTTTCAAGCTCACCTTTAACTATCCCTTGCTCAGCTAAATACGCCACTAACAGGCTCGCGCCTAAACCAATAAGTGGGGCTCCACGCACTTTTAAGTTAATGATCAGCTCTTTCATGGTTTCTACATCATGGCACTGATGCCATACCTGCTGGTGAGGTAGTAAATATTGGTCGAGCACACTAAGCGACCCGTTTTCATATTTTAAACTGCTTGCGATTAAGTTTTGCATAATGCTTAAGGTATTAAAAATGCGTAACGTTATTTTACACCACTTTGAATAACTCTCAAGTTAGACTTGTAGACATCTAAACATTTAAAAGTATAGAATGCTCAAAAGCTGATTTTTGAGATTTAAACCATGACTAACTATGTTGCTTTTAATGCACAGCGCGCTATCGATTACGTATCGACATTAATTGAATCTAAACAATGTAATTTTTTTGATTCCGGACAAACCTTATCGGCATATGAGTTTGGTGATGGCAATCTTAATTTAGTATTTAGAATTACTGATGAGCAAAACAATAGTGTTATTTTAAAGCAAGCTCTGCCTTACGCGCGTTGCGTGGGTGAGTCGTGGCCATTAACACTTGATAGAGCCCGTATAGAAGCACAAGTTTTACTTAACCATGGTGCTATTTGCCCTACTTATACTGCTAATGTTTTACATTATAGTGAAATGCAAGCGCTGACTATTTTAGAAGATTTAGGTAATTTACAAATATTGCGTACTGCACAAAATAATGCAGAGCAATTCCCTAAATTAGCGCAGCACGTAGCGACCTACTTAAGCCACACCGGCTTTTATAATTCAGATTTTTACTTAACCGCGCAAACTAAAAAAGCACTCGTTAACCAATTTACTAATCCTGAGCTTTGCCAAATCACTGAAGACTTATTTTTTAGCGATCCGTACATTGAGCACGAACGCAATAACTACCCAAAGCAACTACAAAACGAAGTTGACGCAATACAAAAAAACAACGCATTGAAGTTAGAAATAGCAAAACTAAAAGCTAATTTTTTATCTAACCCGCAAACATTACTTCATGGTGATATGCACAGCGGTAGCATTTTTGTTGATTGTAATAATACAAAGATGATTGACCCAGAGTTTGGCTTTTTTGGGCCTATTGGGTTCGATATTGGCTCTTTTATTGGTAATTTGCTATTGAATTACTGCGCACAAGCAGGGCATATTGATGACTTTGTAGCACGTCGTAATTACCAAACACATTTACTTAGCTGTATCGTAGACACCTATAGTTTATTTGAGCAGCAATGGCTTGAATTAATACGCACTAAAACAACAGATGAATCACTAGCGCCAGTAGGCTATGCGCAATACTTTATGAAAAACGTATTGCAAGATGCTGTTGGTTACTGTGGTGCTGAGTTAATTAGGCGTACTATTGGGCTTGCGCACGTAAGCGATATAGATAGTATTAGTGATGACAATGCGCGCCTTACAGTGCAAAAACAAACATTAGCACTAGGCGAGCAACTTATTTTAAATGCACAAACATGCAACAACAAAGAAGCATTCTTTAGTTTATTAATAAGCCAATTAAACTAACAAGCATTAAAAAAGGCGCTATAAGCGCCTTCTAGTTGTTAAAACTTACTTGTAGTTTTCATAAATTTTATCAAGCGGCTCTGAAAGCCCACTTTCTTGCACTATCCGAACATGTTTACGGCCTAATTCACGTGCACTTGTTACACCACATGAGTGAGCAATTAAACCAGCTCCGTAATGAATGTATTTATTATAGTTAGCTACTCGTTGCGCTTTATCAGCTACATTTAAGCCGCGTTGCAAACGCTCGTTATGCGTAGTGATCCCGGTCGGACAGGTATCTTTATTACATTGCATTGCCTGAATACAGCCCAGTGCAAACATATGACCACGAGCCGATACAACAAAATCAGCACCAAGCGCTAATGCCCATGCAACCTTTGAAGGGACGATTAATTTACCCGATGCAATAATTTTCACGCGATCTCTAAGACCGTGCTTTTCAAGCATATTAACTACAAGCGGCAAGCTTTCGCGAAGAGGTAAACCCACCGAATCCATAAGCGGCTGCGGTGCAGCCCCCGTACCACCATCAGCACTATCAATTGTTATAAAATCGGGTGCCGACTCAATGCCACGATGATTTATTTCTGCAAATAACGTTTCTAACCACGTGTAATCACCAATAACGGCTTTAAAGCCTGTTGGTTTTCCTGTGGCATTACGTACAGTGGCTATCATATCGAGAATATCGGCTGGGTTTTTAATTTCAGGGTGTCCATTTGGGCTAATCGAATCTTGCCCTTCTGGAATACCCCTAATTTTAGCTATTTCGGCGTTAACTTTGCGCCCTGGTAACATACCGCCTTTACCTGGTTTTGCACCTTGGCTCATTTTTAGCTCGAACATTTTGACTTGTTCGTGAGCTGCTATTTCTTTAAGTTTCTCGGTGCTTAAGTTTCCATGCTCGTCTCGGGCACCATATTTAGCTGTACCAATTTGAAATACCAAATCGGCGCCACCTTCAAGGTGGTAAGGGCTTAAGCCCCCTTCACCTGTGTTCATCCAGCAACCCGCTAATTTAGCACCTTTTGATAAAGCGCTCACAGCAGGCTTTGAAAGCGCACCAAAGCTCATGCCCGACACATTAAATAACGAATTAGTGGTGTAAGGTGTTTTACAATACGGACCTAAAGTAACATTACTCGGGTCGAGCGCTTCTTCATCTAAAGTAGGAAAAGCACAGTTCATAAACATAACCGTACCCGTCACTTCTAAGCTTTGTGTTGAACCAAATGCAGCGGTGCGATCGACATCTTTTGCTGCGCGGTAAACCCAACTGCGCTCAGCGCGGTTAAATGGCATTTCTTCTCGATCGAGGGCAAAAAAGTATTGTCTGAAAAATTCACCTTGGCGTTCAAAAAAATATCGAAAGCGGCCAATTACTGGGTAGTTACGCCTAATAGCATGTTTTGTTTGTGTTATATCGCGAAAGTAAAAAATAATAACAGTAAGCACAATTAACCCAAGTGCGATAATAAAAATACTCGCAAATACGTCAATACTAAACATAATGAAATTGCTCATCTAAGGCCCCTTGATGGCTATATTTTTAAATAATATCTATTGCGTAGTATGTGAATATTTTGACGATTGGAGTCGCTAAAATAAACTACACTACTAGCTCTGTGGTATAAAAAAGGTGTTGTGGTCAAAATGACACAACACCTTTGTTTGTTCAAGGTTTATAAGCCCTACAAAGCTACTTTTGCTGCTTACTTAACTCATTTTTTATATATAAACGTACCTGTGTTTCTAATACTGACAAGGGCACTGAACCATGGCGAAGAACCTGATGATGAAATTCGCGAATATCAAAATTTGGTCCAAGCGCTTGCTCTGCTTCAACACGTAAACGTTTAATAGTTAACTCACCAATTTTGTATGACAGTGCCTGAGCTGGCCAAGATATATAACGGTCAGTTTCTGTTCTAACATTATGCAGCGAAAGCGCGGTGTTCTCGCTCATAAAGTTCATAGCTCGCTCGCGGCTCCAGCCATACATGTGCATCCCTGTATCAACAACCAAGCGTGCTGCTCGCCACATTTCATAAGTTAAGCGACCAAAACGGCTATATGGGTCTTGATAAAAGCCTGCTTCTAAACCTAAGTATTCAGAGTAAAGCCCCCAACCTTCGCCAAATGCCGAAAGGTAAGCATCACGACGATAGCTCGGCAAATTTTCAAGCTCTGCATTAAGTGATATCTGTAAATGATGACCTGGCACTGCTTCGTGCAATGTTAATGCTTCTAAAACATACAAAGGGCGCTTATCTAAAGCGTAAGTATTTACCCAGTAGTATCCAGCTTCATCATCTCGATTAGAGCCAGAATATCGACCTGTTGTGTATTTAGGAGCAATACTTGCAGGTACCGGTGCCACGCCATAAGGTTTGCGCGGTAGGGTATGAAATAACTTAGGCAGCTGTGCATCCATTTTTTTTGCAATGTAAGCTGCTTCTTTCAAAAGTTGCTCAGGTGTTGTTGCGTAAAACTGTGGGTCAGTACGTAAAAAGTGAATAAACTCAGCAAATGAGCCTTTAAAACCAACTTCTTTTATTACAGCTTCCATTTCACCTCGAATGCGAGCAACTTCTTTTAAGCCTAGCTCGTGGATCTCTTTAGGTGTCATGTCGGTAGTGGTGTAATGCTTAGCACGGTTTTTATAAAAAGCTTTGCCATTAGGGGTTTCTGAAATACCAATACTTGTGCGGGCGCCCGGTTTGTATTGCTCAGTAAAAAACGTTAAGTAGCTTTTATATGCTGGTATTACTTTATTTTTTAAAACAACTTTAGCTCGCTGTTGAAGTGCATAAAAGTCACTCTCACTTAAACTGGCAGTGTTAGCTAAAAACGGTTTATAAAATTCTGATTGAGTTACATCATCAACAATATAAGTACTTATGGAGTCTTCGTATCCTTCTAAAACTGCTTTTGGTTGGGTGAGACCTGTTTCGAGCCCTTTTTTCATCCAATATATATTTTGCTCAAAAAAGCGGGGGATTTGTGCTAAACGTGCAAGGTATGTCTCTAAATCTTGCTCTTTTTTATATTGGGAACTGTTAACGATGTACGACAGACCGGAGTGAAAACCATACTCAGATGTAAGCGGCATGTAATGCGCATTAAACACATATTCGTCTACGCTATTTTGCACTTGAGCACGAATAATACTTAAGTTAATTTGATTTTCGTCACTAAGCTTAGTTGCATCTACAGCATCTAAGTCTGCTAATAATTGAGTATTACTTTCGTACTGCTCTGCTAAAAATTCTGGCGATAAATTGGCAAGTAAATAACCATCAACCCCTTTTGAACTGCTATAAGGGTTTATACTTTCTCTATATTGAACAATAGATTGTGCTACTTGAGTAAACTGCTCATTCGCATTGGGTGTGGTTATTTGACATGCACTTAACGAACATAAAGCAGTTATGCCTAGAAGCGTTTGGCGAAGCGTTTTTGGTAAAAAAAGATTCATTATTATTTAACTTGATGATGCAATAGATTGCATAAAACTATCGTAGGCTAAAGAAATAGCAAGTAAATGAGACAAACTAGCATATTGAAATAATGCTACATACGTTAACAGAAGTAAAAACCAGCCAAATTGATGAGAAAAACAGCGATTGGGCTGCTAAAGTAAAATTTAAGTTCCCTAACTATCGTTTTTGCTTTTAAATAGCGCGGATAATGATTACTGTATAAAAAAATAATAAAAAGCTCGGACGCATAACCGCCTCATGGAATGAGATATTTTAAAATTTGCACTTATGCGTACTTAGTTGGTATTTAAAATGATGTTCCATGATTCCATGGCTATTGCACAAGAAAAAATGACTAAAGTGTGTGTGTTTTTAGAGCGCTATGCACTTTCTCCTACGCCGCTCAATTATCAAGTTGTTTATACCTATACTAGCCAAACTAACCTTGAGCTGAACAAAGCCCTAGACCGCGCTATTGCGGTTGAAAACAATATAGACAGCGTTTTAATTGAACAGCTCCATGCTGAATTTTTAAATACCGGTCACACAGAGCAAGTCAACATGATTCAAAATGTTGATGGTGTTATAAGTTCACTTTCTCAAAATTCTCAAGCTACTGAAAAACAGATAATTCGTTTTGCGGGTCAGGTGAGCGAATGCGTACATTCACTAGATGAGAACAACATAGAGCAAAGCCGTCAAGCGCTTGAAGTACTTCATAATCAAACCGCCGAATTACTAAATCAACACAAACAATTTAAGCAAGAACTAAGTAAAACCAAACAACTACACGAAAAAACAAAAAAGCAGCTAAATCAACTTCGTAAACAACATATTATAGATAGCCAAACAGGGCTTTATAAGCGCCATTATTTAACGCAACAAACCCAAGTATGGACTAACCAGAAAAAATCTATCTGCGCTATTGCGATTCAAATAGATAATCTTGATCACTTTACTGAAAATTACGGTGATATTATTGGTGAAGTTATTTTGAATAAAGTAGCTAAACAAGTGCAAAAATATGTTTTTCAAAGTGGCTTGCCTGGCCGCACAGCTAAAGATCAATTTACTGTTTTACTCGCCGATATAGACCCAGAAACGGCCAATGTTATTGCTGAAAAAGTCCGAAATGGGGTCGAAAAGCTTCGCTTTGTTAGTTCAAAAACAGGGATTAAGTTACCTAGTATTGGCTTATCTCTAGGAATTGCTCAACATCTGCAAGAAGATGATTTTAATCAGTTAGCTAAAAAAGCGTCTCATGCGGCTTTTAAAGCGCGGTCATTAGGGCAAAGTAGCTACACTGCAGGGCAATAAATTACCTGATAAATCATATTCAAATTGCACCTACCGCGTACAATAAAGTACACTAACCTCTATTGTCACGATAGAGATTAATCATGAACGAAACCGAACAAAAGACCACGCATTTTGGTTATAAAACAGTAGCCGAGGGCGACAAAGCTTCTATGGTTGCTGATGTATTTCACTCAGTAGCTGCAAAATACGATGTAATGAATGATTTAATGTCTTTTGGTGTGCATCGTTTATGGAAACGTCAAACTATTGCAAGCTCAGGTGTTCGTAAAGGCCATCATGTACTCGATTTAGCCGGCGGCACTGGCGACTTAACGGCAAAATTTAGTCAATTAGTTGGCGAGACCGGTCAAGTTGTTTTGGGCGATATAAATTCATCTATGCTTAAGGTTGGTCGTGAAAAACTACATAATCTTGGCTTAGTAGGTAATATTGACTACGTACAAATGAATGCAGAAATGCTGCCATTTCCAGATAATAGCTTTGATGTGATCACTATTGCCTTTGGCTTACGTAACGTTACCGATAAAGACAAAGCTCTGCGCTCTATGTACCGTATCTTAAAGCCAGGTGGCAGGTTACTTGTTTTGGAGTTTTCAAAACCAGAGCATGACGTACTTAGTAAAGCTTACGATTTTTACTCATTTAATTTATTGCCAACAATGGGTAAGCTAGTTGCTAACGACAGTGAATCGTACAAGTATTTAGCTGAGTCTATTCGTATGCATCCAGATCAAGACACATTAAAAGCGATGATGGAAGATGCAGGCTTTGAACAAACAACATACCAAAACCTCACAGGCGGAATTGTTGCACTGCATCGTGGTTTTAAATATTAAGGCTAGCAGTTATGGCGCTTGAAAAAATAACAAAAAACAATAATGGTGCAATATCATCTGAGTTTTTTATGTTACCTAATTTTGTACTTTCGCTTATTGAGCGTGTACTAAATCAAGCGCTTAGCCTTGACCCACAATTATCTCAAAAGCTAAACGCCGTTAAACATAAGCGCTTAGTGGTTGAAATAAGAAACTGGCAACAAAGTATCCAACTCGTTTATAGTGCTGATCAATTACACTTATACAGTGCCCAAAGTAACGAAAACGCAGATTGTATGATCAGCGCAGATATAGACACACTTTTAGCGCTCAAAAACCCTGCAATGCTTACCCAGTTAATTCGCCAAGATAAGCTCGACTTACAAGGCGATTTGAATATTGCGCAAACTTATAGCAATGCATTTTCAGGTATTGATATTGATTGGCCTGAACAACTTTCTAAATACATTGGCGATGCCCCCGCTCAGCAGTTATACCTGCACTTAAAAGAACTAAAACAAAAGAGCAGCAAAACCAATACTAAAATAAGTACCATGCTTACAAGTTTATGCCAAGATGAGCTCGCAATTACTATTCATCCATTAGAACTTGAGCAATTTAAACAAAAAAATAGAGAACTCAAAGGACAAGTCGCTGCCGTTGAGCAACGTATTAACGCCCTTTTAAACTCTTTTTTACCTTCAAACACCCGCTAAGGATTTTTTGTGTCGACTGCACGTTTGTATAACATCACCAAAACGTTACTTAGCTATGGACTAGACGAGCTAATTCCAAAGCATAAAGTGCCTTGGTTTGGTAAAGTAGCCCGTGGCAGTTTATTTTGGCTGCGTAATCAGCACAAAGAAAAGCCGGCAGGGCTACGTTTACGTTTAGCATTGCAAGAGCTGGGTCCTGTTTGGATCAAATTTGGTCAAATGCTCTCTACTCGTCGTGATTTACTCCCTCATGATATCGCTTTAGAGCTTGCGTTTTTACAAGATCAAGTTCAACCATTTGAAGGCGAACTTGCACAAGAAATAATAGAAAAAGCGCTCGAAATTAACGACATAAGTGAATTGTTTAGTGAGTTTTCACAAACTCCACTAGCTTCTGCATCTATAGCGCAAGTACATACAGCAAAACTGATTGATGAGCAGAGTATTGAGCAAGATGTCGTAATTAAGGTTATTAGACCCAATATTTATGAGCAAATTAATGCCGATTTAGCGCTAATGGAAAAGCTCGCAAAGGTACTTGCAAAAGTACATAACGAATCAAAACGCCTGCGCCCGGTTGAAGTAGTTAAAGAGTATAAAAAAACACTCCTAGACGAGCTCGACTTAATGCGAGAAGGTGCCAACGGCATTCAACTAAAACGCAATTTTGAAGGCTCCGATTCATTATATATCCCTGCAGTTTACAGTGATTACAGCCGTAGCAATGTGCTGGTAATGGAGCGTATTTACGGCATACCCGTTTCTGATACCGATGCACTTATGGCGCAAAACACTAATATGAAATTACTTGCTGAGCGTGGCGTAGAAGTATTTTTTACGCAGGTGTTTAGAGACAGCTTTTTTCATGCCGACATGCATCCAGGTAATATTTTCGTCTCTCGAGAGCACCCTGAAAACCCAATGTATATCGGTATTGATTGCGGTATTGTTGGTACGTTAAGCAAAGAAGATAAACGCTATTTAGCTGAAAACTTTATCGCCTTTTTTAACCGTGATTATCGCCAAGTTGCACAACTACACGTTGATTCTGGTTGGGTACCACCAGATACTAGCATTGAAGAATTTGAATTTGCGATTCGCACAGTTTGCGAGCCTATATTTAATAAACCTTTGGCTGAAATTTCATTTGGGCACGTACTCGTAAATCTATTTAATACTGCACGTCGTTTTAACATGCAGGTACAGCCGCAATTAGTATTACTACAAAAAACTTTATTATACGTTGAAGGATTGGGGCGTCAGCTATACCCACAACTCGACTTATGGAAAACAGCTAAGCCCTTTTTAGAAGACTGGGTAAAGCAACAAGTTGGACCGCTATCAGTACTGAAGCAAATGTATGCTAACTTGCCATTTTGGGCTGAAAAAATGCCCGAGTTACCGGATCTAATTTACCAAAATTTAAAGCGAGCACCACACATTCAACCACAAGAACAAAAGGTATCTCATAAACCTTTAATATTGAGTTTATTTGGTAGTGCTACAATGATTATGGCAACACTTTGTTATTTACAGCACGATTTAATAGCTGCAAGTCTTGCAATAAGCTTATCGGCTATTAGCTTTATAGCGGCATGGCGCAGCGCATAAACTGGGTGCTATTTGCGCTAGTGAGCGTATAATTAGTATTTAAAATAAACATTTAACCGTTTTATATATTGGAGAAAACCATGGGTTTTGGTGGTATTAGTATTTGGCAATTATTAATTGTTTTAGCGATCATAGTTTTACTTTTTGGCACAAAAAAACTACGCGGTATGGGTGGCGATATTGGGGGCGCTGTAAAGGGCTTCAAAAAAGCAATGTCGGATGATCAAATGAGCGAGAAAGAGAAATCCGAGCAAATTCAACAATCAGAAAAAAACACTGCTGACAACTCAACCGATACTGAAAAAAACAAAGATAACAATAAGGTTTAATTAGTATGGGCATGTGGGAACTTGTTGTTATTTTTATTGTTGGTTTAGTGGTGCTCGGACCTGAGCGCTTACCTGTTGCGATTAGAACAGTGAGTAAATGGGTTAAAACCGCTAAATCACTTGCCAACTCAGTAAAAGCCGAAGTAAGTGAAGAGCTTCGCATCCATGAGCTGCACGAAAACCTTAAAAAAGCAGAACAGCAAGAATTGAAAGATTTAAGCCCTGAGTTACAAAGCTCACTAACAGAGCTACAAAAAGCGGCTGAATCAGTTACTCACAGCTACAAGAAACAACAATCTGATACATCAAATAACCAACAACTTGATGAGAAAAAGTGAAATTTATTTCTCACTTTGTGGTCAACTTACTACATGGTATAAAAAATAATGGCTGAGGAAGTAAAATCAGGGTTTGTAGCTCATTTAATTGAGTTGCGTGATCGGCTAATAAAGGCACTACTAAGCATTTTTGTTATTTTTATTGCCATAGTATATTTTGCAAATGATATTTATGCTTTTGTTGCACAGCCGCTAGTCTCGCATTTGCCAAGTACTGCAACCATGATTGCAACTGATGTAACAGCCCCCTTTTTTGCACCTTTCAAACTTACTTTATTTGTCGCTTTATTTACGTCGATTCCATGGATATTGCATCAGGTTTGGGGGTTTATAGCGCCGGGCTTATATCAGCACGAAAAGAAAATGCTCATGCCTATTCTCGCCTCAAGTATAATATTATTTTATGGCGGCATAGCCTTTTGTTACTTTGTAGTTCTGCCAATTATTTTAGGCTTTTTTACAAGTACCGGTCCCGAAATGATGACCCTTGCACCTGACATAAGTAGTTATCTAGGATTTGTATTAAAGTTGTTTTTTGCATTTGGCGTCGCTTTCGAAATTCCAGTGGCTATTATGTTGCTATGCTGGAGTGGCGCAACAACAACAAAAAGCTTAAAAGAAAAGCGCCCTTATATCGTCGTGGGTGTTTTTGTAGTCGCGATGTTTTTAACACCGCCTGATGTATTATCACAAACATTGCTAGCATTTCCGATGCTTCTTCTGTTTGAACTAGGTCTAATTTTAGCAAAGTTTTATACCGCTAAACCACAAAAAGAATCTGAGGAATAAAATGAAAAAACAACTACTCTCACTATTGGTTTTATTAAGCGCACCGACTTTTGCTGCGCAAACAGAGTTTAATACTCAAGCGTTACAAGCATGTAGCTTCATTGAAAACGATTTTAACCGCTTACTTTGTTACGACAATACAATCGCGGGTAAGTCACTGGTTAAGCCATCAGTAACAAAAACGCTCACACCACCAGCAGCAAATAATGTACCTCAAGCAGTAGCTACAACACCAACAGAAGTAAAAACAACAGCTGATGAATTTGGGTTAGAGTACAAAAAATCACAAACAGAAAAAGACGCTGAAATTAAAGCTATGGTTGCTTCAGTTGAAGAAGCTGCTTACGGCGAGTTAATTATTTCGCTAGATAACGGTCAACAATGGCGTCAAATTGGCTCTGACAGTATGCGTTTGAAAAAGAACGATACGATTGTAATTAGCCGAGGTGTTTTTAACTCATTTTTACTTAAAATTGACGGCAAAAACCGCTCTATACGCGTTAAACGTACTAAGTAATGTCATATACGTTAATTGATGCTGGAGTTAACTTAACTAATCATCAATTTGATGAGCAGCACCTTGATGTAATTACCCGTGCCAATGAAGCGGGTGTTACAAATATGCTTATTATTGGTTGTGATATTGCAAGCAGTCAGCAATCACTTGAACTTGCAACAAAGCATCTTCAATATTCTACGGCGGGTATCCACCCACATGATGCAAAATCAGCCACTAATGAGCTAGAAGCACAACTAACTGTACTTGCAAATAATAAGCATGTTATTGCTATTGGTGAATGTGGCCTTGATTATAACCGCGACTTTTCGCCTCGCGATGTACAGCGCAGTGTTTTTAGGCGCCAATTAGCACTTGCTGAAAAATTAGATTTACCTGTTTACTTGCATGAACGTGATGCAAGTGATGACATGTTAAGTATTTTAAAAGAGTTTAATATTCGCGGTGTACTCCACTGCTTTACGGGTAACTCAGCAGCTCTAAAGCAATATTTAAATTTAGGTCTATATATTGGTATAACGGGTTGGGTATGTGATGAAAGGCGTGGAAAAGATTTACAACAGCTAGTGCCTAGCATTCCTCTATATCGATTATTAATAGAAACTGATGCACCATTTTTAATTCCACGAACAGTTAAACCAAAACCTAAATCACGTAAAAATGAACCTGCCCTGCTTCCTTATATCTGTCAAACGGTTGCACAACTTTATCAAATAGATGAAGAAGTTGTGGCCCGTAAAACTACAGAAAACTTTCACCGTGTTTTTGGTTTAGAAGATCGTTAATGGCCTATGCAAAGGCACTTTTAAGCCTATTAGTATTCCTTTGCACTTTTTGCTGTTTCGCAAACCCAGTAATAATAAAACACGATTTTAACTCTCAAAACATTAATAACCTGTATTACTCTTTTGAACCAACGTCGCTATTAAGTGCACAACATAGTAGCCATATACAGTGGCAAAAAAACACAGCAAAACCCCTTAATTTAGGACTAGAGCAGCGTCCTGTATGGATAAAATTTAAAATAAAAAACACACTTAGTTATAATACTGAGCAAATATTGTCACTAAACAATCCTTTGCTAAACGACGTTCAAGTATATCAATTACATAACTCGCAATTACTTTCTTATACTCAAATTGGTGATGCCTACCCCTTATATAAGCGCACAATTAAAAGTGAATCTTTATTAGTTAAACTGCTCAGCCCTGCAAATAACGAAACGCTTATTATAATGAAAGTGGCGAATAGCTCAGGCTTGCGAGTCCCTTTAACACTGTGGCAACCAGAAGCTTATTTGGCACACAAAGGAAAACTCAATTTACTCTATGGCTTATTGATTGGTTTTATATTTTCTTTGGGTGTGAGTTGCATAGTTTTATATGGTTTTTCACGTAAAAGTTATTTTGTTTATGCTGGGGTGATATCTCTCACATTAGGTAGTGTATTAGCCTACATTTGTGGTTTTGGCTTAAGGTACGTTCATCCTAATTTGCCTGCATTACAGCAAGTTATGATCCCTATATTACTTATGCTTATCACTTTAATGTTTTTGCCTTTGCAAAAGCAAGTTTGCCATCCAAGGCCCTCTCTTCTGCTAACTATTCAAAAAGTTGTAGTTAACGCTTTAGCCATTTCGTTATTATTTATTTGGCTACTTCCAAACAACATAGTTACATTATTTTGTTTAATCACTACTCCAATCGTTTTAGGCTTTTATATTGTAACTACGTTTATGTGCGTGCGTTTAACGCCTTCTAAACCAAACAAAGCACTATTACTTGTATTGGTTTTTTTCTTGGTGGTAATACTTTATTTTATTGTTGCAGTAATGGGCCTACACGCCTTTGACAGAAGTACGCTCGCATTTGTATTTGCATGCTTTTTTGGTTGCACTTTTTGCTTATGCTACAGCGTAATGAAGTTATTTATTTTACAACGCGATGAAGAAGTAATTGCCCAACAAACCTTGATTGCTGAAAACACAGCACAAGATACACTACTTAAAGAGCGCTTAAAATTACAAGAAAAAACTCGCCAAGAACTGGAATCTCAGGTGGACGAGCGTACCTTTGAATTACAAGTGACGCTTAGAGAGCTTGAAGAAAAAAACCGCTCACTTGAGTTACTAAATACTGAAGACGCATTGACTGGAATAAAAAACAGACGCTTTTTTGATAAAAAACTGGTAATGGAGCTTCGTCGCTCTCGTCGAGAACAAACGCCGCTTAGCATTGTTATGCTTGATATAGATCGATTTAAAAATATCAACGACACGTACGGCCATATCATTGGCGATCAAGTTATTAAAGCAGTGTCTGACCTTATAAAAGACCATTTAAAACGACCACTCGATGAAGTTGCCCGTTATGGCGGTGAAGAATTTGTTGTGCTATTACCTAATACCCCTAGTGAAGGCGCACAAGACATAGCTGAAAAAATACGAGCTGATATCTCAGTAAGTACTGTAACGGTTGCCAATAATGATATTCAATTTACTATTAGCGCTGGTGTATACACCAGTATTGCTGATGATGTTAGCAACCCTCAAATTTTTACTGAGTGCGCCGACAAAGCACTTTATTACGCAAAGCAGCATGGCCGTAATCAAGTAATCACTTTTCCATTACCACAGTAGGAGCATATTAATATGGCCCAATCAGGATTAGACCTTTTCCCATATACTCGCATGCGCAGAATGCGCCGCAGCGACTTTTCTCGCCGCTTAATGGCTGAAAACCAGCTTAGCGTAAATGATTTAATTTACCCTGTATTTGTACTTGATGGTAAAAATCGCCGCGAGGTAATTGAATCAATGCCTGGTATTGAGCGCCTATCAATTGATTTACTGCTTGTTGAAGCAAAAGAACTCGTTGAACTTGGCGTACCTGCCGTTGCTATTTTTCCAGTAACGCCTGCGGATAAAAAATCATTATTTGCCGAAGAAGCATATAACGATGATGGCTTAGCACAACGCACCGTAAGAGCGTTAAAAGAAGCTTTTCCTGAGTTGGGTGTGATTACTGATGTAGCACTTGACCCTTTCACTACGCATGGCCAAGACGGTATTATTGATGATTCAGGTTATGTTATTAATGATGTCACTACTGAAATTTTAGTTAAACAAGCACTTTCCCATGCAGAAGCTGGGGCTGATGTTGTTGCCCCTTCTGATATGATGGATGGTCGTATTGGCGCTATTCGCGAAGCACTTGAAGCTGATGGGTTTATTCATACTCGAATTATGGCCTACTCAGCTAAATACGCATCTAGCTACTATGGCCCATTTAGAGATGCTGTAGGCTCTGCTGGTAACTTAAAAGGTGCTGATAAAAAAACTTACCAAATGGATCCAGCAAACTCTGATGAAGCGATACGTGAAGTCGCATTAGACTTACAAGAAGGCGCTGATATGGTTATGGTAAAGCCCGGTATGCCTTATTTAGATATTGTACGGCGTGTTAAAGACGAATTTGGTGTACCTACTTTCGCATATCAGGTAAGTGGCGAGTATGCAATGCACAAAGCAGCAATTGATAACGGTTGGTTAAGTGAAGAGGCAACAATAATGGAATCTTTACTTGCATTTAAGCGTGCAGGTGCCGATGGAATATTAACCTACTTTGCTAAGCAAGCCGCAAAATATCTAGCTAAAAAGTAATTTTTTATTAAAAGGCGGTTTAACCGCCTTTTATTTACATTCGTTTACATTTTTGTATTATTTCCGTCATATTTATTCTCTAAACTGGTGTCCCATTTTGGGATTAATACACGGGAATAATAAAAAAATGTTTAAAACAAAAATAACACCACTCGCACTTGTTATAGCAAGTCTCAGTGCACCAGCATCCGCTGATCTAATCATTTCAGAATATATAGAGGGAAGCAGTAATAATAAAGCAATCGAGCTTTATAATAATGCTGATACGGAGCTTTCTCTTGAAGGGTATACACTTAGCTTGTATGTAAATGGCAAAACTACAATTCAATCAACTCTTGATTTGTCTGGTACTTTGGCAGCTAACAGTACCTTTGTTATCGTTCATTCAAGTTCAAATGATGCACTAAAAGAAAAAGCCGATTTAGAACATAGTGTTGCTAGCTTTAATGGTGATGATGCATTAGTCCTAATGCAAGGTAGTACCGTAGTCGATAGCTTCGGCCAGCGCGGTGTAGATCCCGGTTCGTTTTGGTCTGAAGGCGCAGTACAAACACAAAATAAAACACTTCGTAGAAAAGATAGTATTACCGCTGGTAGAACAACACCTGACGCAGAGTTCAACCCAAGTGAAGAATGGGTACAGTTCGATCAAGATGATTTTGATGGCTTAGGTTCACATGCAGGTAATGGTGGTACCGCTCCTGTGCCAGACCCTGAACCAGAGCCACTTGAACCACTAGTTTGTGGTGCAGAAAAAACACTAATAAATGCTATTCAAGGTGACGGCTCTGCTAGCCCACTTGTAGGTACATTAGTAGAACTTGAAGGTGTTGTAAGCGCCGATTTTCAAGGTGATGAACAATTAAAAGGCTTTTTTGTTAACTCACTGGCTGCTGATATAGATGCAAATCCACTTACCTCTGAAGGTGTATTTGTATATTTTGCAGATACTGACGTGAATGTAGGCGACCATGTACGTGTACAAGGTACTGTTGAAGAGTATTTTGATGCAACACAAATTGGCAGTGTTAGCCAAGTTGCGGTGTGTGGCACTGGTTTAGCTGCAGCAGCTACAAAAATCACTTTACCTTTAGCTAATACAACTGATTTAGAAGCTTTTGAAGGTATGCTAGTCACATTAGAGCAACCATTAGTAGTGACTAATAACTTTGGTCTTGGTCGATATGGTGAAGTTGAATTAGCAACAGAGCGCTTGTACCAAGGTACCCAGGTTGCATTACCTGGCGATGCTGCTAATGCAGTTGAAACTGAAAATCTACTTAAAAAGATTTTAATAGATGATGGCTCTACAGTACAAAACTTAGACCCTACAGCTTATCCAACTCCAGGGTTATCGGCAGAAAATACTTTACGAACTGGCGATACTGTTAATACTATTACAGGGGCACTTGCTTATAGCTTCGGTCTTTACCGAATTCACCCAACTTTAGCACCTTCGTTTATTGCAACAAATGCACGTGAAGATGCGCCTGAACTTAATGCTGAAGCAGATTTACGTGTAGCTAGCTTTAACGTACTTAATTACTTCAATGGTGATGGCCAAGGCGGAGGGTTCCCTACATCTCGAGGTGCAGATACTGAAGCTGAATTTATTCGTCAAGAAGCTAAAATTGTAAGTGCCATTAGCGCTATTGAAGCCGATGTTGTTGGTTTAATGGAAATTGAGAATGATGGCTTTGGCGAATTTAGTGCAATTGCTAGCTTAGTAGATGCATTAAATGATGCTGATAGTGCTAACAACTATGCATTTGTTGACTTTAACGTAGATCAAATTGGTACCGATGCAATTACTACCGCACTTATCTATCGTGCTAACAAAGTAGAAGAAGTAGGCACTGCTGCCATTACAACTGAGGCTCCATTTGATTTTAGTAACCGTGCTCCAATTGCACAGAGCTTTAAATCAATAGAAACTGATGAAGTATTTACTGTTGCTGTGTCACACCTTAAATCTAAAAGCTGTGGTAGTGCTTCTGGAAACAATGCAGATTCAGGTGATGGCCAAGGCTGTTGGAATGAAATACGCACGCAAGGTGCTAATGCATTCGCAGATTGGCTTGATAGCAAACCAACCGGTGTTGATGACGAAGATACTATTTTAGTCGGCGATATGAATGCTTACGCAATGGAAGATCCAATACGTGCATTTGCTGATAAAGGCTACAAAAATGTAGTTGCTGAAATTGATGGTGATACGCTTGGTTATTCTTATAGCTTTTCTGGTCGTGCAGGAAGTTTAGACCATGCAGTAGCTACACAATCATTACTTAGTAAAGTTGTCGCTGCAACAGATTGGCATATCAACGCAGATGAACCTATTTCACTTGATTACAATGTAGAGTTTAAAAGCGAAGGTCAACAATCTAGCTTGTACTCTGAAAGTGCATACCGCGCATCAGATCATGACCCTGTGATTATTGACATTAAATCTGAAATTACTTTAACGCCTGAAGAGCAAACACCTGTAATTGCAGCCGATCAAGTTTTTGCAATCGATGAAAACAGCGCAATTGGCACAATTATCGGCACGCTCGATTTTAGTGATCCAAATGCCGATGAATCACCTGTTGTTAAATTTATTACATCTGATAATGACAGCGTTTCTATTAACAATGAGGGGCAGTTAATTGTTGCTGGAGAGATTGATTACGAATTCGAAAATCGTATTACTTTAACAGTACAAGCTCAAGATAGTGCTGGTAACTTATCAAACATTGAAAAAGTAGCCGTTAAGGTAAATAACTTACGCTCAGATGATGATAATGATGCAGGTTCATTATTATGGTTATCACTTCTTTTAGCACCACTATCAATAGTGCGTCGATTTAAAAAGAAATAATTAAGTAAAATCTAAACATATAAAAAGCCGCTTTTGCGGCTTTTTTATTTTATACAAATGTAATTCAGACAAGCTTCATTAAACTCCCCGTAATATGTTCATACGATTAGTGAGTCTTCTAGTAATTAATCAGTAACAACTACATAAGATTGAGTGAATTTTACACAAAAAAAGCCTCAGTGAGTTACGTATATTGGTTTTTCCTATTGAAAAATATGAACTTTTATAAGGGTTCACATTTTGCTTTAAGTAAATTAGAAGATACTTACAAAACAAAATCAATATTTACCCTAAACGTAAAAATAAGTCGTGTTTTTATAAAGGAATGAGAATGAAACAACTAACCCAAAACTTGCCTAAATGGCAAAAAAAGTCAGCACCACTACTGGGTCTACTTATTATTTTTTCGACTTGGGGCAATAGCAACCAAGCGATTGCTGCAACTGTTGATGTAGCAATTCCACAAAGTAGCTTATTTGATGTAATTAGCGCTCGCGCTAAAAAGTTAGCAAGCGAAGAATATGTTGCACCTAAAAACATCGAGCTTGAAGCGCTAAATAATATTGATTATCAAGACTACCGTTCAATTCGATTTAAAAAAGACAAAGCGGTGTGGAAAGATGAAGGCCTGTACGAGCTGCAATTATTCCACCCTGGTTTTTTATATAAAACACCTGTAACAATAAATACTGTTGATAGCGACTCTAAACGTAGCCGCTTACCTTTCAGCACCGACTTTTACCAATACGATGGCACTGCTGCACCACTACAAGAAGAAATAGCTAAAAGTGTGGCGGGCACTCAACTAGGCCATGCTGGATTTCGCTTACATTACCCATTAAATACTAACGAGTATAAAGACGAAGTAATGGTATTTCAGGGAGCATCGTATTTTAGAGTCGTTGGCCCTCAACAAGTTTATGGCTTATCAGCAAGGGGCCTTGCCATTGATACTGCTGAGAATTCGGGTGAAGAATTTCCAATGTTCAAAGAGTTTTGGTTAGTTAAACCAAAGCCAGAGCAAACACAAATCACCATTTTTGCATTATTGGATAGTCCATCTATTTCTGGTGCGTACAAATTTAGCGTCGACCCTACAACGAATATGCTAGTTGATGTTGATATGCAGGTTTTTGCGCGTAAAGATATTAAAAAACTGGGTGTAGCACCATTAACGAGTATGTTTTATCACGGCGAAAATAGCACCAAATTTTTTGATGATTATCGCCCTGAAGTTCATGACTCGGATGGCCTATTAACTCAATCTGCTGATGACAAGTGGGTATGGCGTCCTCTTAATAACCCATCACAACTCAGCGTTACTTCATTTTCGTACAATAACCCAAAAGGTTTTGGGTTAGCTCAACGAGACCGAGACTTTAATAACTATCTAGACACAGAAGCACATTACCACGACCGCCCTAGCCTATGGATTGAACCACAAGGTGAGTGGGGAAATGGTCGTGTAGAGCTTGTAGAAATACCGACTGATACAGAAACTAACGACAATATCGTAAGTTACTGGGTACCAGAAAAACCAATGAAGGCCGGAGATTCATTAAAATTAAGCTACAAAATGACGACCTTTAATTCAGTTTTAACTCAGCACGAGAAAGCACGTGTACTACGTACAAGAATTGGTAGCGCCGCATTACCAGGTGAGGACAACCCACCACCAAAAAGCCACCGCCAATTTACTGTTGATTTTACTGGTTCAGAAATAAATCAACTGTCTAAACAGTTAAAACTAGATGCCGACATTCAACTTACAACAGGCGAAGTAACCGACGTGAATGTACAAAAACTTCCGGATTCACGTGGATGGCGTGTAGCCTTTAAAATTGCACCACAGGACGATCAACCCGTTGATATGCGTTTATCGTTAAAACTACGTGACAAAGAAATTAGCGAGGTATGGAGCTATGTTTGGTACCCAAATGACATCAAGTAATAAAGGTAGGGGCACTCCAATGCCATTCAAAACACTAAGAGTATGGCTATTTGCCATTGCGGCACTTGGCACATCTGGCTACGGCATATCTATTATGTTTGAGATTTTAAGCTCAAACGGTATGACATTACTTGAGTATGCCCTTTTAGTATTATTCTCAATCACATTTGCTTGGATTGTAACGGCCTTTTGTAGTGGCACAATCGGCTTTGTACTACAGTTGTTTCGAATTGACCCGCTTACGTTAAAACGTATTAAACCAATTGAGTTCAATAACGAGGCAATTAACGCTCAGAAAACCGCCGTTGTAATGCCTATTTATAACGAAGATACCCACCGTGTTATCGCGGGCTTTGAAGTAAGTCTACAATCGTTAAAAGAAACTGGTCAGCTTGATAATTTTGATTTTTATTTATTAAGCGATACACAAGACCCTCAAATAGTTAAAAACGAGCTAAGTGCATGGCATGCATTGTGCGAACGTTTAGGGGATACAGCAAAGCATGTTTTTTATCGTCGTCGCGAAGATAACAAACACCGCAAAGTAGGTAACCTAACCGACTTTTGTGAGCGCTGGGGAAGTAATTACGACCATATGATTGTGCTTGATGCAGATAGCGTAATGACCGGTAAATGTATGTTAGAACTTACTACAAGCATGCTAAACAACCCACAAGCAGGCCTGATCCAAACGATTCCAATACCTGTTCGTCAAGATACCTTTTTTGGTCGTTTTTTACAGTTTGCGTCAGTGCTATATAGCCCAATGCTCGCTACTGGCTCAGCATTTTGGCAAACAGATAAAGCCAATTACTGGGGTCATAATGCAATCATTAGAGTTGAAGCATTTATAACGTGCTGTGGCTTGCCAACACTCAAAGGTAACGCACCTTTTGGCGGTGAGATTTTAAGTCATGACTTTGTAGAAGCATCACTACTTCATAGTGCAGGTTGGGATGTACTATTACTATCAGATATTGAAGGCAGCTACGAAGAAGTACCAAGTAATATCCTCGATTATGCTGTACGCGATAGACGCTGGGTACAAGGTAATATTCAGCACTTAGGTTTACTATCGTCATCTAAATTAAAATTAATGAGTAAGCTGCACTTTCTATTAGGTGCAACCGCTTATATTTCATCACTAATTTGGCTCTCAATGCTAGCGCTAAGTACTATTGATGCAGTAACGCGCGCATTAAATAGTGATGTGTACTTTAACCGTGTTTATCAATTATTTCCTACATGGCAAATAGCTAAAACCGATCTTATTGATTCACTCTTGTATTTAACTATTGTTATTTTATTAATGCCTAAATTAATGGGCGTAATAGTCACCCTAATACATAGAAACAAACGCTTTGGTGGTTCAATTAAGCTCATACTAGGTTCAATCATTGAAACCGTATTTGCTATTATTGTTGCGCCATTAATGATGGTATTTCATGCTTACTTTGTGCTTTGCGTATTTTTAGGTAAAAAAGTGAAGTGGGATGCACAACCGCGCGAAGGTCGTATGGTTCCGTGGAAAGAAGCGTTTGGTTATACGTTATTCTCTACTATTGTGGCTATAGCATGGGGTAGCACAGCCTACTACTTCACACCTGTATTCTTTTGGTGGCTATCACCTATATTATTAGGCTTAGTATTAGGTGCTCCAATTATCCGTTATACCAGTAGTATCAAACTTGGCGTACAGCTAAGAAAGTTAGGTATATTTATTTGCCCTAGTGAAGTTGATAACGACTCAACTCTAGAGGCGCTTAAAGTACATCTAAAAGAGATTTCCGTGCCAGAGGAAGGAACTTACCCACAAACAATTCCGGCACTGCCACAAGAGCATATGGTATCAATGCCTATACAATCTTTTAAAAAGCCACGCAGGCTAAAGATGAAAGCGCTAAAAGCTAAGGCTATAAAAAAGTTTAATTAGCGCGTTATAAAATAAAAACAAAAAAGGAGCAATTAATTGCTCCTTTTTTCTATCTAAATTAAAAAATCACGCGCTGCATTTACCGCCAATATTTTCTACTTTTTTAGCTAACTTATTACAGTACATTTTAGAAATAGCTGATTGCGTTTCATCATCAAATTGCCAGTTATAAAAATGAAAAACCTTACCATTCTCCAGTTCTACTTTAAAATAGTGAAAAGAAAAAACGAGCTAAATGATACAAAAGTAATTTCCTCACTATTGATATAACGCTCTGTGCATATACGTGTATAGCAAACCCCTTTTTTGTAACTATATATATAAATTGCTCTAGTACCTTTTTATTAATTAAAAATATAGGACTAATTAATAATAAAGAGCTGGTATAAAAAACTATAAAAAATAAAACCAAATTATAGGCAATAAAAAACCCGCAACATGTGCGGGTTTTTTTAAAGAGTTAAAGAGCTAATTACTTAGCAGCTTTTTTCTCTTTTTCTGCAGCGATTACTGTGTCTGCTACGTTTTGTGGACATGGTGCGTAGTGTGAGAACTCCATAGAGAACTGACCACGACCAGATGTCATTGTACGTAGTGAACCAATGTAACCGAACATTTCTGATAACGGAACGTCAGCTTTAATGCGAACGCCAGTTAAACCAGCTTCTTGGTCGCTTAGCATACCACGACGACGGTTAAGGTCACCGATTACATCACCAACGTGATCTTCTGGAGTGAACACGTCAACTTTCATGATTGGCTCAAGAAGTTGTGCGCCCGCTTTAGGGATCGATTGGCGGAAAGCACCTTTAGCAGCGATTTCGAACGCGATTGCAGATGAATCCACGGCATGGAAACCACCGTCAAAAAGTTCAACTTCAACGTCTAATACTGGGAAGCCAGCTAGAACACCTTCGCCCATCATTGACTTAAAGCCTTTCTCAACTGCAGGCCAGAATTCTTTAGGTACGTTACCACCAACAACTGATGATTTAAATGTGAAGCCTGAAGCAACTTCGCCTGGCTTGATGCGGTAGTCGATTTTACCGAACTGACCAGAACCACCAGATTGTTTCTTATGCGTGTAGCTATCTTCGATTTCACGAGTGATAGTTTCACGGTAAGCAACCTGTGGTTGACCAACGATAAGGTCTACACCGTAAGTACGCTTAAGGATATCAACTTTGATATCTAAGTGAAGCTCACCCATACCTTTAAGGATAGTTTCGCCTGAATCTTCATCAGTCTCAACTTGGAAAGATGGATCTTCTGCAACCATTTTACCGATAGCAACACCCATTTTCTCATTACCGCCTTTATCTTTAGGCTGTACAGCAATCGAGATTACTGGAGTTGGGAATACCATTGGCTCAAGTGTTACTGGGTGCTTAGGATCACATAGAGTGTGACCAGTTTGCACATTTTTCATGCCTACGATAGCAATGATGTCACCAGCTTGTGCGCTAGTTAATTCGTTACGGTCATCTGCTTGCATCTCAACCATACGGCCAACACGCTCAGTTTTACCAGTAAACGCATTAAGGATAGTGTCACCCTTATTAAGCTTACCTGAGTAGATACGTACGAAAGTTAATGCACCAAAACGGTCATCCATTATCTTAAATGCTAGCGCCTTGAAAGGTTCGTCAGCAGATACGATTGCGAATTCGCCATTTTCGTTACCTTCTTCATCCATAAGAGGTTGAGGATCAACTTCTGTTGGAGCAGGTAAGTAGTCAACAACAGCATCAAGGATTAGTTGCATGCCTTTGTTTTTGAAAGCAGAACCACAGAACGTAGGGAAGAAAGCAAGGTCACGAGTACCTTTACGGATACAACGCTTGATATCTTCGATAGAAGGTACTTCACCTTCCATGTACGCTTCCATAAGGTCATCGTCTTGCTCTACAGCAGTTTCGATAAGCATTTCATGGTATTCATCAGTTTTTTCTACCATGTCTGCAGGAACGTCAGTGATTTCGTAGTTTTCTGGAAGACCAGTGTCATCCCATACGTACGCTTTTTTAGTTAAAACATCTACAACACCAACAAATTCATCTTCGATACCGATTGGTAAAGTCATGATTAGTGGAGTTGCGCCAAGTACTTTACGTACTTGCTCAGTTACACGGTAAAAATCAGCACCCATACGGTCTAATTTATTTACAAAGATAATACGTGCAACTTCTGATTCGTTAGCATAGCGCCAGTTAGTTTCTGATTGTGGTTCAACACCACCAGAACCACAGAATACACCAACACCGCCATCTAATACTTTAAGTGAACGGTATACTTCAACTGTGAAGTCAACGTGTCCAGGAGTATCGATAACGTTAAAACGGTGATCTTTCCAGAAACAGCTTACAGCCGCAGACTGGATAGTAATACCGCGCTCAGCTTCTTGTTCCATGAAGTCAGTAGTAGATTCACCATCATGAACCTCACCTGTTTTATGGATTTGACCAGTAAGCTTTAGGATACGCTCAGTAGTCGTGGTTTTACCCGCATCAACGTGCGCGAAAATACCAATGTTTCTGTACTTCGATAAATCTGCCATTAATTTTACTCTTAATAAAGTCGATAAATTATTCGGCAGGAGTATAACATCACTTAATGCGAACATCACCATACAAGCCGCTTAAAATGCAATCAATTCAATATATTTTTTTTATCGTCAGAATCTATTAAATATCAAACATAACAAAAAAATCGCAAGACATTGAAATTAATAGCGTTTAATACTTAAGTTTCAGATACACCAAGTTACTTCGCTATTTTATAGCAACGTTCAGGGCGGCCAATACTGCCATAACTTTGATCCGCTGTTAACTTACCTGATTCAAGCAAATACTCTAAGTAACGGCGTGCTGTAGAGCGACTAACACCGACCAAATCGCCCATTTGCTGAGCAGTAAATGCAGTGGTTGCGTGATCTACAAAAGCATCATGTATTTTTTGCAGGGTAAGTTGGTCGACCCCTTTAGGTAAACGAACAGACGTGTTGGTTTGCTGCTTTGAGCCAAATAACGTATCAACCATTGACTGCGTTACTTCACTTGCATCAGAAAAACATTGCTGACGTGATTCAAAACGTGCAAGTGCTTGATCTAGTCGGTTTAACATTAATGGTTTTACTAAAAAGTCGCATACGCCTAACTGCATTGCTTTTTCAAGGGTTTCGACCTCTTTTGCAGCAGTGAGTAGCATAACTTCGCTTTTAATCGTTCGGCGTCGTAAGTCGGTCAATAAATCAAGTCCGTTACCATCAGGTAAATGTATATCAAGTAAAATCAGATCGGGTTCAATTGCATGCAGTAAAGCCGTTGCCGTACTTAAATTACCTGCAATGCCCACTACCTGATACTGTGCTTGCCTTAAACTTTGCTTTGGCGTTTGATTGCCTGCAATACCATTTGGTAATAACAAGTACTGCGCTAATAGCTGTGCTACCTCTACTTCGTCTTCAATTATTACTACTGAATACGTCATGTTTAATGCTCTTATTATTTTGGAATATAAACACTTAGTCTTGCGCCAAGTAGGTCTGACTCACCAATTTCTAGCGTACCACCGCATGAGTCTAAATTTGTTTTTACTAAATATAAACCAATACCATGCTCTGCTCCTGATTTAGAGCTGTACTGAGGGGTAAAAATAACATCATGGTCAGAACCTAACCCAAAGCCTGTATCTTCTACATCAAATAAGAGGGTTTGGCTGGTTTCATCAACGGTTACCCGTACTTTTGCAGAGCGAGAGTTCGATGATCTAATAGCTGCCTCAATCGCATTATCTATAAGATTACCTAAAATAGACACGACCCGCTCAAGCATATCTTTACGTGCAATAACACCAAGTAGGCTGTCGGGGTTAAGCTCAAGCGCAACATTTAATTCTCTTGCTTTATGATATTTACCTACCAACAAACCAGCAAGCACAGGGTCTTGTATGCGCTCTAACAAGTTATGAATTTGTGCCTGAGAGCCTTGGCTTTCTTGTCCTATTATTTCTATAGCTTGTTCATTTTTCCCCATTTGCACTAACGCTCCAATTAGATTGAGCTTATTGGAGTAGTCATGAGTTTGTACCCTTAAAAGCTCTGCAAAAGCCTGGACTTTAGTTAGTTGTTGGCTTAAATACTCAAGTTCATCAGAGGGGCGCATACTCAGTAAGATACCATCAGCCTGCCCTTGCACCTGCAAAGAAAATCTCGATAAAATAAGGCGTTTATCGGCGGCAAATAATTCAAACCCCACTATTTTACGTCGCTGATTACGCAATAAAAACCCTGCATGTTCAGGTAATAAATCGTTTAAGGTGAGATTCTGATTAATAATTGAAGTTGGTTTATCTAATATTTCGCAGGCGCGTTGATTGAGTTTTCGTACTTTTCCGTCTGGGTCGAGTGCAATAATACCGCTGCGTACGGTATTTAAAATTGCATCTTGTTCTGAAAACAAACGTGCAATTTCATCTGGCTGCAGACCAAAAATAGCATTTCTGACACGTTGTCCAATATAAATAGCCGCCAGTATACTTAAACCTACAAGTATTAAGCCCCATATTAATATTTCACTACTACGAGAGAGGATAAGCGGATCGATTGATTGTACTAAAAAACCAACCGATACAACGCCTACTATTTCATTATTACCTGCGTACACCGGCACTTTGCCACGAATTGATTCACCTAAGCTACCATGAGCTACCGAAATATAGCGCTCTCCCTTTAATGCAGCTTGACTATCACCTCCAACCATTTTTTTGCCAATTTTATCTTCATCGGGATGCACAATGCGAAGCGCATTTTCATCGCCAACAACAATAAAATCAGCACCTACAAACTGTCGTAAATTTTCAATTTGCATGTTAATGGTAGTTAAGTCACTTGGTATTTCCAGTGCATTAATTATATCAGCGCGTGTGGCAATACTGCTTGCCACAGCGAGTGCTTTATCGCCAATATGGTTATGTAAGCTTTGCGCTGTAAGTTGATACACCAACGCGCCAAATAATAAAGCCTGCAATACACACAATCCTGTAACCCAAATAATTAATCGTGTTTCTAATCGCTTAGGTTTTGTGACCATGTTTTGCAATGGATTTAGCTTGTTGGTGTTTTTCATTTCATTCTCAATTATGCATTTTCTTTGTCTGCACGGCGTTGCATTAAATAATCTTTTAACGGAAACAACAGCACTAAAATTGAAATTACAAATATGCTCAATGTTAGCGGACGATCCCATAAAAAGCTTAATGAGCCATCAGAAATCATCATTGAACGACGGAAGTTTCGCTCAATCATATCCCCTAATATAAAACCTAATAATAATGGTGCCATAGGAAACGACAGTAATCGCAATACTAGCGCAACTACCGCAAACCCAACCATCATAAATAAGTCGAAGGTATTAAAGGACACTAAATAAACACCAATTAAGCTAAAAAATAATATCATCACGGTGAGTACCGACTTTGGCATTGCCAATACTTTTGCAAAATAAGGAATGAGTGGCAGGTTTAAAATTAATAAAACAATGTTGCCAAAATACATACTTACAATAACCGCCCAAAATACACTTGGGTTTTCTTGCATAAGCATTGGACCTGGTTGAATGCCGTAAGCAATCAAAGCACCTAGCATAATTGCCGTAGTACCTGAGCCCGGAATACCAAGCGTTAACAGTGGAACAAACGATCCTGTACACGCCGCATTATTTGCCGACTCAGGGGCAGCCAAACCACGTAATGAGCCTTTACCAAACTTTTCTTTTAAACCTTTGGGCGCTAAATTTCGCTCTGTTGCATAAGCCATAAAACTCGCAATAGTTGCACCAGCACCCGGTAACACTCCCACTATAAAACCTAAAATAGACGAGCGACCAATCACTGGTGCTATCTCTTTAATCTCGGCTTTGTTTAACTTGGTTGAACCTATTTGCGGTGTGTCTGAGTCATTAATGTTTTTAGCATCTTTTTTCTCTGGTTTTACAACATTTACAAGCGCCTCGGCTAATGCAAATGTTGCCATAGCAACCAATAAAAAGCTTATTCCATCGAGTAAATCAGGTTGCCCGAAGGTAAATCGGTCAGTACCTGATGATGGATCAATTCCAACCGTTGCTAGCATCAAGCCAAACACCGTCATCATCATTGCTTTTAAAAATTGCCCTTTATTTGAAAATGCTGCAATAGCTGTTAAGCCTAAAAACATCAGCACAACATAATCAGGGGATTGAAAACTCAATGACACTTTTGCTAATAAAGGTGCAGCTACCATTAATAATATGGCGCCAATCGTTCCGCCTATGAAGGAGGAATAAGCAGCAATTGCCAATGCTTTACCTGCGTGCCCTTGTTTAGCAAGCGGGTAGCCATCAAAGGAGGAAGCTACCGTACCCGCTACGCCTGGCGCATTAATTAAAATAGATGACGTAGAGCCACCAAAAATAGCGCCATAATAAACACCCGCCATTAAAATCATGCCCGAATCGGCGCCAATACTATAAGTAATTGGGATCATTAAGGCAATTGCGGTAATTGGCCCCAATCCTGGTAACATACCTATAAAAGTACCTACCAAGCAGCCAGCTATAACGTACATTAAATTATTAAAGTCGAGCACGGTCGACAAACCAAGCATAATTCCATCAAACATAACTTAACTCCACAAATTGCCCGGAACCAAGTAAATACCTAATACTTGAGTCATCAAAAACCAAAAAATCACCGCAACCGGTATCGATGCAAATAGCAAAATTCCCTTACGTCTTTCCCCCATCACAAAAAAGCCCGCTAGCAAAAATGCACTGGTCGAGATTAAAAAACCAAATGGCTCAAGTGCAGCGCTATAAATCACCATTAATATCAACAAACCAATAGTGTGCAGCACGTGCGACTTCTCAAGAACATCATTGGTATTTGTTTTTTCTTTAGGTTTGATTAATGTCGACCCTATAGAAAGTAAGCACACCACAATACCAAACCCGGCATATACTTTAGGAAGTGTCGCTGAGGTAACCGTTTCGTATTCTTCAAACGGTAGTAGCGGAATTTGCCATGCAACCACAGCGTATAAAGTAAATAGCGCCAAGAATAAACTTGGCCCTATTAATTCTCGATTCGTCATTTTAAACCTCGATTACGGCAATGTGCGGATAAAGCCAAGCTCTTCCATTACAGCTCTAAGCTGCACTTCTTGCGCTTCTAGTGACTTAATAAACTCATCTTTTTCTTGAAAAAGATTTAGCCAACCGTTACGAGCTCTTACAGCTTCCCACTCAGGTGTGCTTTGCAACTCACGTAGTTTTTTTGTGTACTGTGCTAACTTTTCAAGGGGTAAATTAGGTGCCGCAAAAAGACCACGCCAATTAACAAATTCCATATCGTAACCTAGTGACTTAAGTGTGGGTATTTTTGGGTAATCAGGTAAGAGCTCACCCGATGTAACCGCTAAAATACGTGCTTGACCACCGTTAGCGACTTCAAGCGCTTCACTTAAGCCAGTAGAAAGTAAATTCACTTCGCCTGAAAGCAACCCAGCCTTCGCTTTACCGCCTGCATCGTAAGGAATATAACGCAGGCGTCGACCATCTATACCCGCAGCTTTAACTGCTTGAGCCGCCACTAAGTGATCCATACTGCCGCGAGCAGAACCGCCCGCCACTTTTACCGAACTTGGATCTTCTTTTATTGATGTAATAACATCCTCCCAAGTTTTAAATGGAGAGTCATTACGCACTACAAACGCGCCATAATCTGCAATCATACTGGCTACAGGTGTTAAATCGCGATAGCTATAAGGAATTCGACCACTTAACGCGCGCAATACGATAGGCGTTGAGTTAACCATTAAAATATCGCCTTTTTTAGTACCCGACTCAATTAAATACGCAATAGCACGACCGCCCCCACCACCAGACATATTTTGAAAAGATGCATTATTTTCAATACCCGACTTAACTAAACCTTCGCCTATACCACGGGCTGTTGTATCCCAACCACCGCCAGGTCCGCCTGGGATTAAAAAGTGAGTATCGGCTATTGCCAATGGACTGCTAAGTACTAACGACGCTGCAAATAGGGTCGTTTTTACTGATTTAAATGACTTAAATAACTTCATTGTGTGCTCCCTTAGAATAAATACTGCATACGTGCACTAAAGCCCATACCAGAGTCTTCATCGCCAACAAGTGCTGTAGTGCCGGCGCCCTCTACATCGCTGTAAATTAAATTACCCATAAACTTAATGTCGCTGCTTACGTAATAAGACGTACCTAATGTATACGTCGTTGCCTTCGTCCCTTGTAAGCTACTTGTCGCATCAACTTCTGAAACACGTGCCACCAACTCCCATGCATCTTTAATATTTTTAGGTTGTACAAATAATGCAGAGCTCGCTTTGTATTGACGCTGCTCGCCACCTAAAAAGTAACTAGCAGAAACATGAAAACCATCAAATCGTTCCCCATCTAAAAAATCAGCACTGTTAACTGCATCAAGCGAACGGCTTGCATATTCAGCCTCAAGCGTTAAAGAATCCGCCTGATAAGCAAACTCAAGACCGGTTTGCAATAAACTATCAAGTGGGCTTGTTACACCACCAGCAGCGTAATCAACAAGTCGAGTATTCGCTTCACGCACTTCACCACGCGCAAAACGTGCGCCCAATTCATTACCACCCATATCGCGATATGAATGCCACAAGCCTAAATGAATTACATCGCCAGGTGCTGCACTCGACCATGTAGCACGCCCAGTAATGGCAAGAGTAAGCTTGTCGTTTTCATCGCTACCTGTTGCACCAAATGCATCATTTTTATAAACGCCTATCGCGTAACGAAAGCCTGAGTCTTTAAAATATTGATAGGCAGAAGCACCCCAACGAAAAAAGGGCGAGAAAGTATTGGCAAGCGAGCTGCGCTCAATCGTATTAATGTGCTTTGAACTGGTTAATGCATTTAACGATATATCTTCGCGAATTTTACCGACTTTAACTTTAAGACCGTTATCAAACGCATAGCGAACCCGCGCCATCACTATTTCAGCGGTCCCTTCGCCAAACTCAAGTAATAGCTTATGATCCCAATTTCCATGCTCACTCTCTACGTAAGTACGAATACGTCGCGGAAAAAAGTCGCTCCCGCCAGAGCCCTCATTATCGGAATTGTAAGCGCCATCAAAATAGTTGTAGTCGAGCTGAACCCGTCCACCAAACTCTAAATTAAAACCACTGGTTGTTTTTAGTACACTTACTTCTTTTTGTAACGCATCTAATTGCTCTTGTAGTTTTTGCGTATCGTTATCGGCTAAAACGGATGTACTTGCTAGTGCGGCAGCAACTGCCAAAGCGAGTTGTGTGTTACTTGCTTTCATTATTCTCTCCACGCTTGTGTATTTGTTGTCAGGTAGATAAGCGACGACAAACTGCTATCTAACTCGCAGCTTATTGTTAACGTGAAATTAACTAAATATTTAGAAGGTAAGGTGCATTGATGATCGTTATGTGCTTTTTGCTCATAAAATTCATGAACAAAAAGAGCAAAAGCAGTTACTGTTTATATTTTGATTTATAAACACTTTTAATGGTTTGAATGATTACCATACGAATAAACAGATAAGATTTTTGCAGATCTAACAAAGCCCACAATAAAGTAGGCTTAACTAATTATGATTTAGCAATACAACTAAAAAATCATTTCAGGGACATTTAAGGGGGGGATAAGCATTTCGCACTTACATAGCAGTTTATTTATACACTATTAATTAACTGCTCAACAATGAATTTGTTAACATCTCATTGTCAAAAAAGCCTAAATTTGGTACATTATTCCTTCAATAGTATTTATAAAAACAACTATAAGACCCTACAATGAAATGGAACTTCCTTCGACTCAGCCCTTGGCTAATTGCACTTACCTTATTAATTTTCTCTCATAATATTTTTGCGCAGCAATATAAAATAGATAAACCAGCTAATTGGGTTAATACACATATTATTGAGCAACCCAAGAATTCCGACATAACCAAAGTACGTGACGGCACACTTTATTTATTACTCGATAACCAATCCTATATACCGAGCAGGCAAAAACAGCAACGCTATACACGCTTGGTTATGAAAGCTTTAAATCAAAGTGGTGTTGATTATATAAGCCAGCTTAATCTTGATTTTGATCCAAGTTACGAGTCGCTAACGCTAAATAGCTTAACGATTATCAGAAATAATGAGCGCATTGATAAGCTTGATAGCGCGAAAATGAAGGTTATACAGGGTGAATCTGAATTAGCTGAGCGGATTTATAATGGTAGCTTATCACTCAATATTATTATTGATGATATGCGCAGTGGCGACATACTCGATTACAGCTACACAGTCACAGGCAGCAACCCTATATATGCTAATAAGTTTAGTACAAGACGCACGCTAAACTGGTCGGTACCCGTAGTGCAACAAAATATGCGTGTACTTTGGGGTAAACAAACACCTCTACATATAAATACAATAAACGGCACAGCAGATATTCAAGAAACGCTTAACAAATATGGTAAAGATTATTCTATAACTCTTTTTGAAGAACCTTTACTGGAGCAAAATTCTCAAACTCCAACATGGTACGACCCATATACACAAGTTTACTTTTCTGAATTTGACGATTGGGGTCAGGTAGTTAACTGGGCATATCCACTTTATCAATCAGCCATAGAAACCCCAAACAGCATTTTGGATGTAGCTGAAGAAATAAAAGCAAAACACACAAAAACATCAGACAAAATTGCAGCAGCACTGCGCTTTAGCCAAGACGAAGTTCGATATTTAGGGCTTGAAATGGGCACTAACTCGCATCAACCAACGTCAGCTTCAGAAACGCTTTCGCTACGATACGGCGATTGTAAAGATAAAACAGTACTGCTTATTTCGTTATTAAAAGCGATGGATATAGAGGCCTTCCCTGCGCTAGTTGATACAGAGGAAACCAAACGTTTAAAAGAACTTCCACCTTCTGCAAGTGTATTTAATCACGTAATTGTTACGCTTAAACAAAACGGAAAACGCTACTGGCTCGATCCTACGGTTAGCTACCAACGAGGTACTCTCGAATATTTAGCACAGCCTGATTATGGCTATGCCCTAATTATTGATAAAGGTGAAACCACTTTAACTTCAATGGCGCAAAAACCTGTACATACAAATGTATCTGTAGAAGATAACTTTTTTATTGCTGAAAAAGTATCTGAGCCATCACGTTTTGAAACCCAGTACACTTATGCTGAATTTGAAGCTATTAACCGAAGAAACAATATAGCCAGCAGTGGTCTAAATAGCGTTGCTAAATCTTACTTCGAGTATTACCAAGGCTTTTTAAATGGTCTATCAATCAATGAAGTAATGGCAATTAGTGAGCAAGAAAAAACGGGTAAACTAATAACCAAAGAATCGTATTTAATTAGTGAGTTTTGGGAAAAAACAGACGAAGGCTACGAAGCTAGTTTTTATGCGAGTGAAATACAAAATAGCGTTTACGAACCAAAGCAGGTAAATCGTACCGACCCACTTTACTTTGACTACCCCAATATAATTAACACCACGATACAACTACATTTTGCAGAAAAAGGTTGGGGATTTGATAGCGATCAAGAAGAAATTGACAACGACTACTTCAATCTAAAAACAACTACTGAATTTAATGATAATGTTTTAACACTGAGCTATAACTATTACGCAAAACAAGATCATATTAAAGCGGATCAAATAGATGATTATTTAGCACAGCGTAAAAAGTTAATATCAGCAACTCATTACCCTATTCTAAAATATGCAAAGGCGAGCGAAACGCCTCAAACAACAGCTGATGTGCTAGACAGCCTTGGTTATAGCTGGCTTAAATATGTGTTGGCTGGCTATATTTTAGTGCTCATATTCTTTTTCGCCGATTGGCGATTAGAGTCAGCAAAAAAAGTTAAATTTGAAGATAGTCCATTTTATGCTGTATCTGTAAGTAAGTTTATTATTTACAGTATTTTAAGTTTAGGCATATTTGTTAACTACTGGAGTTATCGTAACTTTAAGGCCATTAAAGAGCGCGATAACTCAAGTATTATGCCTATTGCTCGAGGTATATTTGCATTTTTATGGTATTACCCTTTGTATCGCGCACTTGCACAGCACAGCCAACAACAGTTAAACAAAAATAGAGTAATGCCTAACTGGACTGCCTTAACACTCTGGCTAATGGTACTTGCCAGCGCCTTTGCTTATCGTATGGACGAATACGCAACCATAGTGATTTGTATAATGCCATTTTTATGGTTGCCCCTAGTTAGTTACATTGAGCAAACCGATATAAGTAAAGAAGCCCTACATTACAACTCATACTGGCGAATTAGACAGTATTTAATCTCGCTTGCGTTTGCACCTCTATTATTTTTAGGCGTACTTCAAGAAGTAAATATTTTACCCAATGCTGCAATTATAAAAGGCGATAGTTTATGGCCTTACCAAGTACACTTTTTAAAACGTAATCGCCTAACACCTGAAAACGAAGAAATACTTTATTTTTATAGCGATGCAGTATTTGATTACCGAGAAGACGGTAACGGAATAACCGAGAACTATATTTTTAGTTACTACAAAAACGATGACGGTAAGCTTGAATCAGATCTTAGTCACTTTAAAGACATAGAAAAAATAGAAACCACATACGGTAAAACCAAACTTGATAACACAAGCATTAAAGTAATAAAAACTGACGGTAGTGATTTCTTGCTCATTGTAGGGCGTCTAAACAAGCAGGATAAAGTACTAGTGGAGCAGATTAATTTACGTATAACAGCAAATAAAGTGCGTTAGTGGCTTAAAATATCCAGTTAAGTACGAATATTTTTAGCCATAAATTAAAGGCTGTTGATCTTTAGGGGCTAAGGTTTTACAAGCAATGCTTTTATAATAAAAATCCATATCAAATTATTTAATAAGTATTAAGCATCTATTTTTTATTCTTAATTGTTCAACCAAAGTAAGTATTTTTATTAAATGTCAGTGCTAACTAGCCGATTTATATATGAATAAAAAACAAACCCACTAATAATAAGAATTATTTGCATTTAGATGTTGACAGATAGTTAGATCTAACTGATAATCAATATCAACAAGACGGATTGCATACCACTTGTTAAGGAATGAATTGATTTGTTTCTCGACCCTGAAACAACGTGTGGCGCACGTAAACAGCTATGGTTACTTGTTATGAACCGCAACGCCCCTTGATGTTGATGATGAGTAACCGCCCTACTATTTTACTTGCTACATTGCTCATATCGGTGACGGTAGATATGAAACTAAAAAAGCCCTTACGGGCTTTTTTTATGTCTGTAATTTCGTTGGTTAAATTAAACTAAATCAATTAACGACGGTTTTTACGTGCGCGTGCTCGGCGTTGTTTTTTCTCTTCTTCTTTAGCTGCCTTTTTAGCTTCTGCTGCAGCGCGTAAACCAGCAACCATTACTTCTTCTTCCTCACGCATTTGCGGAGTTTCCATAGTAATACGGCCAATGATACCGTCGCGTAATTCGTTGATTAGTATTTCAGACATTTTGTATGTGTCTATTTGGTTACCACCACGAATACAGCCACGTTTTTTACCCGCCATTTCAACAAATTCCCAATCACTTTGTGGTAATTCATCTATTTTATAACGCGCTTTTAATAACTCAGGGTATGCACGCAATAGGTACTCAGCTGTGTAACTTGCTACTTCTTCATACTCAAGTGCTGTATCACGAATGGCACCGGTGGCGCCTAAACGATAACCTGAGTTTTCGTTTTCTACTTTTGGCCACAACATACCTGGCGTATCGTAAAGCATAATACCGTCTTCTAGCTTAATGCGTTGTTGCGCTTTAGTAACAGCAGGCTCATTACCTGTTTTTGCAACTATACGCCCAGCCAATACATTAATTAACGTAGATTTACCCACGTTAGGAATACCCATGATCATGGCTTTAATTTGCTTATCTGCACCCACTTTATGTGGCACTAGCTTTTTACAAAGCTCATTAATACGGTGTACTTCAGCTGCTTTATCATGCCCAAAAGAAATCGCTTTAACACCGTTTTCTTGCTCAAAATAATCTTTCCAGATTTGAGTCATTTTAGGATCAGCTAAATCAGCTTTGTTCAAAATTTTGATGACCGGCTTACCTTCACGCAAGGTTGCCACCATCGGGTTTTCACTACTGTAGGGAATGCGCGCATCAAGCACTTCAATGATCACATCCATTTGTGGCATTATTTCTTTAATTTCATTGCGGGCTTTATTCATGTGCCCAGGGAACCACTGGATAGCCATTTTTAACTCCTAACGTATAATTAACCGCTATTTTAACTGGCAATTCATTTAATTGCGCTATACTGGCGCAAATTTTTTCAGATTAGTTGTTATGGCTCTTAAATCCACCATTATGAAAGTGCAGTTATCGCTTAGCGATATGGACCGCCACGTTTATCAAGATTTTAATTTAACCTTGGCTCAACACCCATCAGAAACCGACCAACGGTTGATGATTCGCTTACTCGCTTTTGCACTCAATAGCTGTGATGGTTTAGAATTTACCAAAGGGTTAAGTGCTGATGATGAGCCTGAACTTTGGCATGTAAGCTATAGTGAAGAAATAGAACTATGGGTTGAGCTTGGCTTACCAGATGAAAAACGCCTTAAAAAAGCCTGTAATAAATCTAAAAAAGTGGTGCTATATACTTATGGTGAAAACAATCAAGCAATTTGGTGGCAAAAACATCAACCTAAATTGTATGAATTTAAAAATCTAAGTATTTTTAGCCTTGATTACGCAGCAACACAAGCACTTGCTGCTTTGGTTGATCGTGGAATTAAGCTCGCCATTACCATTCAAGATGGTGAAGTATGGGTAAATACCGATACAACCAATATTGAAATAAAACCGCTACAGTTAATGTAATTACGGTAGTTATACCAATTGCATTAAATTAGTTATGTATTATAGCGACAAATAAATAAGTCGATAACAAGGCGAAAATTATGACATATAGTTGTTTTATATAAATAATTTTTAACGCAGGTAGCGGATTATTTAATACGCTAGGATGATCATGTTTTTAATAAAATTGGTATTAGGGAGCATATGAAAGTTAAACACGTTATTGTTTTACATGGCTTGTATATGTCTGGCTTTGTTATGCGCCCACTTTGTTCACGACTTGAAGAATCGGGTATGACGGTATTAAACATTACCTACAATACGCTCGACCCTCACCGCGATACCATATTTGCACAAATTGATGAGTGTATTTCTAACGAACCTGCAGCGCTTGTATGCCACTCAATGGGAGGGCTAATTGCACGTGCTTACCTAGAGGCAAACTCTCCTGCTAGCCAGAATATTACGAAGGTAATTACACTGGGTACTCCACATAAAGGCAGCCATATAGCGCAAAAAATGAAGCAAAAAGGGTTTGAATCATTTTTAAAAAATAGTGTTGAGTTTTTGCTTACTAAAAATGGTAATTGGCCTTTTAAAGCTAAGCTTTATAGTATCGCAGGGGATTTACCTATTGGGCTTATGCCTTTAATAGTCAAAGGTAGTCAGTCAGATGGCACCGTATTACTAGATGAAACCAAACTTAAAGGTATGGCCGAACACAAAGTGTTTCATTTAAGCCATACCAGTATGATTTACTCGCGCCAAGTACTCGATTACATTTTAAAGTGCTTAAACGAGAAAGATTAATCCTCTGCATTGGCTGCTATTTTATAACTAATTAAAAATATCACAGCCAGTATCAGCGGAATGGGCGCCGCAATGTAGCCAAAAAAATCTGAGTTCGCAAAGCTTGCACCTGCTAAGTGCGCTACTAGCCCTAGCACAAATGCGATGACTGCAATTCCTACCACAATTAACTCTGCTTTATTTTGTTTCGCTGTTTTTGCATGCATGTTATCTCTCCTAATTATTTCGACAACATTATTATGCGCCATTAGGGTGGATGATTTTTGACCTACATCAATAAAAAAATAGCTAAGTTATTACCTTGAATAAAGTTTGTTTTAGATCAAGATTTATATACTTCTGGGTTTTATTTATTTTTGAGGGGTAGTATTTTTATTAATCAGTCCCATTTCTATTAATAGTCTAAAGTGAATACAGGTATCAAAAACAGCTAATAGGTTAAAACTATTAACTAGATACATTTAAACGATTTTACTAATTTATCGAAATTAGTAATACTTATCACAAGTTCACAAACAAACGGTTATTCAGGAGCAAGTTATGTCATATGTAAACGCAATTGGTCTAAACAGCGCAAAAAGCGAAGACATCATAAAGTCACTCAATACATTATTGAGTAGCTACCAGATTCAATACATGAACGCGCGTGGCTTTCACTGGAATATTAAAGGCCGTAACTTTTTTGAACTACACGTTAAGTTTGAAGAAATTTATAACTTACTACTTCTCAAAGTAGATGAAGTTGCAGAACGTATTTTAACGTTAGATGGCGCACCACTACATGCATTTTCTGATTACCTTGAAGTAAGTAAAATTAAAGAAGCTAAAGGTATTAGTGATGGCGTTACAGCCGTAGAGAACCTACTTGCTGGTTACAGTACATTAATTCACATGCAGCGTGAAATTTTAACTCAAGCTGGTGATGCAGACGATGAAGGTACAGCCTCACTAATGAGTGATTACATCTCAGAGCAAGAAAAGCTGGTTTGGATGTTAAAAGCTTACTTAGACTAAAGTTAAGCAAAAAAAAGCCCTCAATGAAGAGGGCACAAATAGGGATAAATCGTTAAATAATCAAGCGATTCGGTTACTATATTAGCCTCCTCCCCATACTAAACAACGCCCCTGTTACCAGTGGCGTTGTTTTTGGTTTAAGTGGGCACAATACTTATATATTGGGATAAACGATGTATAAAAAATTACTGCCGCATTATTTTTTCCAATAAAAAAGCCCCAGCAATACTGAGGCTTTGTGAACGTAACTAATTAAGTAACTATAGTTAGTGTCGTTATTGTTGGTTAGAATTTACTTCTAAAACCAATGTAGAATGATTGTCCAATTGGGTCATACGTACCTGCATCCGTTTCAGTACCCGTGCTTGAACCACTTACACCCGATAAAATGCGTGGTGGCTCTTTATCAAATAAGTTACTCGCACCAGCGTAAAGCTCTGTTGAATCGCTGATATGGTAACTTGCTTGAACATCATGATATGTCACTGAACCAATCCCTACTCCACCTGGAGCAATACCAAAACCACTTAAGAATTGATCATCAAAGTCTGCAGCGCCAATGTAAGTTAAGCTCCAGTTAAAATCAAAGTCGTTAAGTTTATAACCAAAGTTCCAGTTAGCTTTATGCTCTGATGCACCAATCTCTCCAGCAAACTCATCTTTATCAGCGCCCGGAAGTGGAATGCTATAACCATCGATTAGGTAAGTATAAGCAAGGCGAGTTCTAAACGCACCTGGTCCAATATCAGTAGAGTACGTCAGTGTTAAATCAACGCCTTCTGTACCTAAACCACCACTGTTAGATACACCGCTATCAATAAACTCTAGTGAACCAGCACTATTATTACCTGATGGCGCACTACGACGAGTTATAAAGTCACAAAAGCTTGTATCGCCGCCGCCATAACATTGGTCAAGAATAAACTGACGAGGTGTTGACACGATTGCATCTGTAATTTCGATATCAAAGTAATCAAGCGTAATATCTAGGCCTGATATTAGATTTTCTGGTGTAAATACTAAACCTACTGTTACAGAGTCACCAACTTCTTCTTTTAAATCTTGGTTGCCACGGTTAAAGCCACTAATACCTTGTAAGTCAGACTGGTTAAGCGTGAACTCGCCATTTGAAGCGATATTAGTTGTAACACCAACATCTGTACGACAAGCATCACCTGCGGCACCACCGCCACTATTAGTAACCCCTAAACATGGATCGTTTAAACCGCTTGGAAAAGTTTGTGAAGGTGGAGAGAATAACTCATCAATATTTGGAGCACGCGTTGAACGTGCACGGGTAGCACGTAAACGTAAGCTATCCATTACTTCCCAGTCTACACCCACGTTCCAACTTTCAGTATTGCCTACTGTTGAGTAGTCAGACAAACGAACTGCTGCATTCATAGTTACAGAATCAAGCACAGGGATATTTGCTTCTACATAATACTCAGTTACGTCAAACGAGCCTTCTGTTGCTGGAATTGCATTACCCGCATTAAGGCCAGCTTGCTGTAGAGCATCAAATTCACTGCGTGAGAACTCTTCGCGGTATTCAAAACCAGCAGCGATACCTACAACACCCGCTGGTAGTTCAAATAAATCACCTGAAATATTACCACCAATAATTTCTTGCTCAACCGACGTTGAAAGTGAGCTAGGTGCACTTACAAAATCAATCGCACCTTGTGATAACGAATTGAAACCGTAAATATTTACCGGTGCACAGTTAAAGCCACGTGCTGTCGCATCGATACAAATAGCCTCATCAGTAATACCATCGCCATCTAAGTCTTGGCTATCGATAACAGCTTCTAAACCTTGACGAAAACTTTGTACATTAACTAGACCGCCTGATACTTGTTGCTCTTTTGTCTTACCATATACATAGTAAGTATCGTAGAACCAACCATCGGCTATTTCACCTTGAAAACCAAGCGCTAAACGGAATGTGTCACGCTCTGCTCGTGCTCCACGGTTACCTACATCACTTAAGCGCTTTGCAAAAAAGATATCTCGTGCGCCATCACCATCAGTATCAGTTGCTGCGTTATATATATCATCTGGAACAAACGCATTACGTAGAAGCTCACCGTTTACGTTAAATTCAATTGGTACTTGGCCATTTGCATAAATGTCGTCAGAGGCGAAAGGAAATGGCTCTAATTCAGAAACGGTCGTTGTTGCGGCGTAAGTACCTTCATAAAAAAAGCTATGTTTGTCGCTTAACTCGTAGCTACCGTTTGAGGCGAATAAATAACGTTCTGTAGGTATCGCTATCGTACGTACACCGCTTCGGTTAAAACCATTTGCAGCTACGCCATCGCCACCGTTAGTACTAAATGAGTTTTGTAGGTTGTTTGCATCATTAAACGTAAAAGTTTCATCCCCAGCGCTAAAGCGACCCTGTGGCGGAAATGAAGATAAAAATGGGCTTACAGCATCAAATACAGAGCCTGGGTTTGCTGCTGGATCATCTTCAAAGAAAATACCTGAAAATTGGTCTACTGCCGAGCGGTCACGGTCACGTGAAAAAACAGCACCTTGATCCGAATACCCAAGGTGGAACATCGCGTGCCCTTTCCCATCTGAGCTTGATAAGCCTGAGGTAAAGTTAAATTGGCGTGATTCATCATCGCCTTCGCTTGATTCACCATATTGGCCTTCGAATTCAACACCTTCAAAATCATCTTTTAAAACAAAGTTAACTACACCAGCAACAGCGTCAGAACCATAAACAGATGAAGCACCACCTGTCATAATTTCAACACGTTCGATAAATTGACTCGGGATAGTATTTAAATCGACAGCAGAGCTACCAGGTACACCTGATACATAACGACGACCATTTACTAAAACCAATGTACGGTTAGAGCCTAAATTACGTAAATCAACAGTAGCAACACCCGCACTTGCGGTATTAAAGTTTGAGTTAGTACGGCTAATAGCTGGTGTACCAAATGCAGGGTTCTCTAATAGTAAGTCTTGAATATTTAACGACCCTGATGCATCAATCGCTGCACTATCTACAACTTGGATAGGTGCTGATGACATTGCCTCAGCTGAACGAATACGAGAACCTGTAACTTGTACGCGTTCTATTTTAGTTATTTCGTCATCTTCTGCAGCCACACCTTGAAATGAAAAGCTTGCAAGTATCGCGCTGCTTAGCGCAACTGTTAACGACGATTTTTTAAATAGTCGCGCGCTACCTTTGTTAGTTAATGTCATATAATTCCCCTGAATTGTTATTTTTGTAACTAAATGGTTACTTCGCGGATTACAGTAAGGGGATTTATTTAAACACTCTACGGGCATTATTTATGAGGCGTAGTCTTTGGTACGAATAGCAGCTTTTATGGGATGAATCAGTACGTCACAATTATTTTATAAATATATTGTACTTTTCATAACAGTTTTTCCGCTAAGCACGGTCTTTATTATTATATACAGCAAGAGATATAAAATAATGATCGCTTCTTTTCATGCATTAACTTTTGTTAGTAACACTAAGTTTGCAACATTTTTAACAAAGCGTGTGCAAGATCACCGACACTTTGAATCTCAATCTTTTCTTCAAACAAATAGATTAGATCAAATAGACACAGATCAATACAATGTACTGTTTTACGAACTAACCAACCTAGCTGACCCTATGCAAATAGTGCATTTAACTGAGCTTGCTAAAAAGCTGAAGTTAGTCATTATTGCTCAATCGGGACATTTTGCGAGTTTTGCCTTTGAAGTTGGCGCTGTAGATTTTTTAATATTAGATTCAAATGCATCACGTATTGATAAATGCTTTGATAAGCTGGTTCACCTTTGCCCGATTGCAAGTGCGGCCGAACGCCAATACCAGCAAAGCACACAAGCTGAAAAGCCATCATCACATATTGTGGTTAAAGATGTAGGTAAGGTAAGGCTAATTGATATAAATGATATTATTTGGATTAATGGTGCGGGCAACTATGTAGAGCTGCATTTTACCCAAGGTAATACGCCGGTACTACATCGCGAAACCATGAAAAATATTGAACAACAGCTAGAACCAGAAGGGTTTGTTCGTATTCATCGTTCAACGCTGGTAAGAAAACAAGCTATTTGCGAACTGATGCCTACTGACAGTGGCGATTATAAAGTAAGGCTGAAAAACGATATGTGTTTAAACCTTTCACGGCGCTATAAAGGGTGTTTAGAGAGTATTATAAGCCCTCTTCAATAGCGGTTTATAATACTCATGTTAGTTACCAGTTCTGTTTTATATAACTGTCATTTGGGTGCACTAATAAATAGCTGTCGGTATCTTTATAAAAATTAACTTCTACATCGCTATTTTTCCATACTTTTTCAAACATATTTTTAGCTATGATATTAATGTTTATATAGTCAACTCGTTGATAGCCACGTTCTTTTACACCGGCAAAATAGGTCTCTAATGAATCGAGGCCATCCAAAGTTAACAGCTCAAACTCTCTTAAATTAACAACCACATACTTAATCGTATTTTCAGGGTGAGTGCTCAGCTCCTGAACAACGCCATTAGTTAACAGCGTAATGCCTTCATTGTTAAAGCTCCCCTTTAATTCTAAATACATTAGAGGGGGCTGTGAACAAATCTGAAATTCACCATGTGCTCCAAACATAAATCGCCTTACATATATCAACTTCTATATATAGGATAATACAATTTTCTGATTTTGCAGTTAATTTAATAAAGCAATAAAAAAGGCCATTTCGAGTGCTTTTTCCTCTAAACTTTTAAAGCGACCTGATGCACCACCGTGCCCTGCATCCATATCGGTTTTAAATACTAAAATATTACTATCTGTTTTAAGCTCACGCATTTTTGCAACCCACTTCATAGGCTCCCAATACTGCACTTGTGAGTCGTGAAGGCCGGTAGTAACGAGTATGTTCGGATAGTTTTGTGCGCGAATATTGTCATACGGTGAGTAAGCTTCAATTACATCATAAAACTGAGGCTCATTTGGATTACCCCATTCATCGTATTCATTTGTTGTGAGCGGAATACTCTCATCAAGCATCGTGGTTAATACATCTAAAAATGGTACATGGCAGCCAACACCGCAATATAACTCTGGTGCTTGGTTTACAACTGCCCCCATCAATAAACCACCTGCACTGCCGCCTGAGGCAAACACCTTGCTGCTATCACAATAGTTTTGCGCAACAAGTGCTTTTGTCACGTCAATAAAGTCACTAAAGCTATTTTGTTTATGCTCTTTTTTACCTTGTTCGTACCACTGACGACCTAGCATTTCAGAGCCTCGAACATGTGCTATTACATAAACAAAGCCACGATCGAGCAAGCTCAATGACGAACTAGAAAAACTAGGATCAATCGTATAGCCATAGGCGCCATAACCGTATTGAAATAACGGATTTGTGCCATCTTTTTTAAAGCTGTCTTTTCGATAAACAACTGATACGGGTACTTTAACTCCGTCGCGAGCCATTACCATTAATCGCTCCGACTGATAGTCATCGGCATTAAAACTACCGAGTACTTTTTGCTGTTTAAGTAGTGTTTTTTCGCCGGTTGCTAAATCAACGTCATATAACGAACCTGGTGTTGTTAAGCTTGAGTAATAAATACGCGCAGTGCGAGTGTCTGGCTCTGGGTTCATTGCTATTGCAGCATAATAACAAGGATCGGCAAACTCAAGTGCCATACGATCCCCTTGCCTATTAACAACTACAAATCGAGCTTGCCCTTGTTCGCGTTCACTCAATACTAAAAAGTCATTAAATAACTCGACACCTTCAAGCAGGACATTTTCTCTGTGAGCTGTATGCTCAAACCATTGAGTTTTATCAGCAATCGTTTCGTTTGTTGCCGTCATTAATCTAAAGTTTTTAGCTTGCCAGTTAGTCACAATATAAAATGTATCACCTAGCTTATCTACGTCAAACTCGTGGCCATCTTCACGCGGCATTAATGCTTTAAATTCGCCAGTGGGCTTATTAGCATCAAGCACCCATGTATCGTTGGTCTCTGTCGATGCCAAATCAATAATAATTAAGCTTTCATCGCGGCTTTTACCAAGTCCCATAAAAAAGCTGCTGTCTTGCTCTTCGTAGACCATTACGTCTTGGCTTTGCTCGCTGCCAAGCTCATGCCTAAATACTTGGTATCCTAATAGTGTTTTTAAATCTTTTTTTACATAAAAAACAGTTTTATTGTCGTTAGCCCAAACAACTTGTCCTTCTGTATTTTCAAGTACATCAGGTAGCATTTCACCGGTCGCTAAGCTTTTAAAGCGAACATTATAAATACGACGACCTTCAGTATCTTCAGAGTAAGCCATAAGCTGCTCGCATGGACTTAGTGCGACTTCGCCCAGCTCAAAAAACTCAAATCCTTCAGCTAATACATTCACATCGAGTAAAAGCTCTTTATTATCGGCCTTTATGCTCGTACTTCTATAATGACGCGAGTATTCATCATCACCACGAACTTCTGAGTGATACCAGTATTTCCCGTCTTTAACGGGTACCGAATTATCATCTTTTACAATGCGTGCTTTTAACTCTTCAAAAAGTGTATTTTGTAATGGCTTCATAGCAGCTAACTGTTCATCGCAGTACGCATTTTCAGCATGTAAATGCGCAAGTACTTGCTCATCCTGGCGATCGTCATCGCGCATCCAATAGTAATTATCGGTACGTATCTTATTATGAGTACTTAATGTATGGGCTTGCTGTTTAGCAATCGGGAAATTAGGTAATAAACTTAAAGAGAAGTCAGGACGAGACACAACAAAACCAATTAAAAAAATAATGTGATTTGCAGTTTATCATAAAAATAAAAAAGCCCATCCAATAGTTGGATGGGCTAAAACGGTAAACGCTTCATTACTAAAACCGCTATACCTTTGGGAAGATAATTTAAGCTTTATATTTGCTGCCAAGCCATAGCCCAGCTTTGCCCTACACCGGGTTCGAACATAGAATTATTATCGTCATTCGTGCGGCAAAACTCATTAAATGGCCAAGGCCTGCATTGATATACATGCCCAGTTTTTGGCTGCAATACCTTTGTACCCGCATTATAGTTTTCGCAATTTTCAGGGTACACGTAATCATAAGTATCAAGGTTATTAACAACACGCTCATCGCATTTTGCAATACAATGAAAGTCGACGTGTGCTTTACATATACCACTGCTTTGCAAAGCAAAAATTTCATTATTTCTATAGGCTACAATTAAACCCTGTTCGGTCATTTTACCTGCGCTAACCAGAGGAACATGTACATTAATATGCTCGGCAACTAAACGTGGCCATGCGTGAGGCTCACCTTGCTCAAGCGAGGTGATCTTGTAATCAAATGATAAACTAACCAGCTCTCCTTGCATGTCGTAAAAGGTTACACTCACCACATCACCAATAAATAATTGGGTATGATGATTTAAGCAACCTATTGTTGACCACTTTCCACAGGCCAACGACGTATGCATAAACACGGCAACACCTTAAGAGTTACAAAATCTTATCCATACACTATGGATACACAAAAAATACACTGAGGGCAAGTGATACATAACAACACGTTATGCAGTAGTCCCGCTAGCATAGCTTTTAAAAAGCCTTAGACCGGAAACTTTGCGTCCTAACCTTTCGGCTAGTTTGCCAGCAATGCGGCGATTATAATTCGACCCCGCATAACAATCAAACAAAAGAATGCAACCAAAAACAAAAACCAATCCTTTAAGATTGGTTTAATGTGTTTTTAACTAAATAAATAAGTTAAAGGCTCTTTCGCCCACGTAAATACCAGCAACACCAATAAAGATATAAATATTAACCACGCAGGCCAAGACGCTTTTGTTACTTTAGCCTCAGAGTCATCCGCTTTTAACTCTTTTGAGCCTGTGATCATCGCCTTAACTAGCGGTTTGCCTTTTATTCTATAAACAATAATAGCTAATACATGCAAGCCAATAGCATAAAGTAAAATGTCAAAATTCAGCTCATGTAGCCAATTGGCAAAATCAATCGTATCGCTAGACACATATTGAGCAAGCGGCCCGTCAGTTAAAATACCATCACTGCTCATTAAGCCACTTGCAAGTTGCGTTATGATCAATATAAAAAACACTATCACCATACAGCTACCGAGTGCTGAATGGCCTAACGAGTCGCTTGGTGTTTTTAGCGCCTTTAAAATAGCACTAGGAGAGTGCAGTAACCCACTTAATCTCGCGGTTTTACTACCAATAACACCCCATATTAAACGTGTTACTATAAGTGCTAAAGTAAAAAAACCTGCAACAAAGTGAAGCTCAATCATGCCCTCTTCAATACTAAAATAAAGCACTGCAATACTTACAACCAAAAACCAATGAAAGCATCTAATAAACCCATCCCACACTTTTAACGTCGTCATTGTGCCTATCCTTAAAAAAACAGTATTATTTAATTTGTTAACTACTTTAACATCATAATATTAAGGTATCCTTATGAGCCATTCTACAAGCCGTGAGAGTAAATATCATGCAACCAGTTAAAAAAGCTATTTTAAAAGGCTTTTTAGATATGCTACCACTGTGTTTAGCCGTTGTTCCTTGGGGTATTTTATGCGGCTCTTTAGCGATTCAAAATGGTTTTAGCGCCTTTGAAACCCAAGCAATGTCGTTATTAGTATTTGCAGGCTCTGCACAGCTTGTTGCGATTGAACTTATGGCGAGCAACACACCATTGCTCACAATTTTATTCACAACATTTATTATTAGCTCTCGGCACTTTTTATACGGTTTAGCTGTGCGTCATAAAGTCATTGATCAACCTATGCGTTGGCGCTTACCGGTGAGCTTTGTTTTAACCGACGAGCTGTTTGCGTTTTCTCATCATCGAAAAGCATACAGAACAAAAACACGCTTAATATACGCATTGAGCGCTGGTTTTAGCTTTTATATTGCATGGAATATTTGGACGTTAATTGGCATTGTAGCGGGCACAATGCTGCCCGACTTAACTAATTTAGGGCTCGACTTTGCCATTGCTGCCACGTTTATCGCGTTGGTTATTCCGGGAATCAAAAATTTGGCCTCACTCGTTACGGTAATTGTAGCAGGCGTTAGCGCAACGCTTTTAAAAAGTACCGGATTTGAGTTATGGCTTGTTTGCTCAGCGCTGCTGGCAATGGCCGCAGGTTATAGCACAGCAAGGCTAACCGCTAAAAAGGAAGCAACGCTATGATGACAACTATTTTACTCATGGCGTGCATTACATTTTTTACGCGTTATTTATTTTTACACCGCGCTTTACCGTTTAAAGTAGGTCCTAAAATGCAGCAATTTTTAAGCTTTAGTGCACCTGCGGTGCTTACAGCAATTTGGGTGCCTATCGTGTTTTTGAATGAAGATGGCATTAACTTAAACTGGCAAAACCCTTATTTAAGCGCAGCGATAGTCGCCATCATTGTTGCCTATAAAACACATAATATTTATTACACAACGCTTGCCGGTATGGGGCTATTTCTGATTTTAAATTAGAGCGCTCTTTATACTTTATGAAATACTGTACTCAGGTTAAAATACCTATAACAATAATAAAAAAGACGCCAATATGCACAAATTCCATCAATTAAGCGCAACAAGCTTGCAGGGTCAACCTATTAACTTTAGTGATTTTGAAGGTAAGGTTGCGCTTATTGTTAATACCGCAAGTAAATGTGGATTTACCTACCAATACGAGTCGCTTCAAGCTTTGCATAATAAATATGCCAGCCAAGGTTTAGTTATTTTAGGGTTTCCGTGTAATCAATTTGGTCAGCAAGAACCCGGCGACGCTACACAGATAGAGCAAGGGTGTTTAATTAATTTTGGTGTGAGTTTTTTAATGGCGGCCAAAGTAGATGTAAACGGTAAGCATGCTCACCCAGTCTTTCGTTTTTTAAAATCGGCTTTACCTGGTTTTTTAACACGTAAAATAAAGTGGAATTTTACTAAATTTTTAATTGCCGCAGATGGCACGCCAATTAAACGTTATGCACCTTTTACTAAACCCGAAAAGCTAGAACTTACAATTCAAAAAGCTTTGGCACAGGCTAAAAGCACGCTTTAAAAAGTAATAAAGAGGCGCAAGGCCTCTTTATTGCCAATACTATTGAAACTTAAACATACGCATAACTGCACATTTAAACTCTCAATATTAATTGGTATTTTATTTATACTAGTGAAATTTAATCGGTGTAATCGCTTAAATCGTCTTCGCCTAGATTTTTACGCAAGCGTTTTTGCTCAAGGTAGTCTTCCAACTTCTTTTTAACCTTTTGCTTGTTCTTATCGTGTTGATTACGGCCGAGCATTTCGTACTCGTCTTCAACAAAATCGTCATCTAGCGCATCGTAACTAAATGTCTTACCCACAACCCACTCCATAAAGTGTTTGAGACCAACCAAGGATTTTATTATCGCAATAGTCGGTAAAATTAAAATGTTTAACGTCAAAATGCTGTGCAAATTAACATCAAAATAAAGCCACGTGACTACTGTAAATAGTCTTCATGTCAGTAATGTGAATAAATAGCGCTAAATTTGAATTGAGGAAAGTGAGAGTTTTTTATCGTATCGATAAATAAAATTTATTAATTTTTATTAGTTAGCCAATTTGACTAAAAAATAGTTATTTATTAATTGATTTCATTTACTAAAAAACAAACAAAAACAGTTAACCATATGTTTTATATTAAAAAATAAAACTGGCATCAAACTTGTTATTAATTAATCGTCATCAACAAAAAGTAGAGAACAAACATGAAAAAATTACTATTAGTTAGCGCATTAATTTGTTCACCAGCCGCTATGGCTCATAACGATAACGATTCTGCAATTTCATTTAGTAATGATGAATGTAACGTCGAATTTAAAAATGATGTGCGCATTAAGCCAAACGAATTGGAAATTTTTACCGCCAACAATAAAACCATGCAGTTTAATACCCATGGTGACTTAACTGTAAATGGCGAATTTGTAGCACTAAATAGCTCACAACGCGAAGCGCTAAACAAGTACTCTGATAGTTTACGCACACAATTACCTGAAGTAGCTAATATAGCGCTTGAGGGTGTTAAAATTGCAGGAGTAGCATTAGAAGAAGTAGGCAATGCATTTAATATTGACGGTCTTGATAATATGTCTGAGCTTATGGATGACATTAAAATCGAAGTAGAAAACACATTTTACCAGCAAGGTACATTTGTGATGGGCCAACAAAGTTTTAATCAATTTGGCGAAAACTTTGAACAACAATTTGAGCAGCAGATAGAAACAGCGGTGATGCAATCAATGGGCAGTATTTTAGTAGCTTTAGGTTCTGAGTTACTTGGTTCAGGCGGTGATATGGATGCTTTTGAACAACGTATGGAAAATATGGGTGCACAAATAGAAGAAAAAGTAGAGCTACATGCAAGCGCACTTGAAGAACGTGCTAACTCTTTATGTGGAAACTTTGCTGATATTGCAAAACAAGAAGAGCAATTAGTAATGCAATTGCCTGAGCTTAAAGGTTACCAGTTATTTAGCTTTAAACAAAATTAGTACAGCAAACGTTATTTAACATCCCTTTGGCAGCACTTAAGTTTACTTAAATGCTGCTTTTTTGTATTTCGTTGACTTATACCAACCTGCATAAATCTTTGATCAGTTTAACGAATTAAATTGCACTATAACGTCGTTAAAAATTTTTATTTAGAACAACTAGATACAAAAACTTTTGCCTAGTTCTAGCGTAATTTTCTTAACGTTAAATAGACCCCATATATAAGCAGATTGGTATTACTTTTTAGCTAATAAAGTAAGCTTACCCAATGTAACTATTGCTTGCTCAATTTGCGCGTTCCATTGCACACCATAACTTAACCTTACACAGCTTTTATATTTATTAGAGGCTGAAAAAATAAGCCCTGGGGTTATGCTAATACCCACTTCAAGTGCAAGTAAAAATAACTTTTGGCTATCGTATTCGCCTCCTAAATCAAGCCACATTACGCAACCTCCTTTTGGATCGCTTATACGTGTATTTTTTGGCATAGCTTGTTGTAAGCACCATCGCATACGCTCTTTGTTATCGCGCAGGCGTTGCCTAAGTACTTTTAAATTTCGGTCGTACTCGCCGCTGGCAATAAACTCAGATAACGTCCATTGGTTTATTAACGAAGCAGAGCAACTTAGTGCTCTTTTATATCGCCTTGCTTGCGTTGCAAATTTACCCGCAACTAACCAACCTACACGATAGCTCGGCGCTGCCGTTTTAGAAAAAGATGAGCAACTAATCACTAATCCTTTTTTAGAGTACGTTAAAGCAGGTGTGCCACGTTTTGCCGTAAAATATAAATCGCCATATACGTCATCTTCAATAAGCACTACGTCATGACTTTCAAGTAGCTCCACCAGCTGCTGTCTATTTGTATCAGGCATAAAGCTGCCCACAGGGTTACTAATTGCAGTCGAGAATAAACACGCTTTTATGTCATGCTCATTTAAAGCGCGTTCCAAATCACTTAACCAAATACCATTATCTGGGCACAGTGGTATTTCGAGCGCTTTAAGCCCTAGGCTTTCTATTAACTCGATAATCCCGTGATAGCAAGGCGTCTCAATGGCAACTACATCGCCTGGCTTTGTTACACACTTAAGTGCAATAGCCATGGCTTCTTGTGCACCATTGGTGATCACAAGCTCGTCCATATTTATACCAATACCAAAATCTAAATAGCGATGCACCAATTGCTTTTTCAGCGGCACAAACCCATCTGTTGGTCCATAGTTAATAGCTTTACTGCCAGCTGTAGTCATTACTCGGCGCATATTTCTGGCAAGCGCTTTATCGGTAGGTGCAGCGGCTATAGGGTTAGCGATACCAAAAGGGACTATGTTCGCTTGATGAATGGCGCTGTATACCTGCTCTATTAAGGCTTGTTTATTTACCACAACAGGTTCGCGACTTAACTTAACTCGCTTAGGTAAGTTATGCGCGGCGTTAACAGCTTTTAAAAAGTAGCCTGATTTTTCGCGCGCCTCTACTAGCCCTTGATCCTCAAGTGCTTGATACGCTTGTTTTACAGTGGGAATACTTATATTTAAGTTATCTGCCATTTTACGCAGTGATGGTAGTTTTTCGCCGGGGAGTAAAACCTGTTGAGCACTCATATCCCTAATTAACTGAATAACTTGTTGATATAAAAAATCGTGCCCTTGGCTATTTTTTTGTCTTATCATCACACACCAAATCTGTATAGGTTACATTTTTACTTTTCTGTATATGGTAAGTATACAGATAGGTCTTAAAATAGCCATTCAATCGGGCTTTGAGGACTAACCATGAAAAGTGCAGCGTTATACATTACAACCGTTTTAATTTGGGGTTCTACTTGGTTAGCCATAGAATTTCAATTAGGCGATATTGCAGTCGAGTTATCGTTATTTTATCGCTTTGCTATTGCAGCGCTTTTAATGTGGTTATATGTAGCGTACAAAAAACCCGACATGCGTTTCTCATTAGTCGATCATGGCTTTTTTGCTTTATTAGCTCTGTTTAACTTTGGTTTAAATTACTTAATGCTTTACTGGGCACAAAATTACCTAACCTCAGCCATGAGCTCCATTGCCTTTTCGATGCTGCTGGTTATGAACATAGTTAACACTCGATTATTTTTTGGTAAACCAATCTCAAAGCGAATTTATACAGGAGCTGTTCTTGCTGTATTAGGTATTACGTGTCTGTTTTGGCCGCAGTTACAGCAGTTCGACTTAAGTAATGGTGCATTGGTCGGGTTACTACTTGCTCTTGGCGGTACCTTTGTGGCTTCATTGGGCAACATGGTAAGCGTTCGAAATTCTCGTAAGCAAATTGGTGTATTACAAGGTAATGCATGGGGCATGTTATATAGCGCCGTAGGCTTAGCGCTATATGTATTAATGAATGACGTGCAATTTAGTGTAAACGCGCCACCGAGTTACTGGTTATCATTACTTTACTTATCAATATTTGGCACCGTAATCGCTTTTGGTTGTTACTTTGCACTACTAAAAAATATAGGCCCTGAAAAAGCCAGCTACGTTATTGTTTTATTCCCATTAGTGGCAGTAACACTGAGTAGCTTTTTTGAAGGGTTTGAATGGCACGCAAATACCTTTGCAGGATTTAGCCTCGTGCTATTAGGTAACGCCATTGTGCTTACCCCAACAAAACGAATCAACGCCTTTTTAGCTAATAGAGCAATAGCTAAAAGTGGCTCCGTCCCCAGTTAGACGCGTTATTAACGCAACTAACGCAAAAGCGCCTACTTTACTGTAGGCGCTTTTTTATTGGCATATGAAAAAGTAAGGCCTGTCCATGCACACTAATAACGGCAGGAGTCTTACCTATCAGCTCACCATCTGCTTCAATCAATAGCCCTTCAGTATTTATGGAAGCTGTATTTAAGCGACTATAGGTAAGGTTTTTTATATACTCATGACGCTTAAAAAATAACTTAATAAAGCTTATTACATTATAAAAAAGCCCACCCGATCGCATTTGATAACACTCAAGCTGGCCATTAATTAAATCCGCTTTTGGCGCTATTTTTAGTCCGCCACCAAAGTACTTATGATTAGCAAATACAGTAATTAAATTTTGATACTGCCGAGCATCGTTATTAAACGTACCTTGTAACTGCTGAGCTTGATAATAAAATAGCTCTTTGATACTCGTCCAACTGTAATCAAAAGATGAAAAATTAGCTTTATCGTTAATAGTTTTAATCACATGAGCATCAAATCCTACCCCTGCAATATTAATAAAATAGCGGCTATTAATTTTTCCTATATCAATTGCTGTCGGTGTATTAAATAATGCCTTTCGCCAATCATCTTCTTTGCAATTAAACCCTCTGGAGAAATCGTTACCTGTACCGCAAGGTAATAATGCTAACGAACAACTGCTCCCTATTAGCGCATTAACCGCCAAGTTCAATGTACCATCACCACCTAGTGCAACTACTTTGGTAAAGTCACTCAGCAACAACCTTATTTGAGCGCAGTCATCGTCAAAGCTTCCCGTTGTAGTAAATATACAATAAGAAAAGCTGCGTTTTTTACAGATATTTTTAAGCCATGCCAATGATTTTTGGCTCTGTTTTTTGATACTTGGTTTAATAATTATTAGTAGTGACAAGCTTTTGTTTCCAGCAATGTATTTTAGAGTGAGATAACAAACGTTTAATTGAATTTTTTTAATCTGAATAAATAATCAAAAAACATTGTATAAAATGCATAAAAATAAATTAAAAAATCAAAAACCCCAACAACAAAGGGGTTAAAACCAACCGCCATATAAATAGCTATGCAAAAACAGTAATAAAACTTACTGAATCGCACATTAATAAAATCAATTCAGATTAGTTTAACTAATCCCTCAGGCTCAATTTTTATCGTTGTATTTTTAATCAAACAACGTGCAAAATGCACGCGATTTCAACAGATACAACCGGAGCAAAATAATGAAACCAATTAATACATTAAATCAAACAGCAGCAGCGCAAGTAGCCGTTAAACCAACTAACCGTAAAGCAAGAATGTTAGCTAAACTTAACACTATTGGTAAAAGACTAGCACTTAGCGGTGCAGCTCAATATAAATAATCACCCAACCATGATTATTTTTCGGTGCAGCGAACACTCAACCACTAAATGAAGTCACTTATTTAGCTCCCATTGTTTGCTGCAACCTATTTATTTTATTAAAAATTGCCTTAATTTCCCCTTATTTACAAAAAAAACCTCATTTACGTACGTTTTTTAGGCAAACAGTCATTTTGCTATTTACACAGCGGTATCACCTAAGTATTATTCTGCGTCACGGAGAGATGGCAGAGTGGTCGAATGCACCGGTCTTGAAAACCGGCATGGGTTTATAGCCCATCTAGGGTTCAAATCCCTATCTCTCCACCATATTTTAATTGGTGGCTTTTTTTACTTCCATCAATACAAACGGTTATGCGTTGGAGAGGTGTCCGAGTGGCCGAAGGAGCTCCCCTGCTAAGGGAGTATAGAGTTTGTAGCTCTATCGAGGGTTCGAATCCCTCCCTCTCCACCATACTTAATTTAAACCACTTAATTGTGGTTTTTTTGTGCCTAAAATTTAACACCGATACTAAATTGGGAGGGTGAGAACCCTCGACAGGGTTCGACAAAATGTCTGGAACATTTTGGGCCGCTGCAAGCGTCGCGCAGCGATTGATTACATGAATGTAAGCAAGTCTATCCCTCCCTCTGGACCATACTTAATTTAAACCACTTAATTGTGGTTTTTTGTGCCTAAAATTTATAAAAACTAAACAAATTGTGCCTAGTAATAACTTAGGGCATTATTAACACAACTTTAGCCACTTTTAGGTTTAGCTATGATCCGGTTCATATTGCTATCATTTTGCGCGGCAGCACCATTTTTTACCTTGGCACAAAGTACAACAGTGTATAAGTGTGTAATTAAGGGCGTTCCTACTTTTAGCCAAACGCCTTGCGCTAAAGATGCACAAGTTATTACTCTAAAAGATATAAATGTAATTGAAGCATATAAAAGCTCTACGCCCGGTAAAGGTATTACCGATACCTCTGTTGATGACTACTTAGAGGTTCAGCAAATAGAGCGTGAAATAAAGCGCCTTGAGCTATCTATTGAACAAAGCCAAAAAGAATACGCAGCTAAAAAACAACAAATAGATTATATGACCCAAGATAAGGCCAATCGTTTAGGCGCTTCGTCTATTGCTGATGCTATCGCAACTAAAACAAATTCATTAAAACAAGCCTACGACGCATCAATTAGTCAAACGCAGCAAAAAATAGAGTCATTAAAGCAAAGAAAGCAGCAGCTTAGCCAAAACCCTTAAGCGCTCGTTTTACTATAGAAATAAATTGCGCAACGTCTTCTTGAGTATTATAAACATGTGGCGATACTCGTATTCCAAATTTGCGAGCATCTACACTGACTTTCGCTTTATTAAGCTCTGTAAGTACATGGTCTTGTTGCTTATTAAAAAACAAAATAACAGTCCCGCTGCATTTATCACCACTCATAGGTGATGCAACATATTCGCTTAGTTGCTCATGAATAAGCGTAAGCATCGCTAAGTTATGCACCCTTACCTTGTGAGCTGTTAGCTCTGCAAAGTAGGCAATACTATTTGCGGCAATAATATAAGGCGCTACAGAAGGGGTGCCCCCCCAAAACTTAAGCGCACTGGCGTTATATTCAAAGTGGTTAATATCGAACTCAAATGGATTTTGATGCGAAAACCAACCCACATCTTTAGGCTCACAATACTCTATTTGATTTTTGTTAACCCATAAATAAGCTGCACCTGGGCCACCACATAACCATTTAACGCTCGAGCCAATCATAAAGTCCGCATCGAGCACGCTTAAATCAAGCGGTATAACACCCGCTGACTGAGCAACATCAACTATTGATAAACTATTGGTTAATTTACTTATAGCTACAATATCGTACACAGGCGCCTGTACACCTGTATTTGAATACACATGGCTTATAAAAACTAAATCGATATCACAAGTTATATAACGCTGCCAAACACTAATATCTGTTAGGTTTTCGTGCTCAGGTATAAATATGATTTGCGCGCACTTTGGCAACGCTTTTTGCATTGCAAAACCCATACTCGGAAAATCACTTTGCGCCATAAGCACTTTACAATTTTTTTGCTGTAGCCGTGGATGCGACATAAGCAATTTTGTTAAGCCACTTGATAAATTAACCTGAGGACAAAACTGCGAACTAGGCGCATTAAATAACTTACCAAGCGCGGTAGTAAATTGCTCAACTGCGGGCAGCCATTGTTGCCAAGGTTCTTTATTTGAGCTCTCCCACGGTAAAAAGTAGTGCTGTGCTAAATATTGCTGCGTATTTTTAAGAGGACGCCCTACCGAGTGGTTTAGTAAATAACAGCCATCAGCCATACAAAAATCATTTTTAAGCATGCTATTTAACCCATTCTTTAAGTGTATTTAGATCGTCAAAACGTGTTTTTATATCGTCGCGTTTTGCGCTAGCTCGCCTATCTCTTAATTTTTCGAGCGAATCAAGTAACACATTAAGCGGCGGACCACTTGCTGTTACCTTGCTCATATGCTGCTGTTGCATATTTTTTGAAGGCTGAGCAATAAACTTTTCAACCAGTTGATTATGATGACCGACTGCGGTGTCCCCATGTAATTTACACACTTGAATAAATAACGTTGCGTGGCTTTTAAACCAATCTGTATTTTTATATGGCTCTGCTTGTAAAAAGTCATCCATAAAGCTTTGCATACGCATGGCTTCTCGCAGGATTTGTTGATCCTCTGGCATCATATATAAAAACTTATCCACCAGCATTTGCGAGTAACTAGGTTCATTTGCGCTACAAAGCCCTAGTAACATATCAATCACGTTAATACCTGCAAAGTCACCAGCATTTGCACCTCTGTAAACCTCTTTACCTACACGGTACGGTTTATAATAAGGGCGAACGCAGTTAAAAAAGCGATCTGTATCGAGCTCAGAATAAAGTGCATTGTTTGACTCAATTACATCTATAAGCGCTTGTTTAGCTACTTTTAATAACTCACCACACAAGGGATGTGAAATACCTAACGGCAATATTTTTAATAAAGCATCACTTGCCCGTTTGTAGGCCAAAATACCTTGGGTGTTGTAATCAAGAAACAGCTTTTCATCAGGTAAATTAGTAAATCGTTTATAAATACCGTTAAGTGCTTTGTTATGAGTAGTTAAGTGGGCGGTAGCAAAACGAGGGGTTACGCCAATGGATGCGCCTATATGCATAGCAAGCGCTGAGGCTTCAATTAGCGGTGAAGTGGTTTCTCTGCTTGGCTCAGTAATTTCATGGCGCCTACACGCTGCCATAAATAATCCTACGTTACCGAGTAAGTCAAAAGCGCTATCAAAGCCTTGATCTGTGTTTCCCTCGGCTAATAAATTACTAATTAATGCGTTGCCTTCTTTTTCTAATTGTTGCTTTAAGGCCTCACCTATTCCTTCTACATTTGCTTTATCGGTTTGCTGCCAATAAAGCTGCTCTAATTCACTATTTAAAGTGACAAACTCTGTTCGTATCCAGTGATCGAAAATAGCGGTATGTGTGTTCATTGGTGTGCTCTATTATTTTTATAGTTAAATGCTAACAGAGTTCAATTAGGGTAAAACGCCAAAAAAATTAGTAAAAACTGCAATACTTAGCAATAATCACTACAAATACAAAAATAATTAATAAAAGCCGACAACTATGTTAGATAAAAAAGACCAGCAATTACTCATTGCACTGCAAAGCCAAGCTCGTATGTCGGTTTCAGATTTAGCTGGCAGTATTAACCTATCGGATACACCTTGTTTAAGGCGTATAAAAAAGTTAGAGCAAGAAAACATTATTACCGGCTACCACGCCGCCATAAATCCCAAAGCACTTAATCTTAATGTATTGGTATATGCGTTTGTACGATTAAGCCAAAACTCGGTTAGTGCTGCAGAGCAATTTGAGCAACATGTAGAAAAATTACCACATGTATTAGAGTGTTGTGTAATATCAGGAAGCTATGATTATTTATTAAAAATCATTGCACATGATCTTGAGAGCTACGAAACGTTTGTGAAACATCAACTAGGTGGCTTAAGCTGTATCGCAAATATAGAATCAACAGTTGTGCTTAAACAATCATTTAGCAAAAAACAGTTACCTTTATAAAAATAACCAAAATAACTTACTGTTAGCTATACTGATATTTCAAAACGACAATAATAATTGCTTGGACCTTATGTGAAAAATTTTAACTCTAAAAATCATTCCATTATTTTTTACATCATGTTTGCTTTAGCATATTTTTTAGTCGGCATAGCACTCACTAAACTTGCTTTTAACTCGCAAATAATTCCAATTTGGTTACCTGCCGGCATAGCACTAGTCGGTTGTTATATTTGGTGGTGGCGCTTTATCCCGCCTTTATTTGTAGCTGCAATTGCCTTTAACCTTAATATTTTTGACAGTTCTGCTCATGAGCTAGTCCTGGTCGGTAACTCATTTAACGAGGCTATGTATATCGCCTTTGGTGTTGTTATACAGGCAATGGTCGGCGCAGCTCTTTTAAAGTATTGGCTTGGGCACCCGCTGCGCTTTAAAAAGCGCAAGAATATAATTTACTTTATCCTTGTCATAGCAATATTGGTCAGCTTAATTTCGGCTAACTTTGGCGTATTTGCCTTAAGCCAATTCAACTCGGTTTACAGTGTTGATAATCATTGGAAGAATGTTACTTACTGGTGGCTTGGTGATACATTAGGAGTATTAATTGCGACTCCGCTTTTACTTTCTTTATTACCACAAAAGTCTAATCAACATAATATATCGGCGTTTCCGACAATTGCAGTATGCTCTATTTTATTTTTATCAGTCGCGGTAACAACGCAGTTATACGATCAAGAAAATCGTATAAACACTATTAAAATTGCTGAACGTGAAGTCCACGTTATAGAAAACAGCCTTTATAGATATACAAATCTTAGTATTATTGCAGTGCAGAGCCTAGCAAGTCAGGTACAGTCATCTCCCATGCTAAGCCAGCAAGATTTTTATTCTTATGCTAGCCAGTTACTAACTCAGCACGCATTTATTAACGCCTTATCGTGGAACGCAAAAATACCTCAAGATCAACGCGACGTCTTTGCCCAAGAAATATCAAACATTTATCATTTAGATATTGATGTAGTTGGCGAACCTCTTGAAACTAGTGATCCCCTTGTTATAGTAAAATACATAGCTCCTTTTAATGGTAATCAAAAAGCTATTGGCTTTAATGTATTTTCAAACCCTGATCGAAAAAGCTCTCTGCTTAACCCCGCTATAAAGTACATGCCAGTCGGAACTAAAATAATTCAGTTGGTGCAAACCAAACAACCTAAACCAGCCTATTTATTATTTGCCCCTGTGTACTCCCAGCATAGTGATGAAAAAACAATTAAAGGCTATGCCACTGGTGTATTTTTAGTGCGTAGTATTATTGAGCAGGCAATTTCTAAAGAACAGTCTGATATGTTTTCGATTGGTATATACGAAGATACAAACACTCCGCCGTTTTATAGTAATTACTCTCAAAATGTTCAGCAAGCTAAAGGCAGCCGCTTAATGTCGTTTGATGTGGACTTTGCAGGGCAAAAATGGATTGTAAAACTAGCCCTTAAAGAAAGCTTTTTAACACAACATAATAGTCAACTAACTTTATTATTACTCATACTTCAAGTTGCCGTATGTTCTTTAATTTTAATGGTTTTACTGCTGTTTAATCAGCAACAAATCGCACTTACACGTCAAGTTGCAGAGCGTACTCACTCACTCGCACAAGCAAAGAAGCAGTCCGATTTAGCTAATCAGGCTAAAAGCCAATTTTTAGCGAATATGAGCCACGAAATACGAACACCATTAAACGCCGTTATTGGTTTTTCTTCACTTGCTAGAGAAACAGACAATGCAAGTACACTCATTGGCTATTTAGATAAAATAAACTCAGCATCTAAAAGCTTATTAAACTTAATTAATGACATTCTTGATATATCAAAAATAGAATCCCAAAAGTTAGTTATTGAATCTATTGCATTCGACTTAGGTGCTTTAATAACACGTATAAACAACATGTTTGAGCAAAGCGCAGTTAACAAAGGTATTAAATGGCAAGTTAATTCAAAGCTACCTGTTGATACCTGGTTTATTGGTGATCCTATGCGAATTGAGCAAATATTACTTAATTTATGTAGCAACGCGATTAAATTTACAAGCCAAGGCAGCGTTACTTTAAACATAGAAACAGAGTTTACTGCCGCCAATAAAGTACAGCTTGTTATAAACGTTAGTGATACCGGAATAGGTATAAAACCAAGCCAGCATAAAAAATTATTTAACGCATTTACCCAAGCTGACAGCTCTACCTCAAGGCAGTTTGGTGGTACAGGGCTTGGCTTAACAATAGCAAAAGAGCTAAGCCAATTAATGGGGGGAGAAATAGCCCTTAAAAGTGAAATAGATAAAGGCTCTACTTTTACATTTTCAATGCGATTAGAAACAACAGAGCCTAAAAAAGAACATGTCATTACATTTGATAATACTAATATTACTTCGCTAGACATTTTGGTCGCAGAGGATAACCCAGTAAATCAAATGGTTATTAAAGCGATGCTTGGCTCGTTAGGGATTGTGCCGTATATGGTAGAAAACGGTGAGTTGGCGGTCGATATAGTGAAAAAACAACATTTTGATTTAGTCCTTATGGATTGCCAAATGCCTATAATGGATGGCTATAGAGCAACTGCACTGATCCGGCAGTTTAAAACCAAACAAGAACTCCCGATTATTGCTTTAACTGCCGACGTAATGCCAGAGGATAAAGCACATGCACAAGCAGTTGGATTTAATCAACATCTTGCAAAACCGCTTGAACTCATTAAGCTAACCGAGTGTCTTGTCCAATATGCAGAAGTTAATGAACAATAGTGGTTTAATTTTAAGAATAGTTTTAAGAGTATTTTTAAGAGTAGCTTTTGGTTTTATTTTAAGTGTTTTTTCTCATACAGCTGTCGCTCAAAACTGTATATCGCAGGCGAGCGACCTTAAATTTATAACAAAAAGTAAGCAACAAGGCTTATTACGCTTTGAAAAAGAGCACAACCACCAGCGCTTTAATTACCACGCCCTTTTACCATTTAACGATTACTTAGATTTTGCATATAAACATATAAATAAAACCAATCCACGTGCAAATATGCCATGCCCTGTTATTACACAAACGTACCAGCAATTAGTAACGCAAGGTACGCGAAAACCTGACCCTACTATTGCAGATCTTATCGCCCCTTTTGAGCTTACGCATCCAAACAACAATAAAGTTGCACTATTAATTCACGGGCTAACTGACTCACCCTTTACGTATCACGATTTAGCACAAGTGTATTATCAACAAGGCTATACTGTGCATACTATTTTATTACCAGGACATGGAAGCGCCGCAAGTGCATTGCTCAATGTAGAGGTTAGCCAATGGCAACAGGCAATAAAATACGGTATTAAACGCTCGGTGCAAGACTTTGATGAGGTGATACTCGCAGGTTACTCTACCGGTGCAGCGTTACTTATTGATTACGCAACCAAGCACACTGTTTCACCCAAAATTAAAGCGCTTATGCTTTATTCGCCAGGCTCCGAGCCACATAATAAGTACGGCTGGATAGCAAAGTGGATTGATGCCATACCCTTTGTTAATTGGATAGATAAAGACGCCGATGTAGACTTTGCTAAGTATGAATCATTTCCTTTAAATGCAGCTGCCGCGTCGTACTATGCTATGTCACTTGCAAGCGTAAATAGCTTAAACAAACGCTCTGCACTTAAATTACCTATTTTTAGTGTACTTAGCGATATTGATACCACGATAGATACGCGTGCCACGCTAAAATTATTAAGTGCATTACACAAAGATAATTCAGTAAAATATAAGCCGCTCGATACTTTAGTGCTTTATGGAAGCACTGATATTTTACCGCCAGACTTTGCTAGTGACTACACAGTAAATAACCCGCAGTGCACATCGCCTCAGTGTAAAAAAATTCATGGTATGTCGCATATTGCTATTGTTAACTCACCGCAAAATCCACATTATGGAATTAACGCAACCTATCGTAATTGTGGCAGCTTTATTAACGACGAGTCCCTGTACAAGACATGTAAAACAACAAAAAATCCACAACTAGGAGAGCGAACAAGCGCCAACTTAAAACACTATCCGGCTTTACAACGCTTAACTTATAATCCTCATTTTACCGAGCTTAAAAAGCAAATTAGTACGTTTATTAAAAACGTAGAACAGCTTAGAACAACTACAAGGTAAGTAGTCATGGGAACGTTTTCGCACCAATGGTTTAGCAGTATTAATGAGATTGATCAGGCGCAGTGGCAACGTTTATTTGGTGATGAACCATTTACTCAACATGCTTTTTTATATGCCCTTGAACAAAGCCAATGCGTAACACAGAAAAGTGGTTGGCAGCCCCATCACCTCGCTATTTTTGAAAGTGATACGCTCGTTGCACTTGCACCCGGGTATTTAAAAAGTCATTCATACGGCGAGTACGTATTTGACTGGGCATGGGCTGAGGCATACGAAAAACACGGTTTAGAATATTATCCCAAATGGCTATCTGGCATTCCCTTTAGCCCTATTGAAGGCAGGCGTATTGCTATCGAGCACGCTAACCCTAATGCGGTGTATCAGTACATTACAGAGCAACTTAGCATACACAGTGCTGAGCAAAGGTGGTCGGGGTGGCATGTTAATTTTTGCGACCAAGCCCAAGCAACATCATTAACTGAGCAACATGCCATGCTAAGAGTGGGTGTGCAATTTCAGTGGTTTAATAAAGGTTTTGAAACCTTTGACGATTTTTTGCAAATACTTAACTCACGAAAACGTAAGTCACTTAAAAAAGAGCGAGCTAAAATAGCGCAACAAAATATTGATATTGAATGGCTGCAAGGAACGCAAATTACGCCCGAGATAATGCAATTGTTTTGTGAGTTTTATCAGCGTACCTACTTAAAGCGATCTGGTCATTTGGGCTATTTAAATATGGAGTTTTTTACGCTTTTACATGTATTAATGGCTAATAACCTCGTTATTGTGCTGGCCAAAAAAGACGACAACGTGATTGCTGCAACACTTAGTTTAGTAGGTGAGAATACGCTTTATGGGCGCTACTGGGGAGCAAGTGAGGAAGTAGATTCGCTTCACTTTGAGCTGTGCTATTACCAAGGTATTGAGTTTGCAATAAAGCATAAACTCAGCTGCTTTCATTCGGGAGCACAAGGTGAGCACAAAATAGCACGCGGATTTGAACCCGTACTTACCTACTCTGCTCACCATATTGTTGATGGCGACTTTAGTAATGCAATAAGCGACTACTTAAAGCGTGAACGCGGCCATATTGATATATATAAAGAGCAATGTAGCTCATTACTGCCGTTTAAAAACGAGTAACTGATTATTTGCAGGCATGGCAGTATCGCTAATAAGCGTAAGCCCTGCTTGCTTAGCTAGTTGTTCAACTGCTTCAAAATCTCTTATTCCACTTAGCGGATCGCGCTCTGTTAAAAAGGCACTAAAGTCATCATTACTTGGGCTGGTAAATTCACCTTGGTACTTAAATGGCCCATAAATACACAACATACCGTCGTTATTTAAGTGACGTTTAACACCGTCAAAAAAACGTTCAACTAATTGCCAACTTACAATATGAAATGTGTTTGCTGTATAAATAGCGTCAACCTTATCTACAGGCCATTCATTATTTAAATCAAGCTCAAGTGGTGCATGTAAATTAGTTAAATTAGCTTCGCGGTGCCATAAATTAATCCCTTCGTGGTTTAGAGCACGATCACTTGTATGCCATTGTAAATGTGGTAATTGCTCTGCAAAAAACACACTATGCTGGCCGGTTCCTGATCCGACTTCGAGTACTGTTTTAGTATTTTTTAATACGTCCTTTAATTGCTCTAAAATAGGGGTTTTATTGTTTTCACAGGCTTGTGAAAATGGCTTTGTCATTACTGTGCACCAAAATTGTAGATTAATGCACAACAGTAAAGCAAATTTAGCTTATTTTGTCGTGATGAAAAAAAGGTAATTTTTAAATACTATAACTATCATATGGTTGAGCTGGCTCATTATGGTTGGTACGTAATATGCTTTTATATTGTTAACCCACTAAAGGGTTTAACTTATATTAAATTTCAAAGGATAAAATTATGCATATACCCCCTTATACCGCTGTAGACGCGGCCATTGCTATAACCGAAAAAACCACCGACGATCATAGTTACGCCGTTGATATGAGAGCTACAGTAATCGATTTACTTTCGCACCCTAAACATAATCAACAGGCGATGACAAAACATGAAACAGATCAGATATTTATTCTTGGCTACAATTAATACTCAAATTAGTATCGCAAATAATTTTTATAATAACTGTTTACACTGAAACCGATTAAATGTAATGATAACTATTATCGTTAAGTTGAGTCGGTTTTTTTATGTCTTCAAATTATGCCCAGCATCGTTACCATCAAGAACTCTCTTGTCATTGCTTAAGACCTGGCCTGCATGCACCCATGCTCGTTGCCGACTACATAGAAACCGCCCTTAACGTCGCCAAAAAATTTGAGCAACAACATAATCCCTTGCTTCAAGAGTTTTATCTTAGGCGCACACACCATGAAATTATGAACAAAATGTGCGACCCTCTTATACATAATGCTATTCGTAAACAATGTTTAGAGCAGCTATACAAACCATTATTAGCATTAAAACGGTTTTATAAGGTGCATAACAATACTGCACAATTTTTAATACTTGAGCGTGAAGCTCGTATTCTTAGTCACGAATTCAACCCTTTTTAAGGAGCACACTTATGAGCAACTTTAGAACAGAATCAGACAGCATGGGCGAGCTACAAGTACCTACTGATGCGCTCTATCAGGCGCAAACACAACGAGCAGTTAATAACTTTGCCATTAGTGGCTTATCTATGCCAAAGCAATTTATCACTGCACTGGCTTATATAAAACAAGCTGCTGCGCAAAGTAACTGCGAGCTTGGCCATTTAAGTAAAGACAAAGCAAATGCTATTGAGCAAGCTTGTCAAAGTATTATTGATGGCGAGCATGTTGAGCATTTCCCCGTTGATATTTTTCAAACCGGTTCGGGCACAAGCTCAAATATGAATGCCAACGAAGTTATTGCAACGCTTGCTAGCCGATTAGGCAGTGAAAGCATTCACCCTAATGATGATGTAAACATGGGGCAAAGTTCTAACGATGTAGTCCCTACTGCTATCGCACTCAGTAGCGCAATAAATGTAGTGTATGAATTACTTCCTTCGCTTGAAAACTTATCGCAAAGCCTAGAAAAGAAAAAAGCTGAAGTAGGCCATATAGTTAAAACGGGCCGTACGCATTTAATGGATGCAATGCCTGTTACATTTGATCAAACACTAAGTGCGTGGCAGTCACAAGTTAATCATGCCGCAGCAGGAATTAGACATAGCTTAGAGCGTGTATGCGAACTGGCACAAGGCGGTACAGCTGTTGGAACAGGAATAAATGCAGACCCTAAGTTTGCAGCCAAATTTGCAGAAAACCTGAGTGCCAATGTAGGCATTAGATTTACGCCTAGTAGTAACTTTTTTTATAACATCGGCTCACAAGACGCCATAGTAGCGCTTTCGGGGCAATTAAAAGTACTCGCTGTAGCACAAATGAAAATAGCGAACGACCTACGCTGGATGAACTCAGGGCCACTTGCGGGCTTAGGCGAAATAGAGTTAGAAGCACTTCAACCAGGCTCGTCTATTATGCCTGGCAAGGTAAATCCGGTAATACCAGAAGCCGCAGCCATGGTAAGCGCACAAGTAATCGGTAACGACGCGACCATTACAGTAGCAGGCCAAGCGGGTAATTTTGAGCTAAACGTTATGCTGCCAGTCATTGCGTATAATATTTTGCAAAGCATAGAATTACTTGCCAATAGCGCACAAGCATTGGGCGATAAAGCCATTGCCAGCTTTAAAGTAAATCAGCCTAATATAGATAAAGCACTCGCTAAAAATCCAATTTTAGTGACTGCGCTCAATCCGGTGATCGGTTATGAAAAAGCAGCAAAAATAGCAAAGCAGGCTTATAAGGAAGCCCGCCCTATTATTGATGTAGCCGAACAAGAAACCGATTTACCACGCAGTGAACTCGAAAAGCTACTTAATCCCACCAAACTAACGCAGGGTGGACTTTAATAAACGATATTTTGCACGGCTTTAATTACTTGATAATATAGTTTTTATTGCCGTAAAAAATGCACCGTGTATGATAGTGATGAATATTTCATCACTATCAAGGTTTGTTATGCGTACCCCATTGTTAGCCATACTTTTACCACTTTGTTTAACTGCATGCTTAGATAAAACGCCAACTGAAACGCAGCAAGTAACAATAACCTCAGAAACTGAAGCGCCAAAGCAAGAGCTACAAAAGCTAAAAGAAAACACTCAATTACAAGAAAATACAAAAAATAATGTAATTGCTGAAAGCGTTTCAATAAACGATTTAAAAAACGTTTCAATAGACGATATAAAAACAGCTAAAGCCGAATTAAATACGTTAATTACAGATACGCAATGTGATACCAGCACTCAATGCAGAATAAGTGCAGTAGGCAGTCGCGCATGTGGTGGGCCAAGCAGCTTTATTGTGTACTCAACAAAATCAGCGTCTGAAAAACAAGTAGCAGCCCTTAGCGAGAAAATTACTAAGCTTGAAAGTAACTATAATTCACAAAAAGGGATGATGAGCATTTGTCAGCATTTAACAACGCCAAGCACGCAGTGTGTTGAAAATAAATGTGTTAAACTTGAAGGTTCAGCGGTAAGTGCATTTTAAGGATAACGTTATGAGTTGTTTACCATCGGCAATTAAACTATCAATTTTAAGCATTGCTAGCAGCATTTTATTACTAAGTGGTTGTGCTAGTACTGTGACGTCAAATGAGCAAAGTAAAAACTTGTCTGACTTAAACTATGATCTTAGTAACATGGTGAGTAATAACAGCTGCACCGCAAGTTTTCAGTGCAAAGTACTTGAAGTGGGCGCCCGCGCATGCGGCGGACCGAGTAAGTATGCTGTTTATTCAACGCTGAACACATCTCAAGAAGAAGCAGAACAGCTTGCTCAACAAATAACAAAACAAGAAAAAATACAAAATAAAGCACAAGGCTTAACCGATTGTTCACCAGTACTTGAAGTGCAGTCGCTGTGTATTAATCACCAATGCCAGTCGTTTGATATAAAATAAAAATGGTCGCGTATAATTTAATCTCAGCGTTAACCTAAATACGGAATTAACGCTGAAATTACAACAACCAGCACTACGCAAATACCCGCTTTTATAATGTACTTCATGGGCATTGTTTTAAACACCCAATATGCATAAATAAAGCGTACAAAATAACTCGCCGCAGTACCAAACAACGCAAAAATAAGTAGATAAGCAGTTAGAGTAATATTCATAATAATCTAGTGCAACTACTTAGTTTTTTTAGTGTGAGCAATTAGTAAGTCAGCTACTTGTTGTTTTACGGCTCGCTTATCATCACTTGGGACATCAAAGCGACTGGCTAGTTGCGCAATCTCGTCATCATTTAAATTAAACGATAAACGTTGACGCGTTTTTTTAGATTTTACATCTAAGCCAAGTATTTTACGGATCATATCTGACGGCGTTAACTCTTGGTCTATAGCTTGCTTTTTTATCAGCTTTTGAACTTCACTGCTTAGATCAAATGCCATTTGTGTGGCACGTACAGCTTGTTCCTGACGCAACCACTTGTCTTTAGCATCACTCACTTAGCATCTCCGGGAAACAAGTCTACAATATCAGACATTGGACGCATGAGCGTTAGCGATACTTCGGTTTCGCCGCCATCCCAAATTTCGATATTTAAACCAAAGCCTTCATTATCTGATGCTAAACAAATCATTTCACATAGCTCGCCACCTTCTTGCTCATAGCGAGGCAATGTTTGGTTGCGGTAATCTTTATTATGGAAATAACACACATAAGGCGACTCGCTTTGTTGATAACTTTTAGCTAAAAACTGCATAAAGCGCTCTGGTGTATTTTGCACTGTAATGTGGGTTAACGACTCTTCATCAAAAATACGCGCAAACTCATCAAGGCCAAATATCTCTTCAACTTCGTTTCGCTGAATTTTAATAGAAAAGTTAGCCCACTCTTCGCCGTCATCTTGCTCAATTTGTAAAAATACAACTTGGCCGCTATTTGTCTCAAGTACAAATTCAGTATCGCTGCTGTGCTGATATTGGTAAGTCTGAATATCAGTAACACGTAGCGTTTCACCTTTTAACCATGCTGGATAAGCAAATGAGTCGATAACACTAAACATGTCGCCTTTTTTAAGCTCGCTTGGATGATTAAGCTGACGCTCTGGCTCTTTTTTAGATTTGAAAAAATTAAACATAGGAAGGCTGCCTTCTAAGCAAAAAAGGTAACTGAGCAAAACTCGGTTACCTTTTTAAAGTATAAACGTAATGGTTAGCTATTTTGCTTCGCTTTGATGCGAGCTAAAATATCAGCACTTTTTGGACTTGTGTCGCCAATGCCTGCTTCAGCCATTTTTGCTTTTAAGTCATCGCCATTTACGTCTGACTCAAGTTGCTTTGCAGCACCTAGCTGGTCGCTACGATCTTGTTGGCGCTGTTTAATGCGTTCAAGCGATTGACGAGCCGATGTCATAGACGAGCTGTTTGTATTAAGCGTGCTGTTAACAGCCATTGTTGCTTGCTGTACGCTTTCAGTGGTTTTAACCATTGTAAGCTGGCGCTGATTCTCTTTAATTGATTTTTCAGCATCTTTAACTTGCTGCTTAAGCGCAACAATGTGATTGCTAAAACCAGATAATACTTGCTCGTTTTCGGCTTTTTCAGCTTCAAAGTCACCAATTTTTTCTGCAATTTCTAATGCCAGCGCCTCGTTGCCCTTTTCAAGAGCTTGGCCTGCATACGCTTCATGTTCCGCGATTGATGCATCTACAGCGCTAATTTTACGCTTAGTTTGCATTTCTTTAGCCATTACTTCTGTAAGGCTTTTTTTAGCGCGGTGAAGTGCATTTTGCGCATCTGCAATTTCTTGCTCAAAAATACGGATACCATTTTTGTCTACAATTGCTTCGCCTGCTTCACGAGCGCCGCCACGTACTGCTGTAAATAATTTTTTTAAAATACTCATAATCTTAACTCCACTAACTAGCTATTAATCGTTTAAATACAAGGTCACGGCTTCTAGTGCATCGATAGCGTTATCAGCTAATGTCACTAGTTCGTGGGTAACGTCATCTAATGATGAATTTACCGACAGTGCACCAAAAATCGCGTATTTGTTATCGATTTTAGCAAATGCACTCAGTGGAATTGGCACGTTTAAACGCAGTAATGTTTCGTTTAACTCGTTGCGTAATTCACTCTTAACTTCATCTTCGTCAAACAAGTAGCTAATACATAACAACTGCTCTTGCGTTTGTGTAACAAAAATTGGAAGTTCATCATTTCCATCAACAATGACTTGTAAAACATCTTGCTCGCCTGGGTTGGCAATCAAGAAAGACTCAAAGTTAGCGCCTTCAGTTTCAAAAGAAGCTAATTTTATTGAAAGTTCATTTAATTCCATGTCTCTGCCTTTTGTCGTTTGACATATTATGTCTGAGTTAAGATTCTCATGGTCGACATATTATGTCAACCATGTTTTGTTAGTTTTTATACAATTCGCTTTCTATTTGCCATGCAGTGCGGTAGTAATCATACAACTGACCAGATCCTAACCTATTGACCTCAATACTTTTAACTTGTTCAAAGTAGTGGTTAGGAAATACAAAACTTGCCAATAAATATTCTTTACTAATCCACCTTGATGGCACAGGCATAGCTGTCGCATCATTAATACGACCACTGGCCGATTGACCCATTTTAGTGGCTATAGTCCAGCCCCACTGCCCAAACGAAGGTATGTTTTGCTGATACTGCTCAACATAGCCAAACCCTGCGGCTTTAACTGTTTTAGCAATGCTTAAAAACGCTTTTTTAGCGTGGTAAGGTGAAGTTGATTGAACCGCCATTGCGCCATCGGGTGCTAATAACTGACGTACATGATTATAAAAGTAGTCACTGTACATTTTATTTAGATCAGGGTGATTTGGGTCCGGTAAGTCAATTAAGATGGTGTCGAACTGCTTAGATTGGTCAAGTAGCTTTTCAACTTCTAAAAATGCATCACCCACAATTACGTTGGCCCGCGAGTCATGCATCGATTTATTGTTTAGCTGTAGTAATCGCTTATTGATGTGCTCTGGTGGCGTAAAGTCACCGTCTTTATGACCAAATAAATTGAGAAGCTGCGCGTCTAAATCTATTAGCGTTACTTCGCTTACAGGCCATTTTAAAACATCCCTAAGTGCAAGCCCGTCACCACCACCAATTATTAATACACGGTCGTGTCTGTTAGAGGCAAGCATTGCAGGATAAACCAACATTGAATGATATATTTGTTCATCAATACTTGAGAACTGCAAACGCCCATTTAAATATAAATCGGTGATTGGCTGAGGTTGGTTTTTGTTTAACCTTTCGGTTAAAACTACGTGCTGGTATTTGGTTGCTTGCGAATAAATTACTTTATCTTTGTATAAAACATTACTTAGATTGTTCATCCAGCTACTGCCAAATACTAAAATAAAGCCAAACAATGCCAGCAGCACTATATGGCAAACTAAAAGTGCCTTAGCAAAGCGCACATGGGCATGGTAACGCCATAAAAAAGCGAGACCTGCGATGATATTAAATAACGCCGTCCACGCCGCAGCTTGCATTATAGGCATTGAGAGCATGATACTTACCCAAATGGCGGCACCAATACCAGCACCAATATAATCGGCACCATAAATAGTCCCTGCGTTGTTTTCTAAAAAACGACCATAAACGTGCTGACGAATGCGCGCTATAAGCGGTATTTCCATACCAATAAATAAGCCCAGTATTAAACCAAAAACATAAGGTAGAAAACGTGACCACTCTTGTAGCTTTTGAAATACGTAACCATTAAGTACAACATCTGGGGGTAAATTAAAAATGCTCGAAAATAAATGAGGAAGAGAATAACTAACTGCTATTACACCCGCTATCGCTAAAATGCAGCCCATGCCAACCAAAGCAATAATGCTTTCTAGCCAAGCAAAAGCGGTAAATGCATCTTTAAACCAACGCGCTAAAAAAGCGCCTAAGCCCATTGCTACAATCATAGTACCGATCATGGCGTAAATAGCGCTTTCTACTGAGCCAAGTACACGGCCCGCATAATGAGACAGTAAGTATTCATAAATAAGGCCGCACCCAGCAAGCACGGCCATAACAGTAATTAGTAATATATCGTGCCCAAGTAAGCGAGACTTACTTGGGGGAGTGTTGGTTGATGACACTGATTATGCGCCTAGTAAGGTTGCCATAGTGATACCTACAGCAAATGATACTGCTGCAGAAATAGCTGCTACACCTACATTTTTTTGACGATTAACTTCATCTGAAATATCGCAACCAGATAAAATTATTTTAATTGTCACTAAGTGCAAAATAATAAATGCGACAAGGCTCACAACAGCGCTAATAGCCCAGTATAGTAAACTCGCATTAATGTTATCAGCAGCGTATGGCGCAACACCCGTTGCAGCTGTAATAGCTAATGCACTACCTATTAAAAATCCAGCGTAACGAATACCCACAGCTAAGTTACCATCAACAATTGCTTGTTGTAGGCAGTCGCCACTTTTGTTTGTACGCTTAAATAACTGCACTCGGTACTGGCTAACAAGTAGTAATACAACACTACCTATAATAAAGGCAGCAATTACAATTGGAAGACCATGCCAGCCATCAGTAGCCACCCATAAAAGTGCTGAGCGAATAACTATTGCAACGCTAACAACATGACCAAAATCAATTATTGAAGCTGTAACGTTACCTTTAACTATTTCGTCGTGCAGGCTTACTTTACGAAGCGCTACTTTATCTTGAAAAAAGTGACCCAACTTAATAAGTACAATTGCTAATGCGCCGTAAGCTAACATTTGCAGTGCTTCTTGTTGCAATGTTGCAGCAAAAGCACCACTACTTACACCTGTTAATACAATCGCCAGTGCCACTAAACCAGCGGCAAAGCTAATACCAAAAGCAAAGTTATCACGCTCTGTTATTTCATCATTTGCGTGTAAGTTTGAAACCCAACCTTTTATATATTTAAGGCTTACAAATAATAAAACAATAATTGCAAAATCAATCGCCAATGCTTGTAGCGACCACATAGTTATTCCATTAAATTCATACATATTATTCTAACTCCAACTTTATTCTTTTACTTACCACGGCTCACGCCACGAGAGGTTCTGCTACCGCTATCACGCACCGATCCTGAGCTATTGCTATAACTGCTCGAACGAGAATAACTACTGCGGCTTTTTGGTGGCGTATAACTACTACGGCTTAAACCGGATGCACCTGTTTTTTTACTCGCATAAGGGCTTGTAAACTGCTTACCTTGGCGTTGGTATGTTTGGCGCGTGCGTGTTTCTAGCGCGCTTTGGGTTTTAATTTGTTTAGGGCTTGAATAACGCGAACGGCCATAGTCATTGTAATAACTATACTTTCGGCGTTTGCTCCAACTACCATATTCAACACGGTCAAATACATCGCCTAAAATACGGTACATGCCGTACCATTGCCAAAAGCTAATACCATTACTATTTGTTTGCCAGTTACCATAGTTAGGGTTACCTACCATTTGGTTACCAACACCCTCACCTTCAGCTTGCTTACTAATTGCACCTACACGCGCTAAAGTGCCTTTGGACATATCAGCTAGCATATTAATAGGATCGGTTAACGCATCAGAAAATAGCGTAGGTTTAGACGCATCACGCAACAAATCAATGCTATGCAACGTATCTTCGTAAGGAGGAATTAAGTAAGTTCCTTTAATATCTTTAAGTCGCTGTGTTAAACCACTATAAAGTGCACCTTGGCGCGTTGCATCAAGGGTAATTACATCAACAACTTTTGTAAGCTCTGGTTGTTGTTTTTTAAGGAGCTCGCCATATTCTTTAAGTAATACAGCATTGCGCACATTCCCATTATCAAGCGCAGTACCAAGCTGTGACAGCTCTGTATCTGCTTTTTTAATAGACTCTTGAATTGTTTGTTGCAGCTGCTCTTCTTTAGATTGACAACCCATAAGCACTGCGAACAAACAAAACAGGCTTATAAGTTTCCAAGCTTTAATATTCGACATTCATGTCACCTGATTTACTAAATTAACTAAGGTAGTTTTACACAGGTCACTTATTAAACCAAGAATGAAATTGCAACAAAGTAAGTCAGTACAAAATTAAATAAACAGCTATATTTAGTATATGAATTTAAAAGCATTCTCAATGTTAGGCTTTTAGTGCTACAAAGGGCGTAATAAGTAGCTTTTTTGTAATTATGGATTGCCTGATTACACAATAATAACTAAAACATAATTAAATGACGGTTAAGGGTTAAATTTGATGCTTCATAGTATTCGATATAAATTTATTATAATAACAACGGTTTTAATTATATTTAGCGCAAATTTAGTTTTTTTCCTCGCGATTAATGAACACGAAGATTTATATCGCCAATCTGTTAAACAAAATTTAGATGCAATGTCTTCAAATATTTCCGATAGCTTATTACGTGTTATGTCTGAGCAAGTTGATTTGTTCTCTATAACCACAGAATTGCTCGGTTTTGATCGGTACGAACACATTAAGTTTGTTAATGTATTTGACGCTGACTGGCAATTAATCCAATCGTATGTCCACCCCAACTATTTAGAGCTTGAGAGCTTTAAGCCTGAACTTATAAGTATTCAACCAAAAAATTTACCTTATGCGGTTACAATAACCAATGAAGGACTAGTGGCCTTAAAGGCAATTGGGGAGGAGCAGTTTCCTATTGGATATTTGCTCATTGTGCAAGACTTTAAAAAGCCACTGAATGAAAGTAAAATTAGCCTTTTTTATAGTGCAGCTCCATTTGTTGTTGTAATTATTGCACTCACCATTATTATTTCATTTTGGATATATCAGCGTTTATTAAGCCCACTTTTAGCGCTCTCGAAGTTCACACAGAAAGTTGAAAAATCAACAAATTATAAGCTTCAATACCAAGTCACTGGTCATGATGAAGTATCTCAACTTGGTAACGACATTAATGCATTACTACAAACAATTGACTCCCAAGTTCAAACCAATCATAAACACACCGCACAACTTTTAGTACAAACGCATTCAATGGAGCGCCTCGCCAATTACGATATATTAACAGGTTTACCTAATCGCATGTTTTTTATGGACCTACTCAAACTCGAACTAGCTAGTAGTAAAAGTAACGACCGAGACGTTGCGATTATGTTCTTTGATGTTGATAGTTTTAAAGGCGTTAACGACACCCTAGGCCATGAAACCGGAGATATGCTTTTACAAGCTGTGGCTAAAAAAGTGAAAAGTTATCTGCGTAGTAACGACATAATTGCACGCTTAGGCGGTGATGAGTTTTTAATTATGCTACCTAATATCACTGAGCAATCTATTGTTATAGATATTGCCGAAAATATCATTGAGGGTATGAAAGAGCCATTCACTATAAATGAGTGGGACGTACCAGCGGGTATTAGTATTGGTATTGCAAGTGCCAAAGAGGCTGAATTTGATATAAATACATTTATCAGTAATGCCGATATTGCAATGTACACATCAAAAGAAAAAGGCAAAGGCGCATATACAATATTCCACCATAAAATGCTTGAAGATAACAAACGAAAAGCGCAAGTCGCTAACTTAATATCTCACGCAATAGCGCAAAATGAATTTGAGTTATTTTATCAGCTTAAAATGTCGAATACAGGCGAAACTCAGGGCTTAGAAGCCTTAATAAGATGGCAAAGCAAAGAGCTAGGTTTTGTTTCTCCTAGTGAGTTTATACCTATAGCGGAACAAGCAGGTAAAATAAAAGCGATTACCCAATGGGTGATCACACAAGTATTTAAAGATATGCAAATGCTAAAACAACTTATGGGGAATAATGTACTCGTCTCCATGAATCTTTCAAGCCATGACTTAAAAGATCATAACTTCATTCATACTGTAAAAAGTAAACTACTTGAACATAGCGTCGATATTTCAAATATTCAGTTTGAAATAACAGAATCAAGCTATTTAGAAAATTTTGAAAACGCGAATCAATTTTTTAATCAAGTAAAAGTTATGGGAGGCTCAATTGCATTAGATGACTTTGGCACAGGTTACTCTTCATTGAGTTACCTTACTAAAATTGAAATTGATACATTAAAAATAGATCGAATGTTTGTAAATCAATATGCAAGCTCGGCAAAGGACACTGCAGTATTACAAGCAATACTCGATTTAGGCCAACGCCTTGGTTTAAAAATATGTAGCGAAGGAATTGAAACAACCGATCAAGCTAACTACCTAGTATCAAATGGTAGTGATGAAATGCAGGGCTATTACTTTGCAAAACCAGTGTGCATTGCACAACTACCACACACAATTGAACGAGCGAAAACATTATTTAAAGAACTAACAATAACTTCAAAATAACTCAGTGCAATTGATTTTTTACTAAGCAAACGGCTTACTTTTAATTTAGTGCAATTATGGTGAGCTCTTTAGGTATAGTAATTCCTGCTGGAAGGTAAGCTACTGAGTCTTCAACGGTTAGTAAGTACTCTATAACCTCTTCTGTAGACTCAAATTCAACAGGGGGCTTGCTGCGCCCCGTGAATCGCATTTGGGCCCAATAAGCTTGTATTCTAGATTCAGTAAGACCTACCATCCTAGTGTTAAAATTTATTCTAAGCGGATTGCCGACAAATAGGTTAACTGCTTTAAATTGTCTGCTCATAGCTCCGCCCATATAAATATGGCGAATTTGTTGCTTACTAAAAGATAAGTTTTTATCTGTGGTATTTACTACAATAATGACGTTCGAGGGGTTTGTATTTTCTGCATAAACTGAAATGCTAAAACCAAATAGGCTACTAGCGACTACAAAGAGCATCATTATTTTTTTAATGTTATTAATAGGTTTAAAAAATATCATTAAAACACCCAATCCAAACCAATAAGATAAAGATTAGTTTTTTTATCAAAATCAGAGTCATCAGGAGTAACGAAAAACGAGTCTTTTACATCGTCACCTTCTAGGGTTGAAAACTCAGCTTTTAAGGCAAGGTTTGGCAGCACATCCCAGCGTACACCAACCGTCCAACTCTTAATTGAATCAGGCGTAGATTCATCAAAAATACGATTGTACCCATATGCAAGTTGATCTAAGTCGCTATTAATACCTAACGGAATTTCATTTTCAGCAGAACGAGTTTCTACGTCGCTATCTGCAAATGTTAAGTGGTAAGTAAAAGGAGCATGATTAACACCGGCAGTTAAATAATAGCTTTGAATTATAGGCACTATCCCTAAATCAGTTTTAATGCGGACCCATTCACCTCTAAAAAAATAATCTAAATTGTCGTAAATTACGCCAAATTGGTCTGCATGTGCTCTACCTTTTGTTTTTACCGAGCTGGCGCTTTTTGTAAAATTAAGGCTATTAAGCACATTTTCTAGCTGTCTTATCTCATCAATATCAAGCTTGATATTCCCATTATAACGGGAAACTCTAAATTCTAAGTTTTCAATATTAATCTTACCAATGAACCCTAAAAGGTTATCAACTTTAAAGCCCGTTCTTAAGGCGCCAATCCCTATATCACCCGACTCTTCACCATAGTAACCTTCAAAGCTCAAATCAAAGTTTTCTGCACCAAATTTATAAACAGCATCTATGCCATTAAATGTTTTAAATAAATAAGTATCGTAGACTTGTTGAGGTGGATTGATCCATGGGTACGCAAAACCAACATCCGAAAAGTCACTCATAGTAAAAAAAGGTGTGCGTAATTTTCCGAGTTTTATCTGAATATTATCAGTTGGCCTATATGTTAAATATAACCACTCTAACCCTGAGTTATCAGAAGCTGTTGTGTTATTGCTTCTTAGCAAAACTTGGGCTGTTGCAGACCACTTATCATCAAATTGATACTCGCCTTGGAATCCAATTAAACTAGATGGAGAAAATTTAATACTGTCTTCATATCCCTTAAATTCGACATTTTTTTCGTCTAAGTAACCACCAATGACTCGAGCATAACCAGAAAATTCTAACTCATTAGAAAAAGCTGAAAAATGAGTAAGCATAGTGGTAAAAAGTAAGCACCAAGATATTTTATATCGCATCAGAGAAAATTAAATCCTTTGTTGAATTATGCAAAGTACAATGAAGATTAATTATGCTAACAAGGAAATAATTCACCAGTTCGAATAATCAATTATTTAATTATTTTAAGTAGCGCTCTTTACCGCGACCTAGGAATAATGATTATAGTCAATGAATTACATGTTGGCACAATATATGTGCTCTATAAGAGTATTAAGTACCTAGTTAACAATGTTTTCACCTCAATCCCATTCAGTATTATTGAGATAGAGCTTAACTATATTTATATAGATACTTATCAACTAAGTAGGGGATCAAACTGATTCTTAATTTATCTCGTTCACCGAGATTGAGTGCTTAATATAAGTGTTTGGTAGGATGTAAATTAGCTAAATTATAATGTGATATGTGAGTAATTCACCACATTTACTTTTCTCCAGACGTAAAAAAGCCTGACTATTTCTAGTCGGGCTCTCTACAATTTGAAGTCGGTGCGCTACGCAGTAGGATGTCGTAGTGCCCACAGCGGTGGAGAGTCACATAGCAAATGCTACTGGATTGGCCCACTGAGATATTGAGGGATTTTGCTGTGATTTTAACGTCGTGAGTCGCTACGCTCGACCGAACTACGTGATGGGTGTTGATGTGAGTGTGTGTTAATTGCGCGTATTTTACTTTTCTGCAGACGTAAAAAAGCCCGACTATTTCTAGTCGGGCTCTCTACAATTTGAAGCCTGGTAATGTCCTACTTTCACATAGCAAATGCTACACTATCATCGGCGCTGTTTCGTTTCACTA